>JBOHTW010000267.1:0-15037 GCA_050733835.1 Vulcanimicrobiaceae bacterium | reverse complement strand
CCGCAGCGCGCGCGATGCGGCGATCGTTGAGCAGCTCACGGCTACCGGCGTCGCGATCACGCGACCCGACCCGCCGGCGTTCGCCCGCGCGACCCGCGACGTCTACGCGCAGTTCGCGCCGGCGCACTACGGCCGGCTGTTCTTGGACGGCCTCTACGCGAGCGCGCATGGCCCGGCTCGCGGCGTCGCATAACTGCGCCCGGGTCGCCGGCACGGCGGCGCGTCGGGATTCTCCCGGGCGCGCGTCGAACCCCAGCCGCCGGAGGATCTACGCGCGTGGCCAAGACATTGAACCGCCCCTCAGGCGTGGGGATCGACGAATCGCCCGAATTTGCCGCCGAGCGGACCAGGACGGGCCCGGGTTCGGGGGCGACCGACCGGACGATCTCCGATCTGCCGCTGAAATCGCTCTACGGCCCCGACGACGTTGCGCACCTCGACCTCGCGCGTGACCTCGCGTCCCCCGGCGCGTATCCGTACACGCGCGGCATCCATTCCGGCATGTACCGCGACCGGCTGTGGACGATGCGTCAGTTCGCAGGTTTCGGCAACGCCGCGCAGACCAACGAGCGCTACCACTACCTGCTGGCGCAGGGGCAGATGGGGTTGTCGGTCGCATTCGACATGCCGACTTTGATGGGCTACGATTCCGACGCGCCGAAGGCCCTGGGCGAAGTCGGCAAGTGCGGCGTCGCGATCGATTCGCTGGCCGACATGGAGCGGCTGTTCGCGGGCATCGACATGGGCGCGATCACGACCTCGATGACGATCAACGGCCCGGCGGCGATCGCGCTGGCGCAATACGTTGCAGCCGCGGAAAAGAAGGGCATCCCGCGCGCCACGCTCGGCGGCACGCTCCAGGCGGACATCCTCAAAGAGTACATCGCCCAGAAGGAATGGATCTTTCCGCCGCGACCGCACGTCCGCATCATCGTCGACATGATGCGGTTTTGCCGCGACGAGATGCCCAAGTGGAACACGATCTCGATCAGTGGTTATCACATTCGCGAAGCCGGGTCGACGGCCGTCCAGGAGCTTGCGTTTACCTTGGCCGATGGGTTCGCGTACGTCGAGGCGGCGATCAAAGCCGGCATGAACGTCGACTCGTTCGCGCCGCGGCTGTCGTATTTCTTCAACGCGCACATCGACTTCTTCGAAGAGATCTGTAAATATCGGGCCGCGCGGCGCATCTATGCTCGCCATATGCGCGACAAATACGGCGCCAAGGATCCGCGCTCGTGGCAACTACGATTTCATACGCAGACCGCCGGCTGCAGCGCGACCGCGCAACAGCCGGTCAATAACGTCATACGGGTCGCGTTCGAAGCGATGGCCGCCGTCCTCGGCGGCACCCAGTCGCTGCACACCAACTCGATGGACGAAGTGCTCGCGCTGCCGAGCGAACGGTCGGTCGAGATCGCGCTGCGCACGCAGCAGGTGCTCGCCTACGAAACCAACGTCACCAACGTCGTCGATCCGCTCGGCGGTTCGTACTTTGTCGAAGCCCTGACCGACGAGATCGAAAAGCAGGCCGAGGAGTACTTCCGTCAGATCGACGAGTACGGCGGCGTGATCGAGGCGATCGAAGCCGGCTTTTTCCAGCGCGAGATCGCCGAAGCGTCATACCGCTATCAGCGCTCGCTCGAAACGAAGGACCGGGTGATCGTCGGGGTCAACGCGTTCGAGCGCGCGGACTCCGAGCGCGACATCGAGTTGCTGAAGATCGACCGCACCGTCGAGATCGAACAGGCGCGCGCCGTCAAAGCGATCCGCGTCGACCGTGACGCGGCGAAGGTTGAATCGGCGCTGGCGGGGCTCAAGCGGGCGTGCGCCGATCCGGGTCAAAACGTCATGCATCCGTTGCTCGACGCGGTCAACGCGATGGCAACCGAAGGGGAGATCGTCGAATCCATGGTCGAGGTTTACGGTCGCTACACGGAGCGCGCCCAGTTCTGATGCCAAGCCAACGTCCGCTCCGGGTCATCGTCGCCAAGGCCGGCCTCGACGGTCACGACCGCGGCGCAAAAGTCATCGCCCGCGCCCTGCGTGACGCCGGCATGGAGGTTATCTACACCGGCCTCTTCCAGACACCCGAACAAATCGTGCAGACCGCGATTCAAGAAGATGCCGACGGAATCGGGCTGTCGATCTTGTCGGGTGCGCATATGACGCTGTTTCCGCTCGTGCACGAACAGCTACGAGCCAAGGGCGCGGGCGACATCGTCTTTTTCGGCGGTGGAACGATTCCGCCCGACGATGCCGCCGAATTGCGGGCGCTCGGCATCAACGCGATCTTCGGCCCCGGAACGCCGCTGGCCGATATCATCGCGTTCGTCGAGCGCGAGTGCGGAAAGCGCCGCGAGCTCGTCGGTTAGCGTTCGTTAGCCGATGGGAGTCAGAACGCGGATCGCGCCGTCGCCGACGGGCGACCCGCACGTTGCAACCGCCTATACGGCCTTTGTGAACTATGCGTTTGCCAAGCAATCCGGCGGCCAGTTCATCCTGCGGATCGAGGACACGGACCGGGTGCGCAGCACGGCCGCCTCGGAGCGCGCGATCCTCGAATCGCTCCGATGGCTCGGCCTGAACTGGGACGAGGGACCCGACGTCGGCGGACCGCACGGTCCGTATCGACAGAGCGAGCGATCGGCGATCTACCGCGAGTACGCCGACCGGTTACTCGCCGACGGCAACGCGTTCCGCTGCTACTGCACGCCCGAACGCTTGGCCGAGATGCGCGAGGAACAACGCCGCGCCGGCCGGCCCAACGCCTACGACGGCCGCTGCTTGGCGCTCGCGCCCGAGCAGAGCGCCGCCAATGGCGCCGCCGGGCTGGCGTCGGTCATCCGCATGAAGGTGCCGGCCGACGGCGTCTGCATCGTGCACGATCTGTTGCGCGGCGCAATCGAGATCGAGTGGCGCAGCGTCGACATGCAAGTGCTGCTCAAATCCGACGGCATGCCGACGTACCATCTCGCGAACGTCGTCGACGATCATCTGATGGCGATCACCCACGTGATTCGCGGCGAGGAGTGGGTCTCGTCGGCTCCCAAACACATCTTGCTCTACCGGTATTTTGGTTGGGAGATGCCGCAGTTGTGCCATCTGCCGCTGCTGCGTAATCCCGACAAAAGCAAACTCAGTAAGCGGAAAAACGCGACCGGTATCTTGTTCTTCAAGCGGATGGGCTATCTGCCGGAAGCGTTGCTGAACTTTCTCGGTCTGCTGGCGACCGCATCGGCCGAAGGCGCCGACGAAGTGATGGATCTCGCGCGTCTGGTCGAACACTTCGATTTGCAAAAGATCGCGCTCGGCGGCCCCGTCTTCGATACCGTGAAACTCGACTGGCTGAACGGCCGGTACATTCGCGAACGGCTTGACCTCGACGGATTCATGGCGCGCGTGCGGGACTGGGGGTTTACCGATGGTTACCTGCGTGCAATCGCGCCGCTTGCGCAGTCGCGCATCGAACGGTTGAGCGACCTCGGTCCGCTGCTGGCGTTCTTTTTCGCCGGGCGCCTCGACGTGCCGGTCGAACGATTGCTCGACGGCAAACTGAATCGCGATGAGGTCCGGCAGTTGTTTACGCTGACCTTGGCCGAATTCGACACGCTGGCTGACTGGCAGGTCGCCGAGATCGAGCGCGTTCTGCGCGCCATCGGCGACCGGATGACGCGCAAGTTTCGCGAGATCGTTCGGCCGCTCTACGTGGCGGTGACCGGCAGCCCGACCTCCGTTCCGCTGTTCGACGCGATGCAACTACTCGGCCGCGACCTCGTGCGCGAGCGGTTGCGCGCGGCGCTGACGACGCTCGGGACGGCGGCCTGATGCAGCGCGCGATCGTGCTGGCAGCCGGCAAGGGCACGCGGATGAAGAGCCGGCAACCGAAGGTGCTGCACCGGCTCTGCGGCCGCGAGATGCTGTGGTACGTGCTGCGCGCCCTCGACGAAGTCGCGGTCGCCGAAATCGTGGTCGTGGTCAACGCCGCGCTCGAGCCGCACGTAGCGGCGCTGGCCGCCGAGGCCGGTCACGCGGCGCGGGTTCGGACCGTCGTTCAGGAACCGCAGTTGGGGACCGGCCACGCCGTCGAGGTCGCGCTCGGCGTGCTCGCGCCCGGCGACGGCCGCGTGCTCGTGCTCAACGGCGACATGCCGCTGATCGACGTCGAACTGCTGCGGCGGCTCGCCGACGTCGGCGATGCGGCGCTGGCGCTCGTCACCGCCCGGATGCCGCTCCCATCCAACTTCGGCCGGATCGTGCGCGACGGCGACCGCGTCGCCCGTATCGTCGAAGTTCGCGACGCAACCGACGGCGAGCGGGCGATCGACGAGATGAACGCCGGGCTGTACGCGTTCGACGAACGGAAGTTGCGGGCCGCAGTCGCCGAGCTCAAGCCCAACAATGCCCAAGGCGAATATTATCTGACCGACACCGTCGCCGGCCTCGGATCGAACGGTGAGCGGATCGTGCCGATTCTGGTCGACGATCATCGCCGGGTGCTCGGCGTCAACGATCGAATCGAACTCGCCGCCGCGCGCGCGACCTTGAACGAAATGCTTTGCGAACGGCATATGCGCGCCGGCGTGACGATCGTCGACCCCGCGACCACGTACTTGGAGCCGGATATCGAGATTGCACCCGACGTGACGGTCTTGCCGAACACCACGATCGGCCGGCGCAGCCGGATCGGCGCCAACAGCGAGATCGGGCCAAACGCCCGGCTGCAGAACGCGCGGATCGGCGAGCACGTCGTCGTCACCGACAGCGTCGTGGTCGACAGCGCAATCGGGGACTTCGCGATCGTTGGACCGTGGTCGCACGTTCGGGGCGGATCGGTTCTCGGAACCGGCGTGCGGTTGGGGAACTTCGTCGAAACCAAGAACGCGACGCTCGCCCCCGGCGTGAAGGCGGGGCACTTGAGCTATCTCGGCGACGCGACGATCGGCGCGCGCACCAATATCGGCGCCGGAACGATCACCTGCAACTATGATGGGAAGCAGAAGAACCGGACCGAGATCGGCGCGGATGTCTTTATCGGCTCGAACGCATCGCTGGTCGCTCCGCTGACGATTGGGGACGGCGGGCTGACTGGTGCCGGCGCGGTCGTCAACCGCGACGTGCCGGCCGGCGGCCGAGTCGCCGGAAACCCCGCGCGCCCGCTTCCCAACAAGCCTCGCTAGGCGAACTCGCTCGGCCGGCGGGCACCGCGCTGGGCGCGCCGAAATGCGGCGACATGGGCTACTCGGCACGCATTCTACTGGACAGCATCTCGCCAGCCGGCGCGCGACTCACGACGATGGAGGTGCGCTACCCGCGGTTCGTCCACAGCGAACTGATGACGCACCGCGTCTTTTCACGGAACGCGGCCAGTTCGCGCGCCGTGCCGGTCAAGAAGATGATCGCCGCGGTCCGCGACGACCCGGCGATGCCGGTCTGGTGGGGGAAGAATCAGAGCGGAATGGCCGCGCGCCGCGAGCTGACCGGCGACGCACGCGTGCTGGCTGAAACCGAATGGCGCGCGGCCCTGGCGAACGCGCTCGCCACCGCGGAGCGGCTCAGCGACTCCGAGATCGACCTCCACAAACAACTCGTCAACCGCATTATCGAACCATTTGCCTGGATCACCGTGATCGTCTCCGCGACCGAGTGGGCGAATTTTTTCACCCAGCGCTGCCATCCCGATGCGCAGCCCGAAATCAAACACGTCGCCGAGATGATGCTGGCCGCTTACGCTGCGAGCACGCCGCAGGCGCTGGACCGCGATGAGTGGCACACGCCGCTGGTTTTCGATGACGAACGCCAGCTCGATGCGGATACCAAGTGCCGGATCAGCGTTGCCCGGTGTGCTCGCGTCTCGTACTTGACGCACGACGGTGCGCGCGACTATCACCGGGACCTCGAACTCTACGAGAAGCTGATGAGCGGTGGCGCAAACGGGCATTGGAGCCCGACCGAACACGTCGCGCAAGCGCTCGCTGACCCGCACGAGTTCAGCGGGAACTTCCGCGGTTGGCGGCAGTGGCGCAAGCTGTTTGCCGAAGAGTCCGCTGCAACGTTCCCGGCACTCGCGCTCAGCCGGCCTTAGTGTCGCCGGGACCGCAGCAATTCTGACGCTCGCGCGCGGTGCGCTCGTGGGGCTGCTGTTCACGATGCTCGCGGCGTTGCCGGTCGTGGTGCGCGCCGCGCCGGCGGCCGTCGAGCAGCGGGTAAGCGCAATTCCGGCCGCGAGTTTGCTGTCGCGCAATCCGTACGAACTGGTTTCACTGCGGCGGCAACGGGTGGCCGACCGGCACATGTTCTACGATCGGAGTCTGTTCTTTTTGCGGGTCTTACCGCAGATTCTCGTGCTCTACTGGCTCTGGCGCTCGGGCCGCGCGGCGCGCTTGCGCGATGCGCTGCGCCGGCGGATCCGGTCGCCGGCGGCCGTGCGGTTCACGTTCGCCGCCGTCTGCACGATCCTCGTCGGGTTAGCCGGCTTGCTCTCGGTCTATCTGGACTACCGCATTCACCGGGGGTTCGAACTGTCGCTCGAGACGCCGGCCGTGTTCTGGAGTCAGCATCTGGTGGCGTTCATCGCAGTGGTTTGCGTCGCCGGGCTTGCGACCGTCGGCGTCTTGGCACTGGTCGACCGCACGAACCTCTGGTATGCGTACACCGGCGTCGGGCTATTTGTCGTGGTCGCCGCATGGGTCGTCGTCGCGCCGCTGTTCTCGTTTACCGTCAGTTCGCCGCTCGATTCCGGTGCGCCGCTGGCGGTGCGGATTGCGGGACTTGCCGGCGGTCCGGCAGCCTGCTCGGGAGCGACGACGTACGTCTCCGATCTCACCGGCCGAACCGACGTTGCGCATGCCTGGACCGACGGCTTTGGAATGACGGCGCGCATCCTGATCGGAACGACGGAGCTGCGGGTCGCGCTCCCGAACGAGGCGGCGTTCGTTGCCGCCCGGGCGTCGGCACGTTGCGCGAACGCCGCCCCGCTCCGGATCGCGCTGATGGCCGCGCTCGTGCTCGCGCTGGCGACGACCGGAGCGGTCCTAATCGCCGAGCGCATTCCATTCCGGTTCGACGATGACACGCTCGTGCGGTTGGCGTTGGTCGCGGCGTTGATCGGCGTCGGCGAGTTGTTGCTCATGCCGATCGGTTCGGGTTACGGCCGAGCGATTACGGCGCGGGCCGACGCGGCGGCGCTGGCGGCAACCGGCGATCGCGCGGCGGCGATCCGGTCGTTCGTCCGCGCGGCCGACGAGCGCTTTCTGCCGCTGTGCCCGTCGCAACTCGAAGCCTGGTATTTCTACGCGACGCCGCCGCTTGGAACCCGGATCGCGCAAACCGCCGGCGAACCAGACCCGTGCCGATGACGAGTTGCTGGACAAGCCTTGGGCATGGCTCGCCGCAGCCGCTCGCTAATCTCGCCGAGATCAGCGAGATTCTCAAAGCCCCCAACGCCTTCGTCTGGCTCGACGTCGTCGACCCGGGAGCCGACGACCTGGCGCTGATTCAGGAAGAGTTCAAACTCCATCCGCTGGCGATTGAAGATGCGATCAAGGCGCACGAGCGTCCCAAAATTGAAGCGTACGGCGATTCATGGTTCGTGGTCGTCCACGGCGCGACGCGAGACGGCGCAACCCTCACCATTCACGAAATCGCGATCTTCGCCGGTTCGAAGTTCGTGGTCACGGTCCGTGCGCTGCCGGCCTTTCCGCTGGATGAGATCGAGCGCCGCTGGCAGCACCAACCAAACAACGCCCCACGCGACGGCGGAACGTTGTTATACACGATCCTCGATACGGTCGTCGATGGGTATTCGCCGATCGCCGAGGCCTTCGAGGAGCACGTTGAAGTGCTCGAATCCGCGTTGTTGGGAGAGGGCCGGCGCACCGACGACGTCTTGCTCGAAATCTTGGCGATGAAAAAAGACCTCGGCCGCTTTCGGCGCGCCGTCGTTCCGATGCGCGATATCCTCACGCCGATCATTCGGGGCGACATGCGGCTGTTCGCAGAAAACGAGCTGCCGTATTATCGCGACGTGTACGATCACGTCGCGCGGGTGGTCGACCAAATGGACGCTGCTCGCGACCTCGTCAACAACGCGCGCGACACGCACATTTCGATCGCATCGCACCGCCAAAACGAGGTCGCGAGACAGCTTACGATCGTCGCGACGATCTTTCTTCCGCTCAGTTTTATCACCGGTTTCTTTGGCCAGAACTTCGGTTGGCTGATCAATCACATCACGAGCACTGGCGCGTTCCTCGCATTCGGCATCGGAACCGAGATCCTCGCGGTGGTCGCGCTGCTCGGCTACTTCCGGTTCAAGCGCTGGTTTTAGGGGATGCGATGCGCCGCGATGAAGTGGCTTTGGTTGGGGGAATTCACCCGCGTGGCGCGAGCAGTGCTCGGCGGAACCGATCGAAGGCGCCCGGTTCCAAGCGTTCGGGGTGCGGAATGATGTAACGGTGCTGCTCGTCGATCGTGACCAGGCCTGCGCGCTGAAGTTTCCCAAGCTCGATCGTGCAACTCTCGCGCGACGTTCCGGCGAGGTTTGCGAGTTCCTGATGGGAGAGGCGGAGCGCGATGCGCTTTCCGCCGCCTTCGATGTCGACGCCGTGCTCGGCGACGAGCGCTGCGAGCACCCCGACGAGTTTTCCGCGAACGCCGGAGTACGCCATACCGGCAACCCGCGTTTCCGCTTCTGTGCGGCGCCGCGCCATTTCTCGCGCAACCATCATCGTCAGGCTGGGACGATGGGACATGAGGTGCATGAAGTCGTCGATCGAGGCGGCGCAGATATGCGCTGGATCGAGGGTCTGCGCAAACGTCATTCGCCGGCTCTCGTCAAAGAGCGCCAGTTCACCGAAGACATCGCCGGGGCCGAGCATGGCGAGGGTGAGCTCTTTGCCTTCTTCGGTCAGACGATAGATGCGGACGTGCCCGGTCTTGAGCAAGTAAATCGCGTCGCCGAGATCGCCCTCGCCGAAGATGATCTGACGTGGAGGGTGATCCGACTCGCGGAAGAGATGCGCCATTGCAGCGATCTCGGCTTGCGGGACTCCCCGGAAGAGCCGGTTTTGCTCGAGGTACCAGACCTTGTTCGGCACGGGATGGGGGATTCCACGGAGTACGCGCATGATTCCCCGCACCCGTGACGGATCGGGTGTCCCGACCATCCGCATGCCGTTGGGGAAAACGATCGTCGGGGTCGCGACAATGAGATCGCCATACTGCAGCGCGGTCACGCGCGGACGGACCGCCAGGTCGACTTCGGGATATTCGGCGAGCAGGGCATGCAGCCGGGCGAGCGCACCGGCCGAAATCGGGCAGCACTCGTCCGTGTAGATGACGACCCGCTCCGACGCATTCATCGAGCAACAGTTTATGGCATTGCTTGGCATCAGGCAGTGAGAGCGCTAACAGCCCGGCTGATCTCATACGGCTACGCTAGGACGGTTCCTCAGCGCCCAAACATTCGCAGAAAACAGGAGCGTCCTTCAATGCAACAGCTATTTCGAGTGCGCGGGATCGTCGGATCGATCACCGCATCGGCGCTTGTCGCCCTTTCCTTCCCAGCCCTCGCCGCCATGATGGCGCCGCCGTCGATTTCAGTCGTTTCGCCTGCGGCGGGCGCGACCGTGAGCGGCGCCAACATCCCGGTTACGGTCGGGGTCCATAACTTTGCGCTCGAGTGCGCAAACATGGGCAAGACCAATGCACCGATGGGCGAAGGACACATTCACCTGATGGTTGACGGCATGGATTTGCCGCACCTCATCGCACCCTTCTGCTCGACGAAGATGACGATCCCCGGGCAAGGTCTCGCGGCCGGAAAGCATATGCTGACGGTCGTCCTCGCCACCGATGCTCACGCGATGGCCAGCATGCCGGTTTCGGTCCCGTTTACCTATGAACCACAGAACGTTGTCCAGCTTCCGACACCGATCAGCGGTGCACCGGCACCGTCGGTCTCTGTCCTCTCGCCGCAGAACGGAGCGGCCGTTAGCCCCAAATTCGATCTCGTCGTTGCAGTGAAAAACTTTCGCCTGTCCTGTGACCTGGAAGGGAAGAAAGATGTCGCGGGCTACGGCCATATTCATGTCTTTGTCGAGCAAAATGGGGAGACGAGCGCAGCACCGGGCACGCCGATGCTTGCCATGATGCAAACGCCCGACGGCATGAAGATGGGGCAGATGCTCGCACACGAAACAGGGATGACGACCGATCAGTTGAAGCCGATGATGCAGATGGCGATGCCAGGCATGGTCGGGATGCCATGCACGGAGAATATCCCGGTCGACCTCTCGTCCTGGAATGCCGGGCCGGCAAAAATTATCGTCCAGCTCGCGAACGACGATCATATGCCGACGATGGGCGTGGTACCAGCGACGCTCAGCGTCGAGGTAAAGCACTAAAAATCGTCACCGAGCGTCACGCCTGCTTTTGGAAATCCATGAAGATATCGGTCATCACGCCAACCTTGAACGAAGCGGGGAACATCCATCATCGCGCGCGGGAGCTTGCGATGGAATCACCGCCGTGGGAATGGATCGTCGTAGATGGGGGAAGTAACGATGAAACGGCGGTCGTTGCTCGGCGCATGGGCGCCAAAGTGATCGTCGCCGCTCGCGGGCGTGGTACCCAACTCAATACGGGTGCCCAGGCCGCGAGTGGCGACATACTCCTCTTCTTGCACGCCGACACGGCCCTGCCACATGGGGCGCTCGACGCGATTCGAGGAGCTTGTCGCAAATCGCGCATCGTCGGCGGGAACTTCACGTTCAGTTTCGCCGACCCATCGCTGGCCGGCAGGTTCTTGAGCGCGGTTTACGCGGCGAAGCAGCGCGTATTTCGAGTCTGGTACGGCGACTCGGCGATATTCGTCCGCGCCGACACGTTTCAATCGCTCGGAGGCTTCAAGGGCTACCCGATCTTGGAGGACATCGACTTTGTCGAGCGGCTCCGGGCGCGCGGGCGGACCGTTCGCCTTCCGCTCGTTGTCCGGTCGCTCGCCCGGCGCTACCGCGGGCGGTTTGTTGCTACGGTCGCTCGCTGGTCCGGCATTTTCGCACTCTACAAGCTCGGTATTTCACCGAATCGGCTCGCGCGATTCTATCCGCCCCACGGCGAATCGTAGCGAATGGCTACCGCTGTGAAGGTGTCCCGCGACCGCCCAAAGCCGGTATCGAACGGCGGGAAGCGCCTGAAGTCCGCACTTGCAGAAGCGATCGACGCCGGGCGCATCGGCGGCCGATTGTGGTTCTACACGAACTATCACTGCAATCTCGCTTGCCGCTACTGCCTGACGTCATCGGCTCCTGATGTGCCCCGCAGGATGCTGGATCGCCGCATCATCGATGCAATCGCCGATCAAGCAGTAACGCTCGGATTTCGGTCGTTCGGGGTGACCGGCGGCGAGCCGTTCATGCGCACCGACATGGCGGAAATGTTGGCATCGCTGGGACGGCGTCTGCCCACCGTCGTGCTGACGAACGGGACGCTGTTCACCGATCGATTGATCGCGTCGTTGGCACCGTTGACGTCCCTTCCGGTCGACGTGCAAATCTCCCTCGATAGCGCGGATGGGGCGGCAAACGACGCCGTCCGCGGCGCGGGTGGATTCGACAGCATCGTGCGCGCCGTACCTCGCTTGGCGGCTGCAGGTATCCACGTTCGGATTGGATCCACGGTCGACGGCGGTGATTTGCACGCGCTCGAACGTCTTTGTGCATTCCACCGCGAACTCGGCGTCAGCGAGGACGACCACGTCGTACGGCCGATCATCCGTCGCGGCCGCGCCTGGTCCACCGCGATCGGCGTTGCCGTATCGTTCGAAGACCTACCGGCCGAGTTGACGCTCACCGCCGAAGGCGCATTTTGGAGTCCCGCCGCGCCGTCCGTGACGGACGGCGTCCCCGACGTCGACTATCTTCTGACGAGAACGGTTTGCCCGTTGGCAGTTCCAGCCCAAGCGATGGTGCGCACCGCGCACGCGAATCCCATGCGCGAGCCGGCGCTCCGCGTCACTTGAGCGTGACCGTTGCGCCCGGTCGGGCGCGTTCGAAGGCACGCAAGTAAGGCTGGCGGTTTCGGCCGTCAGACTGCCCGCGCGACGATCACTTCGGAGGTCAGGCCGATCCAACTCACGTCGCGTTGGGTGAGGATTTCCCAACGTTCCGCCGCGAGTTTACTCGCGAACCGAATGAGGCGACAACCACCGAGAAGCTCCGCCCGCAACGCATAGATCGCATGCCAAGCTGGCACCACTAGCCGACCCAACACTGAAGTACCTGGGACCATGTTTGCTAGGCACAGCAGGCCGCCCGGCCTGAGAACGCGGCGAGCCGACTCAAGCACTTCGTCAATACGCTGGTCGTCGAGGACGTTGAGCACGTAGGTCGCGATGAACCGGTCGCACGATGCCGATTCGACGGTCGTCCTCGACAGGACCACGTCGCTCTGCCGAACGCACGCCCGAGCACCAAACTTTGCGAGCCGATCGCTCGCAAGGCCGACCATCACCCGGCTAAGATCGAAGCCGAGATACGAAGAGTCTGCAGGCAGGACCTCGCGCAAGAGCCGCTCCGCAAAGCGTCCGGTTCCCAACCCGATTTCGACTACGTGCCGGCTGTTGGGAAAGTCGGCATGTGCCACCAGGAGCACAAGCGCGGGATCGATGTACACCCGATCGAGATCGTGAAACGAGCCGAGGCGATCGTAGAGGGCCGCGAGGCGTCCAGGCGAGAGGGCGGGGCGGGGCTCCATCACCGTTGTCGCACGAAGCTGAGCAGCGTGCGGGCCGCGGATACCGGCCGGCGCAGGGACGTGCCTACGATGCGAGAGCACGCGAGATTGCAGGTGGACGCATTGGAGCAGCGCTCGATCGCGGCGTAATCGAACCGCCGCAAAATCTCATCGAGCGGCAATTCGCGGAGGGTGCCGGAGTGTGGATGTGCGAGGCAGGGAGCAACATTCCCCGAAGCGTCGACCGCAATGCTGTACCGACCCGCATCACAGGACGCCAGCGGCTGCTTCGAGAGCCAGCGAATCGAGTCGTTCAGATAATCGCGATAGTAGCCGGCATTGACTAAGCCGGAATCGCGGACTTGGCGAAATACGGCTATGGCGAGCTGGGCATCGTAGCGGAGGTGATCGTTCACTTTGCCATAGATCCCGACGTTCCAATGATACGCTCCGACGACCGGAATCAAATCCCTTACTCTCGCGAACCGGACGACGTCCATGACGTCCGATCGATTGACATCGCTCACAATGCATGTCAGGAACTTCGTTCCGGGGAACGACTCCAACGCATCGATCCCGCGAAGGCTCACCTCAAAGATCGCGAGCAACGGTTTGCCGGTCAGTAGATTGGATGCTGAGGCAACGAGGTTCCGGATACGAGAGTTCATACCGTCCTCGTACCCAAGAATCGGCCCGGCGGCTGGAGCCTGCAAACGTCGTCACGATAGGAGTCCGAGCGACGATAGCAGCGCACGCGTGCGGGGCGCAAGACCCTCGCCGTCGGCGAGGGTGCGGTCGCACAGCTCTCGGCGCAGACGGCTCAGTGACGCGGCATCATCGACATCGTACCACGTCGGGAGCGCGTGAAACGAAAGACCGAGTCGCTGCGCATGTAGGACCGTCTGCTCGTACACGCGACTCGTGCTCCAATCGATGTTCTCGAAAAGGCTGCGATGGAGCGCGCGTAACGCAATAAGATAGTAGCCCCCATCGTCGGCCGGCCCGAGAGCCAGGTCGTACCCATCGTCAAGTGCTAGAAATGCGCGATCGACGTACGGGCGCGGCATCGTCGGGCTGTCCGCGCCGACGAAGCATACGTCGCGGAAACCCTCGGCGATCAACGTGGTGTGGGCAGCGATGAGTCGCGTACCTAGGTTGCCAACAGATTGCGGTCGGATCATCATTTCATTCGAAACGAACGCTCGCATCGTGTCGATCGCCGCCGGCGGAGCACAGAAGAGAAACGGGACTGCGTTCACGCGTCGCGCGGCTTGTACGACGTTCTCGCCAGAGTCGGCGACAAAGGCTGCTGCAATTTTGGCGGCTGCCTCTGCGCCGAGTACCGGGATGAGCCGGGTCTTGACTTCCCCCGGGCGCGGCGCCTTGGCAAATAGAGCGAGCGCTCGCGCATGGAGAGCGGCGTTCCGTTCCCGCATCATCGTGCGTTCCCCCGAAAACCGAAGATCGTGCGCAATAGGCGCAGGACGCACGGCGTGATCTTCTGCGTATACCAGCCGTCCGCGGCGCGCCGCGGTCCGTAGCCGTACGACGGATAGGCATGGACGACATCGGCAATCCGCGTCACGGATAGCTTGGCGGCAATCGCCAGCGCAATCTCGGCGGCCGCTTCGCCGGCGCGCGAACTGAGAATCGAGGCGCCGAGCACCCGTCCCCGCCGGTCGACGAACAGCTTCGTACTTCCGGTCGTTTCGCCATCGACGACGGCCCGATCGAGTTCGTCGTTTGGAAACGAGAGAATCTGATGGCGAATGCCCCGAGAGCGTAGTGTCGCTTCGGTCAGGCCGGCATGGGCGAGTTCGGGTGCCGTGAACGTGCACCACGGTATGCGTTTGCGGTCGTAGCGGCGTGGGATATGGAGCAGCGCGTTTGCGACGGCGACCTTGCTCATCTCCTCGCCGGCGTGGGTGAAAAACGGGGGCCCGGTGACGTCGCCCGCAGCGTATATCCGGGGAACGGTCGTACGGCAGCGATCGTCGACCCGGATCGCTCCGTCGGCGACCTCGACACCGCAGTCTTCCAGGCCGAAGCCCGTTACGCGTGGAGTACGGCCGACGGCAGCGAGAATCGCATCGGCGCGCAGTTCGCATCCATCCGTGAGTCGAACGACGCGCTCTTCGCCGGCGATGCGCGCGTCGAGAACCTCCGTTCCGAAAGTGAACCGCACACCTTCGCGTTCGAGCGCAATTTGCAACGCTAGCGCATGGTCGGCGTCATCGTGCGCGAGGATGCGCGAATCGCGACTAACAACATGAACTGACGTCCCGAGACGTGCGAAAGCCTG
>JBOHTW010000266.1:0-5110 GCA_050733835.1 Vulcanimicrobiaceae bacterium | reverse complement strand
GCTCGAAGACGCACGCGACAACGCCGGCCGGCCGGCGCTGGTCGACAAAGCCGCCTTCGAAGTCGGCGTCAACGTCGCGCAGTCGAAAGGCTCGGTCGTCTTTCGGAACGAGCTGATCGAGTTGATTCAGTACGATCCGACGACCGTCCAAGTTCACGAACGGCCGCTGGTGATCGTGCCGCCGTGGATCAACAAGTTCTACATTCTCGATCTGCAGCCGGCGAACAGTTTCATCAAGTACGCCGCCGACAGCGGGTTCACGACGTTCGTGGTCTCGTGGCGCAACCCCGACGCGTCGCTCGCGCACCTCGACATGGCCGACTACATGGAACGCGGCGCGCTGACCGCGGCCCGGGTGGCCGCGCAGATCGTCGGTTCGTCGACGGTCAATCTTATCGGCTACTGCATCGGCGGTACCTTGACGGCGATGCTGCTGGCCTATCTCGCCCGCACCAAACAGCGGCTGGTGAAGGCCGTGACGTTCTTTGCCGCGATGACCGACTTCGCCAACCCCGGTGACCTCGGCGCATTCATCAGCGAGGAATCAGTCGGCTACATCGAGAGTCTGATGAAGGAGAAGGGCTACCTCGACGGTTCGCAGATGGCCGACACGTTCAACATGCTGCGCGCGAACGACCTCATTTGGAACGTCGCGGTCAATCGCTATCTGCTCGGCAAGGACGCGCCGGCGTTCGATCTGCTCTTTTGGAACAGCGACGCGACCCGGTTACCGCGCGCGATGCACTCGTATTATCTGCGCAACATGTACCTGGAGAACAAGCTTGCCAAGGCCGATGCGCTCAAGGTGCACGGCGTCGGGATCGACCTCGGCCGGATCCGCAACGACGTCTACTGCGTTGCGACCGCCGATGACCACATTGCACCGTGGCGTTCGGTCTATCGGATGACGCAGTCGTTCGGCGGCAAGACCGAGTTCCGGCTCGGCCACTCGGGCCATATCGCCGGCATCATAAACCCGCCGGCCGGCAAAAAAGGCTCGTGGTGGAGCGCGCCGAGTAATCCGCCCGACGCCGATGCTTGGCGCACCGGGGCGGTCGAACACGCGGGGTCGTGGTGGCCCGACTGGAGCGATTGGTTGGGGTCGCGATCGGGCAGTGAAAAGCCGGCTCCCGAGCGTGCCGGCTCCGACGAGTTTCCACCGCTATCCCCGGCGCCGGGGACCTACGCCTTGGAGCGCTGAGCTTTCTTGGATCTGGTCGCCGGCACCGCTCCGGCGGCCGCAGTCGCGGCGCGCTGCGCCTTGACCAAGCGCGACTTCTTGCGGGCCGCCTTGTTCGGATGGATGATCCCTTTTTGGGCGGCCTTGTCGAACGCGGACTCGGTCGACGGGAGCGCCTCGGCCGCGCCGGCGACCGCCTTCTTGAAGAGCGTCTTGAGACGCGTTTTGGTCGCCAGATTCCGCTGGCGGCGCTTCTCCGATTGGCGGACCCACTTGACTGCGGCTTTGATATTCGGCAACGATTTGCTCCCAAAAAAAAATAAACCAGGCCCGCGATGGGCCCGCGCGATTGTATCACAGCGCCTACGGAGCGTCCAGCTTGGAGCTTGAGCAATGGGTCCCCGACCTCCGGTTCGGTGGGGCGCCGTTGCCGGCCACCGAACCCGGGATCGATCCGGTCGCCGACGCAACGGCGGTCGCGCCAGCCGGACCGCCGCCGCGCGCGCCGGCGCCGGTTCCCGGCCGCCAAGTTCGCGGGCTGCTGACCGGCGGCGGCCGGTTCGTCCTGCGGCTGCCCGATCGCTGGAATCGCCGGCTGATTCTTTGCGGCACCCCGGCGCTGCGAAGCGAGTTCGCCAGCGACCTGATCTTCGCCGAGTGCTTGCTGGCGCGTGGCTATGCGGTCGCCGCCGCCAACAAGCGGATCCCGGCGAACGCCGTCATCGTCGCGCCGTCCGAGGCGACCGAACGCTGCTTTGCAATCGACATGCCGGCGACGCCGGCGCACCTGCGCGGGCCGCGCGTCCGGCTCGGTGCGCTCGAACCGCGGATCGTTCGCATCGGCGAGTGGACCGACGACTTCGTCGAGTTGGCGGTCCGCGGGCGCGAACTGGTCGTTGCGTTAGCCGGCGACTGGCCCGAGCGCGTCTACGCCGTCGGGCTATCGAACGGCGGTGCGCAGGTCCGGTCGCTGCTCGAACGGCGGCCCGACCTCGTCGATGGCGGCCTCGACTGGGCGGGCGTTTATTGGTCGCCCGAGACCAACCTGCTCACGTATCTGCCGCCGTTCCTGCGCGCGATGGACCGGTACACCGGGTCCGGGTTCAGCGATGCAAGCGCGCACGCCGAGATCGTCGCGCTCGGCTATCCGCCCGACCGGCGACGCGACGATCCGGCGCATCCCTCTCTGTGGGCGGACTACGATACGAATCTGCCGCCGTTCTATTCCGACATCACGACCTTCGTTTATAGCGCGCTCGTCGAACCGGACCCGCCGGCCGTCGCCGACCGCCGGGCGCGGGCGAACTATCGGCTCTCGCCGGCCGGCCGCGAAGCGATCGCCGCGTTCGCGCACAGCGGCGCGATCGGCCGGCCGCTGGTTTCGATAGTGGCCGAAGCCGATACGCTAATCACACCGTCGGCCAACGCGCGGCCGTATCTCGATGCGGTCGTTGCGGCCGGGGCCGCCGAGCGGTACTGGCAATTCGTCGTCGCCGACGGTGGCCACGTCGACAACTATTGCGCCTACGGCTACGGTTTGGTGCCGATGTTTCCGTTCGCGCACGCCGCGTTCGAGACGCTCGTCGGGATCGTCGAACGCGGCGTTCGACCAGCGGGTGCCGGAACGGCGCGCGCGGTCGCGCGCCCCGACGAAATCGGCTAGCGGACCACTACGCCGGGCGGCCCAAAATCGCGCAGTAGCTTGCATAACGTGACGCGGCGATGCGGCCGTCGGCGACCGCCGTGCGGATCGCGCAATCGGGCTCGCTGCGATGCACGCAATCGGAGAACCGGCAGCTTCGCACGAGCGGTCGAAACTCGACGAACGCGTCGGCCAGCTCGGCCGGGTTGATCGCGCGCAGGGCGAACTCGGCCACGCCCGGGCTGTCGATCATGAAGCCGGCGGGAAAGCGATGGAGCCGGGCGGCGGTCGTCGTCTGACGGCCGCGCCCAATCTTCGAGAGCGCGCCGACTTTCGCGGTCCCGCCGAGCGCTCCGTACAGCGAACTCTTACCGACTCCGGACTGCCCGATCAGTAGTGCGTGCCGGCGGTCGAGTTGCGCCGTCACCGCGTCAATTCCGGTGCGTGATTTCGGGTTGACGACGAGCACCGGATAACCCAAACCGCGGTAGATCGCGACTAACGTTTCGGCCACTGCGGTTGCGACCAGATCGGGTTTGGTCAAGATCAACGTGCCGGCGAGTTCGTGCAACTCGGCGAACGCGAGCAACTCGTCGATCATCTCGAGGTGCGGTGGCGGATTGTCGAACGCGGCGACGACCGCGAGCGTGTCGACGTTGGCGGCCATGACCTTGCGGCGTCCGCCGGCGGTCGTGCGCGCCAGCTCGAACGCGCGCGGTTCGCGCCGCTCGACCAACACGCGACCATCGTCGATTGGCCGCGCGATGACGAGGTCGCCGGGAACCAGGGCGCCGCGGTCGGCGGTCTTGCGCAACGCGGCCAGCCGCGGCTCGATCTCGTCGTCGAAGACGACCCAAGCCGCGTTGCGTCCGACGCTGGTGACGCGCGCGCGTCGCTGATCCTCGCGCCCCCGCATGACTGCGGTTGCGCCGCGTGTAATGATGCCTACGAATCTCCGGACTATCGCTTCAGGGAAAGACGTCGTGTACCGAATGGCCAGCGCCCGATTCGACGCCGCGCTCGACGAGCGCCGGCGCACGGCGCTCGCGCTGACCGTCACTTCGTGCGGAGGGACGCTCGGGCCCTGGGCCGAGCCGCGCGAGTTGCGCCGAACCTACGCCGGCCTTCGATTCGATTCGGCCGCGGTGCGGGACCGTTGCGACGCGGCCCTCGGCGATGCGCGGATCGACGAGCCGCCGCTCGTCGCCCTGGAGATCGTGCCGGCCGTCCCCGCGCGCCTGAGCAACCTGATGCAGGCGCTCGGTGGAACCGGCCGGCCGCGCGGCGTTCGCGACTGCACGGTTGGCGGCTCGACGCTCGTCGTCGAGTTCGATCCGGCGATCACGCCGCTTGCGTTCGTCATCGACGTGATCGACGTCGTCGCGCCGGAGCGGCAGATCCGGCCGCTGTTGCCGGTCTCGGACGCGACCTTGGCACGGTTCGCCGCCGATGTCTTGGGTGTCCGCGAACTTGCTGCGGACCGGATCATCGAACCGTACGTGGAGCAACCGGAATGATCGCGCTGGCCTTACCGGCGATGCCGCACTTGGGGTTCACGATCGTCGACGCGATCGACATCGCGGCGACCGCGGTCTTGAGCTATTACCTGTTGTTGTTGATCCGCGGAACGCGGGCCGTTCCAATCCTGTCCGGTATTTTTGTCTTACTGTTGGTGCTCGCGGGCGCCAACCTGTTGCATCTACTGGTGTTGGCGACCGTCCTCCAGTTTCTGTTGCTCGGAACGGCCGTATCGCTGCCGATCGTCTTCCAGCCCGAGTTGCGGCGCGCGCTCGAACAGATCGGCCGCGGCAGCGTGCTGGCTCACGAGTCGGCACAGGTCGCCGCCAATCTGGAGACCGCGATTGCGATCTTGGCCAAGGCTGCTGTGGCCCTTTCCAGCCGGCGCATTGGCGGGCTGATCGCGATCGAACAGACCACCGGGCTGTTGGAGTTCGTCGAGAGCGGAACCCGGCTCGATGCTCGGCTCTCGTACGATCTGCTGCTGACCGTGTTCGTGCCGCGAACGCCGTTGCACGATGGCGCGGTTATCGTCAAAGGCATGCGGGTGGAAGCGGCCGGGTGCTTCTTGCCGCTCTCCGAGAACGTCGACAGTACCCGCCATCTTGGAACGCGGCATCGCGCGGCGCTCGGTCTTTCCGAACAGAGTGACGCCGTCGTGCTCGTCGTCTCCGAGGAGACCGGCGCGATCTCGGTCGCCCGCGCCGGCCGGTTGTCGCGCGAACTCGGCGACGAAGCGCGGCTGCGCAGCGTGCTGCTGGCCTGTTGCC
>JBOHTW010000265.1:0-7198 GCA_050733835.1 Vulcanimicrobiaceae bacterium | reverse complement strand
GGCCTAAGATGGACCCGTGAAATGAACCCGAAATGAACTCACTTGCCGACCAAGAGAGCGCGCTCGGTACGGCGAACGGTGCGGACGCACCCTCACGTCAAGGAGAATCGATGGCTCAACCCGAGGGCTTACTCTACAGTAAAGAGCACGAGTGGCTCAAGATCGACGGCGACGTCGCGACGGTCGGAATCACGGCGTATGCGCAGGGCTCGCTTGGCGACATCGTTTACGTAGAGTTGCCGCGCGTTGGTCAGACATTCGCGCAGTTCGCCAACGTCGGCGTCGTCGAATCGGTCAAGGCGGTCTCGGATCTGTTTACGCCGATCGGCGGCGAAATCGTCGAGATCAACGGCGCGCTCGACGGCGATCCGGCGCTGCTCAACCGCGAACCGTTCGGCGCCGGCTGGTTGTTCAAGCTGCGGCTGAGCGACGCAAACGAACGCTCGAACCTGCTCGCGCCGGCCGATTACGACAAGCTGGTCAGCGAGGCGTAAGCTCCCCAGCGGCGGCCGCGGGCACCCGCGAAGGCCGGCCGGGCAGCAGGGTCAGCCCGATTCCGGCGAGTGCGACCGCGGCGCCCAGCAACTCGATCGGATCGATCCGCTCGTGCAGGAATATCCGCGACCACAGGTGCCCGAAGACGGGCACGAGCAGCATCATGCTGCCGCCGGCCGCCGCCGAGACGCTCCGTAGCGCGAGCAGCCAGATCACGGATGCGAACGCGGTCGCGCAGACCGAGACGTACACGATCGGCACGATCTGATCGGCGCGCGCGGGAATCGCCGGAAACTGGCCGGCGGCGACCGCGACGATCAGCAACGCGAGCCCGGCGCCGAGCATCTGGGCGGCGTTGGCAACGATCGGGTTGAGATGCGCGGCGCGTTTCGACCAGATCGTATTGAACGCGAGCGCGAACGACCCGAGCAGCAGTTCACCGATTCCGGCCAGGTCGCCGCCGGCGCCGCTAAGCGACGGCAGCGCGATGATCGCGACCCCGAGAAACCCGATAGCGACGCCGGCGGCGGCTCGCGCGGCGATCCGTTCGCGAAAGACGGTCGCCGCCACGATGACGATAAACAACGGCGCGGTGTTGCCGAGCAACGAACTCAAACCGCCCGGCAGCCGCTGCGCGCCATAGGCGCCCAAACCGAAGAAAAACGCCGTCGAGACGGTCATCCCGAGCAGCGTCCGCCAGTATTCGCGAATGCCGGCCAGCGGAGCGCGTACGGCAACGGCGACCGCGAGCAGGGCGCAGCCGGCCGGCAGCGCGCGCATCGTAGCGAATTCGAGCGGCGGCATTCCGCCGGCCTCGGCGATCTTGAGTGCGACCCAAGTTCCGCCCCAGAGCGCCACCGAGGTCACGAGCATCAGCCACGGCATGAATCGATCGAGGTTCGCCGCCGCCGGCGCCGGGGCTGCCGGTGCGCCGGCGCCGGCGCGAACCTGCCGGATCGCGAAACGCAGGGCGGTTCGCGGGTCGCGCGGTAGCACGACCCTATGGGTTCATTCGAGCAACACGACGAATTTCAACGCCGCCACATCGGTCCCGCCGAACCCGACCGCGACGCGATGGTCCGCGCGCTTGGTTATGAATCGATCGACGGGCTGATCGACGCGGTCGTGCCGCCGTCGATCCGCCGGCGCGAACCGCTCGATCTGCCCGCCGCGCGCAGCGAGGCCGATGTCCTCGCCGCGCTGCACGCGATCGCGAGCAAAAACCAGGTCGCGCGCTCCTACATCGGGCTCGGGTACGCCGGCACCCATACGCCCAGCGTCATCCGGCGTGGCGTCCTCGAAAACCCCGCATGGTATACGGCCTACACGCCCTATCAACCGGAGATCTCGCAAGGCCGGCTGGAAGCATTGCTTAATTTCCAAACGATGGTCAGCGAGCTGACGGGCTTGCCGATCGCCAACGCCTCGCTGCTCGATGAAGCCACCGCCGCCGCCGAAGCGATGGGGCTGTGCCTGCGCAACGCGCGATCCGCCGGCCGCCGGTTTCTGGTCGCGCCCGGCTGTCATCCGCAGACCCTGGCGGTCGTGCGCACGCGGGCCGAGTGTATCGGCGTCGAGATCGTCGTCACCGACGATCCGGCCGCCGTCGACGACGCCGTGTTCGGCGTGCTGCTCCAATACCCGGCGTCGACCGGCGAGATCGTCGACTACCGGGCGCTGGCCGACCGTGCGCATGCGCGCGGCGCGCTCGTCGCGTTTGCCGCCGATCCGCTCGGGCTGTGCGTGCTCGCGCCGCCGGGCGAACTGGGCGCCGACATCGCCGTCGGCTCGACCCAGCGATTCGGCGTTCCGCTCGGTTACGGGGGGCCGCACGCCGCCTATCTCGCGTGCCGCGATGAACTGAAGCGCACGATGCCGGGCCGGCTCGTTGGCGTCTCGGTCGATATTCACGGCAACCGCGCGTACCGGTTGGCGCTCCAGACGCGCGAGCAGCACATCCGCCGCGAAAAGGCGACCAGCAACATCTGCACCGCGCAAGTCTTGCTCGCGGTGATCGCCAGCATGTACGCGGTCTACCATGGTCCCGACGGTCTCGCGCGGATCGCCGAGCGCGTGCATCGGCGCGCCGCGACCTTGGCCGACGGGTTGCGCCGGCTGGGCTGGACCGTCCCATCGACCGCGTTCTTCGATACGATCGTCGTTGCGACCGGCGATCGCACGCAAGCGATTCACGCCCGCGCGCTGACCGCCGGCCTGAACCTACGACGACTCGACGACCGCACGGTCGGCATCGCGCTCGACGAGACGACGACGGCGGCCGACGTCGCCACGCTGTGGCAAGTTTTCGCGGGGACGTCCAACCCGCCGGCATACGCCGACGTCGAGTCGGCCAGCCGCCCGCGCATTCCGGCCGCGCTGCGCCGGACCAGTCCGCCGCTCGCCCATCCGGTGTTCGCTCGCTATCATTCCGAAACCGAACTGATGCGCTATCTCCGCGCCTTGGCGGACAAGGATCTCGCGCTCGACCGGACGATGATTCCGCTCGGCTCGTGCACGATGAAACTCAATGCGGCGACCGAGATGCTGCCGATCACGTGGCCGCAGTTCGCCGACATCCACCCGTATGCGCCGCCCGAGCAAACCCGCGGCTACCGCGAGTTGGTCGAAACGCTGGAGCGCGCGCTCTGCGCGATCACCGGCTACGACGCCGTCTCCCTGCAACCGAACTCGGGGGCGCAAGGCGAATTCGCCGGGCTGCTCGCGATCCGCGCGTATCATCGCAGCCGCGGCGAGCCGGACCGCCGGCTCGTCTTGATTCCGAAGTCGGCGCATGGAACCAACCCGGCGTCGGCGCAGATGGCCGGCTTCGACGTCGTCGTCGTCGACTGCGATGAGCGCGGCAACGTCGATCTCGCCGACCTCAAGCGCAAGGCCGCCCAGGCAGCCGGCAAACTGGCGGCGCTCATGGTGACCTATCCGTCGACCCACGGCGTCTTCGAAGAGGCGATCGTCGAGATCTGCGCGATCGTCCACGCGCACGGCGGCCAAGTCTATCTCGACGGCGCCAACCTCAACGCCCTCGTCGGCCTGGCCGCCCCCGGCGAGTTCGGCGCTGACGTTTCACACCTTAACTTACACAAGACGTTTTGCATTCCGCACGGCGGCGGCGGGCCGGGGGTCGGGCCGGTCGCGGTGCGCAAGCACCTTGCGCCGTTTTTGCCCAGCGCGCGCGTGATCGACGACCCCGGCGCCCCGGTCGGACCGGTCTCGGCCGCTCCGTTCGGCAGCGCCGGCATTCTGCCGATCTCGTGGGCCTACATCGCGCTCATGGGAGCGGCCGGGCTGACCGAGGCGACCAAGGTCGCAATTCTCAGCGCCAACTACATCGCCGCGCGACTCGCGCCGCACTATCCGATCCTGTATACCGGGCGGGCGGGCCTGGTCGCGCACGAGTGCATCGTCGATCTGCGCCCGATCAAAGAGCGTTCGGGCGTGACCGTCGAGGACGTCGCCAAGCGGCTGATCGACTACGGGTTCCACGCGCCGACGATGTCGTTTCCGGTCGCCGGAACCTTGATGATCGAGCCGACGGAGAGCGAGTCGAAGTTCGAACTCGACCGCTTCTGCGACGCGATGATCGCCATTCGCGGCGAGATCGCCGCCATCGAGGACGGCCGGCTCGACACCACGGACAACCCGCTGCGGAATGCGCCCCACACGGCCGAGGCGTTGGTCGCCGACGCCTGGAGCCACCCGTATCCGCGCGCGGCCGCCGCCTACCCGGCGGCGGCCTTGCGGGCGCACAAGTATTGGCCGCCGGTCGGCCGGGTCGACAACGCCTACGGCGACCGCAACCTCATCTGCACCTGCCCGCCGGTCGAGGCCTACGAGTCGACCGGCGAGCCCGAACCCGCCGGCGAGCTGGCGGCTACCGGCGCGGGCGCCCCGCGCGGCGGCTAATCTGGGTCCGGCGGCCCGTAATCGGAATCCGGGTGATCGCCCGGGCGGTCGCCGCCGTCAGCGGGAATCGGGAACTCCTCGACGATCGGCCCGTCGGGGCGCCAAAAACCAACGCGAATCACATCCATGGGGGACTCTCCTGCGGCCGTTCGGCCACCGCCCGATCATAGCTCGCCGGACGTCTCCGAAACGTCCCGAACCGGTCGCCGGATGGCTCGGCCTTCTTGGGGTCGGTTGCTAGAATAGAAGAAACGGCGCTCGATGCGAGTGCCCGACTCGGGAAGCGAACAATGCGGATCAAATTCGAGGTCTCGGCCGGCGGGTTGGTTCTCCGTCGAGGCGGCGCCGGCTACGACGCTTTGCTGATCGGCCGTGGTCAACCGCGCGTCTGGTCGCTCCCCAAGGGCCACGTTGAGGCCCGCGAAACCCACGAACAGGCCGCCCTTCGCGAGGTTCGCGAGGAGACCGGCTGCTGGGGTGAGATCCTGACCAAGCTTTCGGAGATATCCTATTGGTTCTACCTCAACGGGAGCAAACACAAGAAAGCGGTCCATTTCTACCTTATGCGCTACGTCTCGGGCGACACCGACAACCACGACCACGAGGTCGATGAAGCGGCCTGGTTTGAGATCAAGGCGGCCAAGCGGGCCCTCAAATACGTCAACGAGAAGCGGCTGGTCGATCTCGGCCTCGAGTACCTGGCGAGTCTGGCGGCCGATCCGTTCGTCGACTTGCCGGCGGCGACCGCACCGGGGGAGATGCTCGTGAGGGAAAGCCAGCGCCGTTGACCGCCGACCTCGACCCAACGCGGGCCCTTCGAGTCCAACTCGAGATTTTCGACGGCCCGCTCGACCTGCTGCTTCACCTGGTTCGCGAACGCCAGCTCGACATCACGACCGTTCCGCTGGCGGCGGTCGCTCAGCAGTACTTCGAATACGTCGCCCTCATGGAAGAACTCGACGTCGAACAGGCGGCCGAATACCTGGTCATCGCGGCGACCTTGGTCTTTCTCAAGTCGCGCTCGCTGCTGCCGCCGATCCCGTCCGACCTGCTCCCCGAAGGCGAGGAGTCGGCCGAGGAGGTCGAGGAGCGCCTCCGCGCCCGGCTGATCGCCTACTCCAAGTACAAGGGCGTTGCGGACGAACTCCGCCGCCGCGGCGCCGAAGCCGGCGCGTTCTACTACCGCGATGCGGGCGACCCGGGGACCGAGGTCGTCCAGCGGTACAACATCGCGCCGGGCAAACTCGCCGAGGCCCTGCTCGCCGCGCTGCGCAACGCCAAGCCGGAACGCCGTTCGATCGCGCGGGAACGCGTCTCGATCGCGGCGCAGATGGAGTTTGTAGCGCGCATTGTCCGCGAGACCGGCGCGATCGATTTCGTCGAATTGTGCCGCGAGTTCGCTCGGCCGGCGGTGATCGCGACATTCCTCGCCGTCCTCGAGTTGATTCGCCTGCGGCGGTTGGCATTCGAACAGGGCGAACCGCACGCGCCGTTGCGCCTGTTGCCGTTCAAGCTGAGCGAGGTCCATGCAAACTGACGAAATAGCGGCCGGCCATCCCCCGCTGCAGCCCGAACTGCTCGAGACGGGCGATCTGCAGCGGAGCATCGAGGCACTGTTGTTCGTCGCGGGCGAATCGATCTCGATCGAACGAATCGCAAAGCTGACCGGGGCCGCGCATGTCGAGGTCGCAGCGGCGCTCGCGCGAATCGGCGAAGCCTACGCCGAACGCGGCGTCGTCCTGCGCGAGATCGCCGGTGGTTACCGGTTCGCAAGTTCGCCGGCGGCGCGGCCGGTCGTCGAAGCCTATCTCTTGCCGCCGAAGACGAACCTGTCGCCGGCGGCGATGGAGACGGTGGCAATCGTGGCCTATTTACAGCCGGCGACCCGCGCCGAGATCGAAGCGGTCCGCGGCGTCAATGTCGACAGCGTCGTCGCGACCTTGCTCGATCGCCGGTTCATAACGGAAGCCGGCCGGCGCGAAACGCCCGGCCGCCCGATGACTTATAAGACGACACCGGAGTTTTTGGAAGCTTTCGGGTTGCGCTCGCTCAGCGAGTTGCCACCCGTCGATCTCGAGCCGAATGCCGCGCTCGAGCTACCGCTGGAGGAGACCGTATCCCTACAAAGTTAGCTACGCGCGACGACAAGAAAATTTGGTCGCGCATCGACAAGAACGCGCAGGCAGTCGCCCGCGCGCACGAATTGGTCCAGCCGCGCGAGAAGTTCAAGCTTACCGAAGACCAAGTGAACGCAGTCGAAAAAATCGCCGGTGGCTTGGCCGCCGGCGACTTTGAGTTCTTGCTCAAAGCGCCGACCGGATCGGGCAAGACCGAGGTCATGCTGCGGGTCGCGGTCCGCGAGGCGCTGCGAACCGGGGGCTACGTCTGCATGGTCGCGCCGACGCGCGACCTCGTGCGCCAAGACTGTACGTATTTTCGCGACCGGCTCGAAGAGACCGGACTCGAAGTCGGCGAGTTGCATGGCGGCATTCCGCCGGGCGAACGCCGCGCCGTGCTCGACGGTATCCGCGACGGGCGCATCCGGTTCGTCGTCGGTAGCGCGATGATGATCTCGATGCGCGACATCTGGGAGGTCCTCGACCGCAGCGCGTTAACGATCATCGACGATGTCAACGCGTTCGATGAACGCGAACATCTGCGGTTGCTCGAAGGCCTCGATTGCCCGTTGCTGTTCGCGTCGGCGACGCCGAGCGAGTTGCGGTCCTTCCTACAGCGGATCGGCGCATTCGACCGCGTGGTCGCGATGAAGGCGATGCCGTTC
>JBOHTW010000264.1:0-2075 GCA_050733835.1 Vulcanimicrobiaceae bacterium | reverse complement strand
GCACGTAGTGGTGCTGAAACTTTCGCCCCTTGCCGAATATACAGTGTAAAACTCTCGCCTCTTGATTTCGCAAGCTCCATGTACGCTCTGAGCTGCTTTGTCAACGCTTGGTAATTGACGAATTTTGCTTCAGCCATGCGGCCTCTCTCCTCGTTGTACGAGTCCGGAATGAGCCTGCCGAACACCGTCTTCACGCCGCCTTCGGCATCTCGCACGCGCTGTTCGAATTGTTGCCAAGGCAGGCCAGCATCCCCGAGAAGTGCCGCTCCAGCAACGGATCCGAACGCCGCCCCAGAAAGGAGCTGCTGACCAAGCGAGGGATTGACAACCGCGAACGTGCCGAATGGAGCGAACGCGTCATAGGCAGTCGCGGTTGGTTGTACGTTATCGTATTCTACGACATCGAATCCGGGGACGTAGCCGCTTGGGTCGCTGTAGGCGATGGGGTTATTGCGGTTCCAGACGTAGGGTTTCTGCGACATTGGATCGTCGACGGTGCCTTGGTAGGCGTCGGGGGTGGTCCATTGGGCGATTCCCGGGTCGTAGGTTCGCACGCCTTGAAAGCTGATCGCGCCTGAGCCGTTGCGGTCGGCCGTTCCGTCGTCGAAGCCGTCCAGGCGCGGCTGGTTGAACGTCGCCGTGCGAACGTCGTGTCTGGAAAAGCCAAACCCTCCGTCAAGACCCGTGCCGTCAACGTCTGCCGACCAGTCGCAGTACGTTGTCGGCTGATGACAGGTTGCGAGTTGGCCGTGCATGTCGCGATCGGCAACGGTCAGCGGTCCGGATGTCGAGCCGTTCTGGGTGTTCGCCAGCCCCTCGATCTTGAAATCGAAGAGCCTGCCCGCACTATCCGAGACGAACAGTAGCGAGTCGCCGTCCCAGTGGAAGGTGAACGTGCCCTCGGTGATCGGGTGGCCGTTTGGGCCATAGCCATAGGCGATCTGCGAGCCGTAGGCGTTGGTCGTGCCACCCGCGGCGGCGTAGTCGCACGCAACCCCGAGGCTGCCGAAGTGCCCGAACAGGGATTGATCGTTACTCGAACACGCTCGCGCGACGAGCTGGTTTTGCGCGTCGTAGGTGCGCGTTTCGGCGTAGGTCGCCGTCGCGCAGTTCGATCCCGGGTCCTCGGTCGCGATGCTGGTTTGCACGAGTCGCCCGGCGTCATCGTAGGCGATCTGGCTCACGGTATCGAGCGGGCCGGGGTTATTGCATCCGGAGGGTCCGAAGTCGCGACTCACGGTCGCTCCGCTGCGCAGGTCGAACCGATCGCGACAACCGCTGCTCGCGCGGCCCGGTGGTTTGACGCGTTGGTAGAAGGCCCATTGGCAGGCCGAGCCGTGATTGAACGTCGTTTCGCTGACGGTCCCCGTTTGTCCGTACGCATTGGGCGCCGTGTGCACGGACAGTTCGCCGCGCGCCGTATATGCGAAATTCTGCGGGGTTCCCGAAAGGGGGCCGTGGACTTGCGTATACCAGGTCGGCTCGGGTGAGCGAGAAGCCCGTGACTTCGCCTTCGAAATCGTACTGCAGACTGCCGTACGCAAAGCCGACCGGCAGCGTCTGTGCGCTCACGCGGCCGAACTGATCGTACTGCGTGGTCGCCGTAGCGTACGTCGCTCCAGCGCCGGCGGGGATCGCCGTCCCCGTGTAGGGATCGGTCTGCGAGCGGACCCGGCCGGCGTTGCTGTAGGCCCAACCGAAAGACTGGTTCGTTGGCACGTAGGTCAAGAGTTTTCGCAGCGCGTCGGGGCGATACGCGTAGTTCAGCAACGCTTGGTTGCCGGTCGCTTGCGAGTTCACGGACAGCCCCTTGCGCATGCCGTTTGGATAGAAGCTGTAGGTGAGCGTTGCCGGCGAGGTGACGCCGCCTTGCGCCGGCTCGACCGAGGTGCTCAAGCGACCGTCGGCGTCGTAGGTGGCATACTGCGTGCCGTAGACGGAGGACGTGCGCGCCACCGGGCGGCCGTCAGGATCGTATTGATAGTTCTGGTTTGGCGTCGTGGCGCCGATGGTCACAAAGGCGCGGCTGAGCAGGTGTCCCGCCGGATCGTAGTCGTTGGTCTCGAGATCGCCGA
>JBOHTW010000263.1:0-1579 GCA_050733835.1 Vulcanimicrobiaceae bacterium | reverse complement strand
GCGCTCCACCATGCACCGAGCCCGCGGTCGGAACACCGGCGTTCAACCAACGCGAACGCGACCAACGCGAGGGCGGCGCTCGTGACCGGGTGCGTGCCGCGGGCGGCAAGTGAGGCGACCGCACCGAAGCCCGCGATTCGCAGCACCCAGATGCCCGCCTTGGCTCCGCCGCGTTCGAACGCGATCGACTGCGGTCGACGGGCGGCGTCGGTGCGGATCACGGGTTCACTCCAGCGTCAGCCGATCTCCGATCGCGACGCCCCGGTCGGGGTGGTCGACGGCGCCCAACTCGATGACCGAGTGCGCCCCGCGACAACTGAAGACGGGCCGGTTCGGGCGCGCGCCGCGGACGATGCGCACGACGCGATCCGCGCGATCGAGAAAAATCAGATCGATGACCGCCCGCATGCCGATCGTGTGGACTGACGAACAGCCGCGCAGCCAGATTCCCTCATCGGGCGCAACCGTCGCGCGTGGCAGCAAACCGAGGCCGCGCGACACGAAGTTGTCGCCGCGCGCAACGCGTTCGGCGACGACCGCGCCGCTGGTCGCGTTCTTGAGCACGCTATTGGGCATCAATGCGCTCCGAAGACGAGCGCGAGGCCGATCGAGCCGGCGAGATACGGTCCGAAGGCAATCGGTTCGGTCTTACGGCCCCGGGCGAGCGCGATCGCGACCGCCACGACGCACGCGCCGGCGAACGCGGCGAGCGCGGCCCACAGCCCGAGTACGACGCCACCGAGGGCGGCGAGCTTCACGTCGCCCCAACCCATGCCGCGGCCCTTGGTCATCGCGGCGATGATGGCGAACGGCGTCGCGGTGATGACCAGTGGAACGAATATCCAGTAGTTATGCTCGACGAGCGCGACGATCAGGGCAAGCCCGAGCGGGACGAGCGTGAAGATGTCGGGTAGGACGCCGGTGCGCACGTCGCAATACCAACACGCGACCAAACTCGCGCACAGGACCATCGACAGACCGAGCAGCGGAACCGGCGTTCCCCGCATCGCGAGCCCAACCCCGAGCAGCACCGCGCCCGCGATCAGGAACGGAACCGGCGGCGTTCCGGGTTTCGGGCCGTCGGTGAACGGCACGATTCGCTCGCAACTCCATTTGGCAAGTTCGACTGCCAGAAATCCGGCGCAGCCGAAGACGAGCCCGACGACGAGCAACATGCCGAAGCCGCTCATTGTTGGCTGGAGAAGTACTGAGCGACGACGGGCCCGAAGATCATCACGAACAGCGCTGGGAGCATGAAGAGCGCCATCGGGATGACCATTTTGATCGGCATCAACGCCGCGATCTCTTCGGCGCGCATCATTCGACGATTGCGCGCTTCGTCGGCGAGTTCGGTCAAGACGCTGGAGAGGTTGGAGCCGAGCCGCTCGGCTTGCACGACCGCGGTGACCGTCGTCGAGATATCCAAGACGCGGACGCGATCGGCCATCGACTTGAGCGCGTCGCCGCGCGAGCGGCCGAGCCGAATCTCCGATAGAACGGCGTTGATCTCTTCGTGCAGCGCGCCGGTCGCGACTTCGTGGGCGTATCCGAGCGCCTGATTGAACGCGAGCCCGGCCGA
>JBOHTW010000262.1:0-2994 GCA_050733835.1 Vulcanimicrobiaceae bacterium | reverse complement strand
CCGCAGGGCCTCGCGATACTCATCCCCGGATCTCAGGGCCATAGCCTCTCCCTCAGCGCGCTTCGACCGGTCAAAGTCCCAACAATATACGAAGATGATACAAGTGAATATATTGTATGTCAAGTGTGGGGAAGCCGTTGGGGCTGTCCACCCCGCATATTAGGGCGCCCTAAGAGGGGTCGCTGCCAGCGCAATTCGTGATCCAGCCAGCTTACTGGACTGGGCGTCCAGCGACATGGGTGCCGCGAGGGGGTCCGCGGATCGGGGCAGCGGTTCGACCTCGCCTGAGCGACTGCCAACCACTCGGCGGCCATTCGGCTTGACTTCCTAGGTATTCTCGATCGCGTTGACCACCGCCAGCGCTACCGCCTCATCGTCACGTACGGCGCCGCCTGCGACGCCGACCGCTCCTACGATTGTTCCTTCTTTCGCGACCGGCTGACCACCGCCAAAAACGATGAACGGCCGATCGCGGTGCGAGGTCTGCATGCTATAGAGCGGGGCGCCGGGCTGGACGTATTGCATGACCTCGCCCGTTTTCATGTTCAACGAACGAGCGGTGAAAGCTTTGCCTTGCGAAATCTCGATGCTCGCGAGAAGTGCCCCATTCATACGCGCGAATGCGAGCAGGTTGCGGCCGGAATCGACGACTGCGATGCTCGAAGGGGAGTTCAGTTCCCGTGCCTTAGCGAGGCCGGCCGCTATGCCCCTTTGCGCTTCCTCGATTGTGATCTCAAACATGGCAATGTCCTCCTGTCTGATAGTGTGAAACGGGCCGGCGATCAGCTACGGTCGCGGTGGAGCGGCCCTGCGTCGAGATCGCGAATACTGCGATGCTATTTTCAATTGTGGACGCCGCCATCTATGACCACGGCTTGGCCGGTCATGTACGACGATTCGTCGGATGCTAAAAAGACGAACAGCGGCGCAATCTCCGACGGGGCCGCCTGCCGTCCAAGCGGAACGATCAGCTTCACAACCTGCTCTAGCTGCGGGCGGCCACCCATGAAGTCGATGGCCGGCTCATTGAATGCCGTGTCCACCCAGCCCGGACAGATCGTATTGACGCGGATGTTGTCTTTAGCAAGCTCGATGGCGAGTGCGGTGCCAAATGCGATTACGGCACCCTTGGAAGCCGAATAAGCCGTCATTCCGGGCCCGCCCCGCTTGCCAGCGAGAGAGGCGGTGTTGACGATCGACCCTTTGCCCGCGGTGCGTAAGTGCGGAACCGCATGTTTGGCGCCAAAGAAATGGGCACGGCTGTTCACCGCAAAAAGCGCATTCCACCGATCCGCATCGAATTCCGTCACTGCACCGGAATACTGGAGCCCCGCGTTCTGGCAGAGCACATCAAGCCCCCCGAGCCAGGCCACCCCGTTCTCGATAAGGTCCTTCACGCTCGCCTCCTCCGTAACATCAACCCTTACGAAGTGAGTATTTTCACCGAACTCCGCCACCGTAGTGCGGCCAGCAGCTTCATTTATGTCGCCAATAACCACCCGAGCGCCCTCCGTTACGAATAGCCGCACGGCCTCTTTTCCGATATTGTTCACACCCCCCGTGATGATGATGCGTTTCCCTCCGAGACGTCCAGTCATTAGCGTACCCCCCGTCATGTGACCGAAATAGAGCTTAGCTTGTCTCCGCCAGGATAGATTGGACAAGCACACTGCGGTAAAGAAAAGCCTGCGATTCTCGCGCGACCTATTATAAACGTGATCCCGTCCATACCGTGAGCCGCTCGCACGACGTCTACGAGCGAGTGAGGAGAGCGAGCGGCGTGCGGCGCGCCATCAAATCTATCTCCTCAAGCGAGATACCGGTGCCCAAGAGGGCATCGACAAACCCGCGATAACCGTCGGGTGGCGTGGGGTTGCCGAATTGGCCGAGGTCCGTGCTCAGCACGAAGTGCTCGGCGCCGATCTCGCGCACAGCGCGGGCGCAGGCCTCCGCACTCACTTTTCCCCAGGCGCGCATCCACTCGTGCTGAGCGTGCTCGCCCATGAACATCCCGATCGCGCAGAGCTCGATTTTCGCGCCAAGCTCAGCGACCTGTCGCATGCGCGGCACATCGAAGCCAACGATCGGGAACATCCCATGTGTAACGCAGAGGCGCACATCGCGCTCGCGGGCGAGTTCGGCTAGTACCAAGCAGTCGTCGGCGGCAGTGTGTCCTGTGTGCAAAACGAGCCTATTCTCCGCGCAGGCGCGGAAAACGCGTACGACTTCGTCGGTCGGCGAACCCTCACGCACGACCTCGAGACCTTCACGTCCACCTCCGAGGAAGCGCAAGTGATTTCCGGCGTCGATCGTAGGGAGCCACACAACTCGCCCGCGCCCGCCCTCGATGCGCGCCATCCAACGCACCGCGTCCTCATTGAGGCCGCCAACGGCGCGGTTCAGCACGATGCCGCCATAGATTTCGACGTTCCCGGAGCGCTTACGCGCAAGCACGGCGCGGCTGGCCGTTTCCGCTATATGATTCTTGAAGACGACGCCGCCCATCTGCGCCCGCACCGCGACGGATGCCGTCTCGTCGTCGTCCAGGGCGCGGCCGAAGGCATCGGGTCCCGAGTGCACGTGAAAGTCAACCACCCCGGCGATGACATTCGTCGTTGGCGGGCCGGCGGGGAAGACGCCGACGAGGCCGTCACCTTCAACTTCGTTGAAATCGCCGGCAGCACGTTTGATACCGAGACAGTCGGCCGCACAATCGTGGTCGCCGTTGTGCGTCATCCCTGATTCACCGGTCTGTCCGCGCTTTGCGAGGCCAGCACACCGTCGATTCCCCAGTTGGTCTTCGGAACGTCCCGTATCACGATGTGTAGTGTTGAAGCGCGCGCGTTAGCAATCTCGACCATCGCCTTCGTAATCGCTTCCACCAATCGCCGCTTCTGCTCGATCGAGCGTCCTTCCAACATTTCAATAGTCACGATCGCCATCGCCACCACCTCGCAAAAATCACAATCAACGGTCTCATGTCGCAATGCGCGA
>JBOHTW010000261.1:0-1794 GCA_050733835.1 Vulcanimicrobiaceae bacterium | reverse complement strand
GATAGGCCGCATCGAGATCGAGCGGTTCCACCGGTTCAGCGTGAACAGCCGCCGCGGTGGGTTGCGACGGCGCCTCGGGTGGTTTGTCGATTGCGCTAGCCCTTACCGGCGTTGCGATCGTAGCGCTTGCCGTGCGGCCTATCCGCGGAGTACGGATGGATCTGATAGCTGATCTGGCGGTCCTTGCCGGTCGTCCGCTCGACGCGGAAGCCTTCCTCGTTGTCGGGCCGGTGCACGATGAACGACAGCGCCGTCGTCTGACGGCCTAACCGGGCGTCGTAGGCGTTGACTTTGACGTAATCATCGGGGTGCTCGGCGACCGCCTTGCGGACCTCGGACATGATCCCAGCGGCGTCTTTCACGTCGAACATCGGCAGCCCGTGCATCTCCCAGTAGGAGTTGCGGGGATGGGGATCGTCGGTGTATTCGATCGAGATCGGCCAGTCGTGATCGAGGGCGTACTGGACCTGGGCGCCGATCTGCTCGTTGGTCAGGTCGGGCAAGAACGAGAACGTGCCTTGCGTGATTTTCATGCGGTACTCGTTTTATGGCTTTAGTTCGACGGCGTCGCGACGACGTCGGGCGAATCGGTCGACGCGTAGTTGAACGTGATGTCTTTCCACACGTCGAGCGCGCGCGCCAGCGGCGGACAGGTCTTGGCCGACTCTTCGAGGATGCCGGTCCCTTCGCGCAGGTAATCGCGACCCTCGTTGCGGGCCATGACCATCGCCTCGAGCGCGACGCGGTTCGCGACCGCGCCGGCAGCGATGCCGTCGGGATGACCGATCGTGCCGCCGCCGAACTGCAAGATCACGTCGTCGCCGAACAGCTCGAGCAACTGGTGCATCTGGCCCGCGTGGATGCCGCCCGACGCGACCGGCATCACCGGCGCGAGCGAACACCAATCTTGATCGAAGAAGACGCCGTGCAGCGGGTTCACCGGCACGAAATCCTCGCGCAGGATGTCGTAGTAGCCTTTGGTCGTGTGCGGGTCGCCTTCGAGTTTGCCGACGACCGTCCCGGCGTGCACGTGGTCGACACCCAGCAGGCGTACCCATTTGGCGATCACGCGAAAGCTTACGCCATGCGACTTCTGGCGCGTATAGGTTCCGTGGCCGGCGCGGTGGAGGTGCAACAGCATCCCGTTCTTGCGCGCCCATTTCGCCATCGACGCCATCGCGGTAAAGCCGATCGTGAGATCTTCCATGACGATGATCGAACCGATATCGCGGGCAAACTCGGCGCGCTCGTACATGTCCTCCATCGTCGCCGCGGTGACGTTGAGGTAGTGGCCCTTGATCTCCCCGGTCTCCGCCTGTGCCTTGTTCACCGCCTCCATCGAGGAGAGGTAGCGGTCGCGCCAGCGCATGAAGGGCTGGCTGTTGATGTTCTCGTCGTCCTTGGTGAAATCGAGCCCGCCGCGCAGCGCCTCGTAGACCACCCGCCCGTAGTTGCGCGCCGACAGCCCGAGCTTGGGCTTGGTGGTGGCGCCGAGCAGCGGCCGACCGTACTTGTTGAGGTACTCCCGCTCCATCACGATCCCGTGGGGCGGGCCGTCGAAGGTCTTCACGTAGGTCGGCGGGATGCGCATGTCCTCGAGCCGCAGCGCCTTGAGCGCCTTGAAGCCGAAGACGTTGCCGATGATCGAGGCGGACAGGTTGGCGATCGAACCAGGCTCGAAAAGGTCGAGATCGTAGGCGATATAGGCGAACCAGCTGCCGGGGGCGTTCGGCACCTCTTCGATCTTGTAGCACTTGGCGCGATACTTCTCGCAAGCGGTCAGACGATCGGTCC
>JBOHTW010000260.1:0-9717 GCA_050733835.1 Vulcanimicrobiaceae bacterium | reverse complement strand
ATCCGGGCGTTGCGCTCGCGGCCGGCGACGAGCAGATTGTCCTCGTGCACGCAAACTTCGCCGAGCTCGCCGGGGAACTCGACGCGCTCGGCATCGCGGAGGTCGACGGGGTGCTGTTCGACTTCGGCGTCTCGTCGATGCAACTCGACCGCGCCGAGCGCGGCTTCTCCTTTCAAACCGACGGACCACTCGACATGCGCATGAATTCCACCGGCGGCCGCACCGCGCGCGAACTGCTCGAGACGATCGACGAACCTGAGCTTACCGAGATCCTCGCCACTTTCGGCGAGGATCGGGCCGCGCGCCGCATCGCGCGGGCGATCTTGGCTGCGCGCGCGCGCGGCGCGCTGCCGAACCGCACGAACGAACTCGCACGGTTAGTTGCCGGCGCGGTTCAGCGGCGCGGCACCCGCGAGCGGATTCATCCGGCGACCCGTACGTTTCAAGCGCTGCGCATCGCGGTCAATGACGAACTGAGCGCGATCGAGCGGGGGCTCGACGCAGCCTGCGCGCGAACGCGAGTCGGCGGCCGGATCGTTGCGATCAGCTTTCACTCGCTCGAAGACCGAATCGTCAAGCGACGATTTCGCGACGACGAGCGCCTGCGCGTCCTGACGAAGAAGCCGCTGGGTGCCGGTGACGCCGAGCGCGCCACAAACCCGCGCGCGCGAAGCGCCAAGCTACGGGCCGCGGAGCGAGTCGCATGATCGCGCGCCAGCTACTCGACGAGCTCGCGTATTCAACCGTCCCGGAGCGGACCGGGAGCCGCGCCGGCCGCAACGCGACCGAGCGCCGGCGCGGCTACGCGGCGGCGGTTCGCTACGCAGCGATCGTCCGCGTCTTGATCGTCGTCGCCGTGGTGACCGTTTGCGTCATGGCCTATCTGATGTTGCTCGCGCGAGCGACCCAGCTGAACTACGAACTGGTTCGCGTCAACCACGAGCAGCGCGCGCTGCGGAGCCAGACTCGCCGACTCGACGACCAGCTCGCGAACCTCAAATCGCGCGACCGACTGGCGAAGATCGCCGCGCAGCTCGGCCTGGTGGAGCCGCGCACATTCATCGTGCTCGACATGCCGCCGCCGCACGTCGCCGACCGGCGTTCGCCCGGGCTTGCATTTCTCTCGTCGGTAACCGGCTGGCTGAAGTAATGGCGCGTGGCGGCATGCGCTCGCGACCTGCTAAGGCGTTGAACCACCTCTGCGCCCGGCGCGCCAAACTGCTGTTCTACGCCCTCGCGGCGTTCGCGGCGTTTTTGGTTTGGCGGCTGTTCGACGTTCAGGTGCTCGACGGGCCGAAGTTGGCGGCGCTTGCGCGGCTGCGCCACTCGACGATCGTCGACGTGCCGGCGCGGCGGGGCACGATTTACGATCGCAACGGCACCCCGCTGGTCGATTGGGTTCCGGCCGACGGGATATTCGCCGACACGCTGCTCGTCCACGACAAGTTGGCGGTCGCGCGCCGGCTCGCGCCGTATCTCGATTTTCCGGCGGCCCGCATCGTTCAAGCGCTCGACGTGCCCGCGACCCATCGACCGCTCGAACGAAAGGTTCCACGTAGCGTCGCCGAGCGAATCGCCGCGATGGACATGCCCGGCATCAGGATCGAACCAACCCAAACCGGCGCGCGCCGGATCCTCGACGGAAAGCTCGCGGCGACGGTCATCGGAATCACCGGCATCGACGACCAGGGTCTCGAGGGATTGGAATACTCGCTCGATTCGGTGTTGCGCGGAACCCCGGGGCAGCTCTCGATTCTGAGCGACGAGTTCAATCGGCCGCTGCCGTTCTCGCGGCCGCAGGTCATCGCCGCCGCCCGTCCCGGCGACAGCGTCGAACTGACGATCGACGCCTACCTCCAGTTCACGACCGAACGAATTCTGCAGCAGACCGTCGCCAAGTGGCATGCGCGCGACGGCACCGCGATCGTGATGGACCCCAACACCGGCGGCGTCCTGGCGATGGCGAACGTGCCGAACTTCGACCCACGCCATTTCGAACGCTACCCCGAAAAAGATCGCCGGGACCGCGCGATCACCGACGCGTACGAGCCCGGTTCGACGTTCAAACTGATCACCGCGGCCGCCGCCCTCGAGAGTGGGCTCGTCACGACGCGCACGCTGTTTCCCAACCGCGATCAGATCCGCGTCGGCGACCGCATCATTCACAACGCCGAGGACGGCTTCATGGCCGGCCGCGGGATGGAAACGCTCGGCGACATCATCGCCTACTCCCACAACGTCGGCGCGGCCGAAGTCGGTCTGCGGATCGGGCGCCGGCGGTTGTTCGACACGATCCGCGACTTTGGGTTCGGCCGCCCGACCGACATCGAGCTGCCGGGCGAAAGCCCCGGCATCTTGTTGCCGCTCGGCCAATGGAGCCAGTCCTCGCTGCCGACGATTGCGTTCGGGCAAGGCATTGCCGTGACTCCGCTGTCGATGGCGCGCGCCTATTGCGCGATCGCCAACGGCGGCTGGCTGTTGCGACCGCGCATCTTGTCGGCAATCATCGGCGATGACGGCCGCCCGATCTACCGGTACGGCACCGAGATCGACCGGCGCGTCCTCTCGCCGCACATTGCCGCGATCCTCCGAAGCTATCTGCGCGGCGTCGTCGTTCGCGGCACCGGCAATCCCAGCGGCAAGGTCGCCGGCTATACGACGGCGGGCAAAACCGGCACCGCGCAGATCGCGCAAAATGGGCACTATATTTCGGGCGGCTATGTCGCTTCGTTCATCGGGATGATTCCGGTAACCCACCCACGGTACGTCATATTGGTGAAGGTCGACCGCCCGCAAGGGTCGATCTACGGCAGCGCCGTCGCCGCCCCGGCGTTTGCGCAGATTGCGCGCGCGGCGATGCTGCACGACGGCATCCTGCCGAGCGGGGCTAGCTTGGTCGAGCGCGTGCGGCCGGCGAACCGAGCGATATGACGATCCCAAAGCCGACGCGGCTTGCGGCGTTGATCGCGGCTCTGGATCACGTTCGGACGCGGGGCCCGCTCGAACGACCGATCCGGGCGCTCGCGCACGACTCGCGCGCGGTCGCTCCGGGTTCGCTGTTCGTCGCGGTTCGCGGCGAACGCGTCGACGGGCACGCGTACATCGCCGATGCGCTGGCGCGCGGCGCCGACGCCGTCGTCCACGAAGAGCGCGCCCGAATCGTTCCCTCGTCGCGGGGCGCCACGACGATCGCCGTGCCCGACTCGCGACGCGCGCTGTCGCGGTTGGCGGCGACCTTCTACGGCGATCCGTCGCGCGACCTCGCCGTTACCGGAATTACCGGGACCAACGGCAAGACGACGACCAGCTTCATGCTCGAAGCAATCTTGGTTCACGCGGGGGTTGCGACCGCCCGTCTTGGAACCCTCGGCGTGTCGTTCGACGATACGCTGGCGCCGCTGACGAATACGACGCCGCTCGCGCTCGAGTTGCAGGCGATCCTGGCACGGCTGCGCGAGCGCGGCGCGCGGGCGGTTGCAATGGGGGTCAGTTCGCATGCGCTGGCGCTCGACCGCGTTACCGACGTCCGGTTCGTTGTCGGCGTGCTGACCAACGTCACCCGCGACCACCTCGATTTTCACGGTTCGCTCGACCGGTACGCCGCCGTCAAGCGCACGTTGTTCGACCGGGCCGAACACGCGATTCTCAATCTCGACGATCCGTTCGGCGCGCGCTGGGCGGACGAACTACAACGCGCCGGCCGGCCGGTGACGACATACGCGATCGATCGCGCCGCCGACGTTCGGGCCGAGTGTTTAGAGATCGCCGCCGACGCGACGAGCTTCGTCGTCGGCGAAACCCGCATGCACCTGCGGCTGCCCGGCCGTTTCAACGTTGCCAACGCGCTGGCGGCAATCGCCGCGGCGCGCCGGTTCGAGATCGCGGATACGACGATCGCCGCCGCGCTCGCTGAACTCGAACGCGTTCCCGGGCGAATGGAACGGTTTGTCGCCGGCGGCATCGTCGCAGTCGTCGATTATGCGCACACGCCCGATGCATTGACGCGCGTGCTCGAGGCGGCGCGCGAACTCGCGCGCAAGCGGTTGATCGTGGTCTTCGGTTGCGGCGGTGACCGCGATCGCGGCAAGCGGCCGGAGATGGGCCGGATCGCCGAGCGGTTGGCCGACTACGTCGTCGTGACCAGCGACAACCCGCGCAGCGAGTCGCCGGCCACAATCGCCGCCGAAATCGTCGCCGGCATCGTCGACCGCGGAAACGCCGCCGTCGAGTTGGATCGGCGGGCGGCGATTCGGTTGGCGATCGACGGGGCGAACTCAGGCGACGTCGTCGTGATCGCCGGCAAGGGCCATGAGGATTATCAGATCGTCGGCGACCAGACGACGTCGTTTGACGACCGCGACGAAGTGCGCGCCGCGCTGCGCGGGCGGTCGTTGCAGGTGAAGGCGCCGCGGTTGTGAGCGTCGCGACGCGGTTGGCGCTACCGGCGATGGACGCGCGCGTCGCCGCCGGCGAGCCACCGAGCGAACTGCGCATCTCGACCGATTCGCGGACGGTTCTGCCGGGCGAAACGTTCCTGGCCCTGCGCGGGGAACGGTTCGACGGGCACGCGTTTGTGGCGGCGGCGATCGCGCGCGGCGCGGTCGCGGCGATCGTCGAGGATGCCGGCGTCGTGCCGGCCGGGGCCGCGGCGATCGTCGTCCGGAATGCGACCGCCGCTTTCTTGGCGTGCGCGAGCGTCGCGCGGCGGGCGGCCGATGTCCGCGTCGTTGCCGTTACCGGCAGCACCGGCAAGACGACCACCAAGGAGTTGACGGCGCAACTCGCCGAGTGGGTCGGTTTGGGGCCGGTGGCGGCGACGCCAGCCAACGAAAACAATGAGATCGGCGTCGCCAAACTGTTCGTCGGACTGCCGGCTGGTACGCGGTCGGTCGTCGTCGAACTCGGCGCGCGCCACGCCGGCGAGATCGCGCCGCTGGCGGCGGTCGCGCGGCCCGATGTTGCGGTCCTCACCAATATCGGCGACGCACATCTCGAGATCATGGGTTCGCGCGATGCGTTGATCGCGACGAAATGGGGGATATTCACAGCCGCACCCGACGCCGCCGGCCAACCGCGCGCCGTGCTCAACGCCGGCGACCGAACGGCACGCATGCGGGCTCCCGACCTTTTGCGGCCGCCGATGTGGTTCGCGACCGACTCGGAACAGCTAACTGGCCTGCCGCCTGACGACGAATTCGTGCTGATCGAAACCGCGCGCGCGCTCGTGCGCCGCGCCGGCGATGAACGCGCGATTTCGATTCGGATGACGTTACCCGGTGCGCACAATCGCGCAAACCTGGCCGCCGCGGTCGCCGCAATCGTCGCGCTTGGGGTTGACCCCGAGCGGATCGCGGCGGCGATCCCCGGCTTGCATCTCCCGCCCGGGCGCTACGAGCGCCGGCGGCTGGCGGATATTGACGTCGTCTTCGATGCGTACAATGCCTCGATGGACGGGACGCTGGCGACGTTACGATCGTTCGCGCAAGAGCCGGCTGGCCGGCGGATCGCGGTTCTCGGAAGCATGGCCGAGCTTGGCAGCGAGGCGCCGTCGATGCACCGGCGGGTCGGCGCCGAAGCTGCGCGCTTGGATCTGGACGTCGTGCTCGTCGGCGGCGATTTCGCGGACGAGCTTGCGCGCGGTGCGCTCGACTACGGGCTTGCGCGGCATCGGGTCGTGCACTACGCCGGCAACGCGGAAGCGGCGGGGTGGCTGCGCGCAAACGGCCGCGCCGGCGATCTGGTCTTGTTGAAAGGTTCGCGAAAATACCGGCTCGAGGAGATTCTCGACGCCTTGCGGACGGCGCATGCCTAAACGGTCGCCGCGATTTGCCGTCGGCGGCGACGGGCTGCCGGTGGGGATCGTCGCGCTACCGGTCCGGACGCGTCTCATCCAGCCGGGCGACCGAATCGACGATCTCATTGCGCAGGCGGTCGCCGGAATCGCCAGCGCGGGCGACGTGATCGCCGTCTCCGAGACGGCGGTCGCAATCGCGCAGAACCGGATGATCCCGGCCGAACGCATTCGCCCAAGCAAACTCGCCTACGCGCTCTCGGCCCGCGCCGGTGCGCTCGCAACCGTGAATCAACCCGAGTCGTTGCAACTCGTGATCGACGACGTCGGGGTCGCCAAAGTGCTCTATGCGTCGGCGATGCACGCTGCCGGCCGGCTGCGTGGTCGGCGCGGCGTCTTCTACGAGATCCTCGGCGAGTCGATCGCCGCGATCGACGGCTACACCGGCACCTTGCCGCCGTTCGAGCGCACGATCGTCTTCGGACCGAAGGATCCCGAACTCGTCGCCGGCCGGATCGCCGAGCGGTGCGGTGCGCACGCGGCCGTCGTCGACGCCAACGATCTCGGAATCGCCAAAGTATTGGGTGCGTCGCGCGGCGTCGCCGGGCCGGCCGTCGAACGCGCGCTCCGCTCGAATCCGCACGGCAACGGGGATCAGCAGACGCCGGTCGTCGTGTTGAAGTGGCGCGGGGCCGGAGCGAACCCGCTCGTTACGGCGAGCCCGTGACGGCAGTCGTCGTCTTCGCCGTCGTGCTCGCGGGAACGCTCCTCGTCGGTCGCCCGCTGATCGATGCGCTGCGCCGGTTCGAGTTTCGTCAGCACGCCTACGAGGATGCGCCCAAGAGCCACGCCGCCAAGTCCGGAACGCCGACGATGGGCGGCGTGCTCTTCGTGCTGGCAATGCTGGCGGCGCTGGCAGTTACCAACGGACCGACGGCGATCGCGCTCGTCGTGCTTGGAATCGGCTGCGGCGTCGTGGGTCTGGTTGACGACGTCATGGCGATTCGGCTGGGGCGAAATCGCGGCTTGCGGGCGCGCCATAAGTTTCTCGCGACGGCGCTCGTCGCCGTTACGTTTCTTGGGTTCGTCGTTCGCGATCCGACGTTCGCATTCGGCGACACCGTGCTGGCGTTCGGCCCGCAACAACTCCACGTGCCGCATCTGGTTTGGTACGGGCTGTGCCTGCTCGCAATCTTGGCGACGACGCACGCCGTCAATCTCACCGACGGCCTCGACGGATTGGCCGCCGGTACGGCGCTACCGCCGCTGGCGGTCTTCGGGTGGCTCGCGTGGCGCGCGGGTGATTCGGGCGTGGTGATCGTGGATTGCGCCGTGGTCGCCGCGACGATCGGGTTTCTGGTCTACAATCGCCATCCGGCGCGGATATTCATGGGCGATACCGGTGCGCTCGCGCTCGGCGGCGTGCTCGCCGGCAACGCGGTGCTAACCGGAACGGTGCTCGCGCTGCCCGTCATTGGCGGCGTGTTTGCAGCCGAGGCGCTGTCGGTCATCATCCAAGTGGTATATTTCAAACGAACGAGAAAGCGAATCTTTCGCATGAGTCCGCTGCATCATCATTTCGAACTCGGCGGCATGGCTGAGACCTCGGTCACCAAACGCTTCTGGGTCGCGTCGGCGATACTGTCGCTGGTCGGCGCGGCGATCGCCCGATGAGCGACGTCGCCGGCGTCTTCGATGCGCGCGAACGAGCGCTCGTCATCGGTCTTGGCCGCAGCGGAATCGCGAGTTGCACGGTGCTGCGCGCCCGCGGCGCGACCGTCTTTGCAACCGACGAGAAGCCGCCGGAGCTGTTGACCGAGACGATCGAACAGTTGGCGGCGCTCGGGGTTCGGTTCGTTCGGCCGGCCGACCTCGGCACAATCGTCGACCAGGTTACCGTCGGCGTGCTCTCGCCGGGCATCCCGCTCAACGGCGCGCTCGTCCGCCGGATTCAAGCGGCCAGCTTGCCGATTTATAGCGAGATCGAAGTCGCCTATCGGATCTGCCGTGCACCGATCGTCGCGGTGACCGGAACCAAGGGAAAGACGACGACGACGTCGTTGATCGGCGCGATGTTTCGTAGCGCCGGAAAGGTCACCCGCGTCGGCGGCAACATCGGCAACGCCCTCATAAACGAAACGGCCGCCGCCGCGCCGAGCGATTGGGTCATCGCCGAGGTGTCGTCGTTCCAACTCGAATCGATCCGCTCGTTCAAACCACGAATCTCGACGATCATCAATCTGTCGCCCGATCATCTCGACCGCTACCATTCGATGGACGAATACGCTGAAGCGAAGTATCGGGTCTTCGCAAACCAGGGACCGGGCGACGTCTTCGTCGGTAACTTCGACGACCCGTACGTTGCGGCGCTGACCAGCGAAGAAAACTCCAAACGAATCGGCGCGCGAACCCTGTGGTTTGCGCGCGAACATCGCCGCGAGGCCGCGCTCTATCTGCGCGACGAACATATCGTCTACGCGCCGCCGACCGGCGATCCGCGGCCGTATGCGATCATGCCGGTCGCCGAGATTCCGCTGCTCGGCGCGCACAACGTCGCCAACGTCATGGCGGCCCTCCTCGTCGGCTTGGCGGCCGAACTCGACCCGCCGGCGCTGCGCGCCGCGGTTCGCGACTTTTCAGCGCTGCCGCACCGCTTGCAGCCGGTCGCCGAGGCCGACGGCGTACTTTACGTCGACGATTCGAAGTCGACTAATCCGGGTTCGGTCGTCGCGGCGCTGACGTCGTTCGAACGGCCGATCGTGCTCATCGCCGGCGGGAAATCGAAGCGAACCGACTTCGCGTCGCTACGTAATCCGGTTGCCGCGCGGACCAAGGCCGTCGTGCTGATCGGCGAGGCCGCTGACGAGATCGCGCGCGCGCTTCCGGGAATAGAGACGATCCGCGCGCAGACGCTCGACGAAGCGGTCGATGTGGCGCGCGGACTGGCGGCTCCCGGCGACGTGGTTTTGCTGTCGCCGGGCTGCGCGTCGTTCGACATGTTCGCCTCGGCCGAGGCTCGCGGGGATGCGTTTGCGGCCGCGGTCTGTGCGCGGTTGCCGGCTGCCCATGGCCGGTAGACCACTCGAACGGCCCGCGCCGCGAACGGCGAACTGGACAACGCCGCGTCCGGCGCCGGCCGATCGCGAGTTTAGCGGCGGCCCGGACACCTGGCTCGTCGGCTCGGCCGCGATCCTCGTCGCCCTCGGGCTGATCATGGTGTTTAGCGCATCGAGCGCGACCGCGTATGCAATGCACCACGACGCGCTCTATTATCTCAAACGTCAGGCGGCGTTCTTGATCGTCGGCTGCGTCGCCGCCACAATCGCCTATCGTTGGAACTATCAAGGCCTGCGTCGCGCGGCGCCAATCGCCATTTGGCTGAGCGTCACGGCGCTCTGTCTCGTGCTGGTCCCGCACCTCGGGATTCGCGCCAACGGCGCGCAGCGCTGGTTTTCGCTCGGCTTCTTATCGATCCAGCCGTCGGAGTTCGCCAAGCTGGGACTCGTCGTCTACCTCGCCGCCGCCCTCGATCAAAAGGGCGACAAAATCCGCTCGCTCGGCGGCGGGCTGTTTCCGCTGGTCGCCGTCGTCTGTGCCTGCGTTCTGCTCGTGTTTTTCGAGCCGGATATCGGGACGGCGAGTCTATTCGCCTTCACCGCGGGCGCGATGCTGTTTGCGGCCGGGGCGCGTATCGGGCACCTGATCGCGATCCCGGCGGTGACCGTGCCGTTCATCGTCTTCGACGTCGCCCATCACCACGGGTACGAGATGGAGCGATTGCTGGCGTTCCACGATCCTTGGAAGTACCAGCAGAGCTACGGATTTCTCATCGTCCAATCGCTGCTGGCGCTCGGTAGCGGCGGCGTGTTCGGGCGCGGTCTCGGCTTGTCAGTCTCGAAGTATTTCTATCTGCCGGAGAGCCACAC
>JBOHTW010000259.1:0-17316 GCA_050733835.1 Vulcanimicrobiaceae bacterium | reverse complement strand
GACGATGAATCGGGGCGGATACCTGTTCGACCCACGCCCGCATGCGGACCGGTCGCACTATTATCCGCTGACGCTCGCTGGGTGTTTTGCCCGGGCGGTCGCGCGCGCGCCGGCCAGGCCGGCCATCATCGACGGCGAGCTTCGGCTGAGCTGGGCCGACTTGCATCGCCGGGTCCACCGGCTCGCGACCATGCTCGCCGCGCGCGGCCTTGGAACCGGCGACGTCATCGGACTCGGGCTGCCGAACTCGTGGGAGTTCGTCGCCGGTCACCTGGCGATCGCGGCGATCGGCGCCGTGACCTTGCCGCTGCACGTTGCCTATGGCGATGCCGAGATCAGCGGACTGCTTGGCCGAACCGGCGCGCGCGCCGCGATCGTGCTGGCCCCGCGAGCCGCGTTTGCCGACCTCGAAACGCTCGTCGTCTGCAACCCAACAGCATCGCGGCTTGCCGCCAACGCGTTCGCTTTGGCCGCGATTTTCCGCGAACCGTCCGACCGGCCGCCAACCCCGAGGATCGATCCCGACGATCCGTTCGTGCTCGCGCCGACGTCCGGCACCGAGTCAACCGTCCCCAAGATCTGCATGCACGCGCACGCCGGACTGCTCTCGAATGCAACCGAAGTCGCGCGCGAGTCGCAGCTTGGGCCGGGCGATGTCGTGTTGGCAGCCGGCGGGTTTACCCACCTCTTCGGGCTGCTCGCTGTCCATGCGGCGATCGTCCGCGGCGCAACCCTCGTCGCCCAGGCGAGGTACGACCCCGACCGATTTCTTGAACTGTGCGTGCGCGAGCGTGTGACCCACGCTTGGGCCGTGCCGGCGCAACTCCACGACCTCGCCGAACGGGCCGGCAATGGCGAGATCGTCAGCGTGCCCGACGCACGGCTCGGTGAACGCGCAACGCTCGTCTGCACGCTGCACGAACGCTCGACCTTGACGCTCGGCGACGTCAAGAAGTTTTTGCAGACGCGAGGCGTCGCAAAATACAAATGGCCCGAGCGGCTGCTCGTGCTCGATGAGTTACCGCTGACGCCGAGCGGCAAAGTCGCAAAGGCCGCCGTACGCGGGCTCGCGGCGCGGGCCGCCTCGTGAGCGAGTTGCTCGCCGACCGGGTCGCACTCGTGACCGGCGGCGCCCGCGGCATCGGCGCCGCCATCGTGACCGCATTAATCGACGCGGGCGCGCACGTCGTCGTCGCCGACAACGGCGCGTCGATCGACGGGCGCAGTTCGGACCCGTCGGTCGCGGGCGAGTTCGCGGCGCGGTTTGCCGGTCGCGCGATCCCGTTCGGCGACGACCTCGCGTCGGACGGTGCGCCGGCCCGCGCCGTCGGCTGCGCCGTCGACCGCTTCGGCGGGCTCGACATCATCGTCAACAACGCCGCGATCGTCCGCGACGCGTTCGTCTTCAAGGCGGATCTAGCCGATTACGACGCCGTGCTGCGCACGAATCTCGTCGCCGCCTTCGCCGTCGTGCGAGCCGCCGCACCGGTGTTACGCGAACAGGCAAAGGCCAACCGCGGCGGCGAGCCATACCGCTTTGGCCGCATCGTCAACATCGTTTCGACGGCGGGCATCTACGGAAACTTTGGACAGGCGGCCTACGCCAGCAGCAAGGCCGGTTTGATCGGGTTAACGCGCGTCGCCGCTCACGACCTCGCGCGCTCGAACGTCACCGTCAACGCGGTCGCGCCGTTTGCGGCAACCCGTGTCACCGAATCGATCGTCCCGCAGACCGACGCTCAAGCCGCCTACAAAGCGCACGCGTTGCGCATCGACGCCGCCCCGGTCGGGCGCTTCATCGCGTATCTCGCATCCGACGCCGCCGCCGCGCTGACCGGCCAACTGTTCGGCGTGCGCGGCGACCAGACGTTTTTGTTCTCGCAGCCCCGGCCGGTCGCCCGATTCAGCGCGAGCGATGCCGATTCACCGACGACATTCGCCGACCGCGTCGGCGCCAGTTTCTCGCCCTACCTGACGCCGCTCGAGACCGATCTCGACGCGTTCGCCGGCCACTCATAAAGGGAGCAATCGTGTCGACACTCGTCCATGAAGTGAAGACCGCCGCCGAGTTGCAGTCGCAGCCCGCCGACTACCGTCAAGCCGTCGCCAAGGTCGTCATCAGCCATGCGCTCAACGAACTCTACGGTGCGCAGGTCTTCGACGAACCGGCGGTCGCGTACGCGCCGACGCCTTATTGGAAGTGGTTGACGTGTCGCATCGCGATGGAAGAGTACGGCCACCACGTCCGGTTTTTTCGCATCGGTCGCGAGATGGCGATCCCCGCGGACCGGATGATTCCACACCAAACCGACAAGCGGCCGCTCTCGATCTTCGAGCATCCGCTCGAAAGCTGGGAAGAGTTTTGCGTGATCAAGCTCGTCGCCGACTTGGCCGAGATCGTCCAAGTCGAAGACTTGCTCGCATGCAGTTATCTGCCGCTGCGGGCCGCCGCCAAGGCGACGATGCCCGAAGAGAAGTTTCACGCGCGGTTCGGTGTGTTGACGTGCACCGAACTGGTCGCAACCGCCGGCAGCCGCTCGAAGGTCCAGGCCGCGATCGACAAGCTCTTTCCGGCAATGCCGGCGTTCTTCGGGCGTGCCAACTCAAAGAACAACGAGCTGTTCCGCAAGCACGGAATCAAGGCGCGCACCAACGAAGAGATGCGGGCCGACTACATCGCACGCGTGAAAGTGCTCGTCGAGGAGAAGCTCGGATTGAAACTCCCGGAGGTTCAAGCGCCGTGACCGCGACGATCGACCTCGCCCCGATCGCAACGGTCGCACGCGCCATGGCGCAGGCGCGATGGTTTGCCCGCGTCGACGATTGGGAGCGCAAACGCGCTCGGGCGCATTCAGCCGAGTTGCTGGCGATCTACGAGCGCGATGCCGCCGAGACGCGGACGCTGCGCGAGCGGGCGGCGGCGACCGCCGGCGCCGCGGCGGTCGTTCGCGAACTGTCGACGGTCGTCGACGCCGGTTTGGAGCCAACTTTCACCGGCGCCGTTCGATCGCTCGCGGCGACCGGGCACGACGATGAGGAACTCGCCCGGGTCGCCTCCGGCTCGGCCATCGAGGCCGCCTACCGCTGCGCGCTCGCGCTCATCAACGGCGTCCCGGAACATCGCTTCTGCACGACGTATGCGCGATTCGTCGCCGGCGATTGGCCGCTCGACTTTAGCGAAGCGTCGACCTCGGTTCGAACGGAGAAACCGCAATGATCCAACATCACGACTCGCTCGATCACCTGTTTGCCGACGCCGCCGCGGCGGCCGCCGAACCGCTCTGGACCGTGATGAACGCGATGGTCCCGCCGCTGCCGCTACCCAAGGCGCAACCGCACCGGTGGTCGTGGTCGACGATGCGGCCGTATTTGGAGCGCGCGGGCCGGTTGGTCGATGCGGCGGCCGCCGAACGCCGGGTCTTCATGCTCGTCAACCCGGCGCTCCGCGCGCCGTACACGACCGACACGCTCTACGCCGGCCTTCAGTTGATCAATCCCGGCGAGACGGCGCCCGCGCACCGGCACACCGCATTTGCGCTGCGATTCATCATCGAAGGCGAGCGCGGCTTCACCGCCGTCAGCGGCGAGAAGGTCACGATGCAGCGCGGCGATCTCGTGCTCACGCCGTCGTGGAGCTGGCACGATCACGGCCACGACGGCGATGGCCCGATGATCTGGCTCGACGGTCTCGACTTGCCGCTGTTGCAGTCGATCCCGCTCAACTTCGCCGAACCGTATCGCGATTCGCGTTACCCGTCGCAGCCGACGCCGTCGAGCACGCTGCGATTTCCGTGGGCGGCGATGCGCGCGCAACTCGATGCGCAACCCGGCGGATTCGCGACCGCGACCTACCGCGCGGCCGGCGGCGAGCCGGTCTCGCGGACCCTCGGCGCTGCCGCCGAACGCATTTCGGCGGGCGCGCGATCGGGCGTGCGGCGCGAGACGACCAGCGCCGTCTACCACGTCGTCGATGGCCGCGGCACGACGCGCGTCGGCGCGGTCGATCTCGCGTGGGAATTCGGCGACACGTTTGCCGTCCCAGCGTGGATGCCGTTCGAACACGCCGCCGACGCCGCGCACGCCGGCTACCTCTTTCGCTTCGACGACCGGCCGCTGCTCGACGCGCTCGGATTCTACCGGGTAGACGGTTGATGGCGCGACCGGATGCCGATCTGCGCCGCCATCCGCCGCGCAGTCCGCGCGAGCAACTCGCCGGGCTCTATTTCCTCGCGCGCACGATCGACAAGGCGCGCGCCCACTTGGCGGGGACGCTCGGTCCGTACAAGATTTCGCCGGGAATCTCCGCGTATCTGTTCGAGTGGCTCGGCTTCAGCGAAGCGGATTTCATCGAGGTCGTGCGCGAAGCACCCGACGACGAGGCGGTCGTCGCCTGGGTGCGCGCGCACAGCGATCCCGGGGGTTACGGCGAGATCAACATGCGGCTCGAAACGCGCGGAATTCGCGACGCCGCCCACCGCGAAGCGGTTCTGCCCGCATACCCATTGCTGCGCGACCATCCCGACCTGACCAATTGGTTTGCGATTCTCGAACTCGACGATCGGCTATTGTACGCGCCGGGCGGCCCCTACGGAGCGCCCGCCAGGACATAGGTCCCGCCGCTCGCCTTGTCCCGATACAGCGCGCGGTCGGCTTCGATGCGGAGCTGCAGCGGCTCGACTCGGGTCCCGTGAGAGCACGTGATCCCGATGCTAATCGAAACTGCAACCTCGCGGCCGTCGACGTCGACCGCGTCCGCACACGCCTGCAGCATCCGCCGGGCAACGCGCTCGGCGGCCGCCGGCCCGTCGATCGCGGGCAGGATCGCCATGAATTCGTCGCCGCCGAGTCGCGCCAGCGTATCCTGCGCCCGCAGACACGCGCTCAACCGCTGCGTCGTGTGCTGCAAGATCGCGTCGCCGGTAAGGTGGCCGAAGCCGTCGTTGATGGCTTTGAACTTATCGAGGTCGATGAGTAGGATTCCAACTTGGCCGCCACTCGCGCGCGCCTGCGCACGGGCTTGCTCGAGCCGGTCGTCGGCCACGAGACGATTGGGTAAACCCGTCAGCGGGTCGTGCAGTGCGAGGTGGCGCAACTGATCGCGATCGCGATAGCGCTCGAGAATCAACGCCGCCAGCCCCGCAGCTTCGCGGACGATTGCGACCTCGTGAATCGTCAACGATCGATGCGGTTGGGTCACGACGCGAATCGAACCAAGCCGGGTCGCATCGAACGCCCAGATCGGCTGCACGACGGTTCCGGCTTCGCCGGCGCAGCCGGGATCATGGTGCGGCTCGAGCGTTCGAAGCTGTATGACGGCCCGCAAATCCTCCGCCTGCTGCTCGATCACATCGACGACCATGTTGAGGACGGTCGGAAGGACGTCCAACCGGAGCGCCGCTTCGGTAACGGCCAGCAGTCGTTCGCCGGTACGCTTGGCTCGATTGAGGACCGTGACGTCGTCGGCGACGAGCAACGCCGCCTCGACCTCGTCGCGCTCGCCGATCACCGGAGCGAATCGCAGCGCAAGTTCGATCTTCGAACGGTCGCGGCGCCGCACGGCTAACTCGTCGCTAAACGACTCACCTTCCTCGACGCGGCGCAGGGAATCGGCGAACTCATCGCGCGCCTCGGCCGGGATCGCCGGAAGCTGCCGTCCGAGGACTTCGCGCGCACTCCAACCGAGCAGCGCTTCGGCGGCGCGATTCCAATACGCGACACAACCGTCGAACCGCACAGCGATCAACGCGAGCGACTCACTACCGCCCAACGCCGTCAACACGCGCGTTTCGAGATCGCGCGATTCCTGGGTGGCGCGCGTCACGACTCCCATACGCGCGAACAGCCGGTCGCCAATCCGTGTCTTTTTGTGCATCAAATGCTCCGATCCGGCAATTTTAGTTTTGCGCTATAGCAAGCATCTGTCGCTCGAATGATTTTCTCTATACCCGGCAAATTTGCCGGCGAAACGGGGCTAGCCGGGGTCATGTTGAACGGCTCGGCTATGCGACTGAGCCTCGTCGACGACGTGGTTATCCTCGGGTTCTTCGCGATTAATCTCGGCATCGGGTTCTACTATGCCCGCCGCGGTGGCCGTAGTCTCGCCGACTACTTTCTGTCGGGGCGCAGCGTCCCGTGGTGGTTGGCCGGAACCTCGATGGTCGCAACGACGTTCGCGGCGGACACGCCGCTCGCCGTGACCGGCTTCGTCGTCCAGCACGGTATCGCCGGCAACTGGGTGTGGTGGAGCTCGGTGATGTCGGGCGTGCTGACCGTGTTCTTCTTCGCTCGGCTGTGGCGCCGGTCGGGCGTGCTGACCGACGTCGAGTTCATCGAACTCCGCTACGGTGGCGACGCGGCCAAATGGCTGCGGTTCGCTCGCGCGATCTTCCAGGGCGTGCTCGTCAACTCGATCATCATGGGCTGGGTCAACCTCGCGATGGCCAAGATCCTCGAGTTGACGCTCGGCGTGCCGAAGGTTGAAGCGATCGGCGTCTGCCTCGTGTTCACGGCCATCTACGTCGCAATCGGCGGCCTGTGGGGCGTGCTCGTCACCGACGTGTTGCAGTTCATCGTTAAGATGTCGATGGCGGTCGTGCTGGCGGTCGTCGTGGTCGCGGCGGTCGGGGGCGTCGGCGCGCTCGAACACAAGCTCGCGGCGGTCGACGCGGCCCACAGCGTCGGCGCCGGCGGCTCGATCCTGGCGTTCTTCCCGACCAGCAACGTCGCATGGCTACCGGTCCTGACGTTCGTGACCTACATCGCCGTGCAGTGGTGGGCGTCGTCGTATCCGGGCGCCGAGCCGGGCGGCGGCGGTTATATCGCCCAGCGCATCTTCTGTGCCCGCAGCGAGCGCGACTCGGTGCTCGCGACGCTGTTCTTCAACGTTGCGCACTACGCGCTGCGGCCGTGGCCGTGGATATTGGTCGCGCTGGCGGCGATCGTCCTGTATCCACACGGGGTTACCGGGCCCGACGGCAAGGTCGACGTCGAACTCGGCTACGTTCAAGCGATGATCGACTATCTGCCGCCGTGGCTGCGCGGCCTCATGATGGCCGGTTTCCTGGCAGCCTACATGTCGACGATCGGCACCCACTTGAACTTGGGTGCATCCTACCTGACCAACGACCTCTATCGGCGCTTCCTCGTCAAGACCGCCAGCGAGTCGCATTATGTCTGGGCGTCGCGGGCCGCAACCATCGTCGTGATGGTGTTCTCGGTCATCAGCGCGCTGTCAATGAACTCCGTCGGCGACGCATGGAAGTACCTCTTCAATCTCACGGCCGGAGTTGGCCTGGTGATGATCCTGCGCTGGTACTGGTGGCGCGTCAATGCGTGGAGCGAGATCGCCGCGCTGGCAACGTCGGCGATCGTCTCGAACGCGCTCATCATCCTCAACGTCTTCCCCGGCAGCGATCCGAACGCACAGGCCGAGGTGTTGCTGGTCACCGTACCGATCACGACCCTCGTTTGGATCGTCGTAACCTATCTCACGCCGGCCGAGTCGGAGGCGACGCTCGTGCGCTTTTACGAGCGCGTACGGCCGCAGCGCGCGGGCTGGGCGGCGATCGCGCGGCTTCGACCCGATGTTGCCAGCGACGATGCGCTGGGCCTGCGACTGCTCGACTGGCTTGCCGGCTGCGGTTTGATCTACGGCGCGTTGTTCGGGATCGGGAAGATCATCCTCGGCGATCTGTTGCCGGGAATCGCGTACATCGGCTTGGCGATCGTCTGCGGTGCGACGATCCTTTCGCATCTCGGTCCTGGCCCAACCGACGCGACGACCGCGGCCGAGCCTGCCCATCCGGCCCCGGTCGGCGCCGCTTAACCGTCAGCCGACCGCTAGCCCGCGCCGCGCGTCCAACAGGCCCTCGACGCGCGTAAGCAGCCCGGGAACGTCCGTCGGCGCCGCGTCGTCGGCGGCTGCGACGCTCTCGATCAGCGCGCGATCGTTCTTGGCAAGCGTTGCGACACCGGCGACGTCGAGCCGCGCGTGCTGCAACCGAACGACATAGGTCTGATCGGCGAACTCGCAGCGCAAGATCAAGCCGTCGATTCGATCGCGATCGCTCGCGCCGATCGTTCGGCCAACCCGCTCGCGCAGCTTTGCAAGCCGCACGCCGACGAACGCTCGAACGCGCTCGTCGGCCGAACCGCGCGTCGCTTCGTCGTCGTAACCCGGAAACGCCGGAAGCCGCGCGGAGAGGAAGATGAGGTCTTGACTCACCCTCGTCGCAACGCCGCCGGCGCCGGGGGAGTTTCGCTTTCGCCGAGGGTTCGTTGCAGCGCTCGAACGATCGGCCCGATCGCCGTGCCCTGCACGACCAAGGTCGCGACGACCGTCGCGCCGACCGCGGCGACGACCAACTCGCGCTGCGGAAACGCTGCCGGCAGCCCAACTGCCAGCGCGACCGGCAACCCGCCTCGCAGTCCGGCGGTCGCGATGACGACGCGCCAAGCCGTCGTACGCGGTACGAGCCCGCGCAACGGCACCAGGGCCGCGAGCCCGATGCGAACCAGTACGACCGCGCCGAGGGCGACTAGTGCCAACGGCCACGCGTGCGCGATCGCGGCGAGCGGCAAGCTCGCGCCGAGCAGGCCGAACACGCAGGCGTTTGCGGCCGCGGCGAACCGCCCCCACCACCGCCGAAGCACCGCTTCATCGGCGATTCGCGACGGGTGAGCGATCCCGCGCCGGGCGACCAGCGCGCAGGCGGCGGCGGCGATGATCCCCGACGCGGCGACCGCGTCCGCAGCGAAATACGCCAGATACGCCGCGCCGAGCGTCACGGCAAACGCCGCAACCGGACCGCGCGTCGCCGGCAGCGCGGCCGCGCCGAGCGCGCCGGCGATCGCACCGGCCGCGATGCCGATCCCGAGCGAAAACGCGAATGCAACCGCCGCTCGGAGGACCACCGGTTCGCCGGTCGCAGCGATCGTGCCGACCACGAGCGCCGTCTGCAACAACGCTACCGCGACCGCATCGTTGGCGATCGATTCGGCTTCGACGAGCGTCCGCAGGGTCGGCGCGACCGGCAGGCGCCGAAAGACCGCGAGCACGGCGACCGGGTCGGTCGCCGCCAGAATCGCGCCAAGCGCGGCAGCCGCGGGCCAGCCGAGAAGCCCCGAGGCTACGATCACCGCAGCGGTCGCGGCCGCCCCAACGGCCACCCCGGGGACCGCCAAGAATCCAACCGGCAGGGCGACCCGGCTCAACCGGACGGGCGCGATCTGCCATGCACCGTCGAAGATGAGGCCGGGTAAAAAGACCGCCAAGGTTGCCGGGTCCAGCCGCAGCTCGAGGCGGCCGCCGGCGAGCAGTCCCGCGCCAATGCCCGCCAGGACGAACAGACCCGGCAGCACGCAGGCTACGGAGCGACGAGTTCGGGCAAGAGCTGGGCCGCCGAGCCTTGTAAAAAACAATCGACGTGCGGCGTGATCAAACTCGGTTCGGGGTTGACTTCGATCCGAGCCGCCGGCCGGCCGAGGTGGGTCCCAAGCGTGGCGGCGGGCTGCACCATGCCCGACGTGCCGACGATCAGGACCAGGTCGGCCCGTTCGGCGGCGGCGACGGCAAGTTGCCAAGCTTGCTGCGGCAGCGACTCGCCGAACCAGACGATCTCGGGTCGAAACCGGCCGCCGCAGTCGTGCTCGATCGAATCGAACGGCATGCCGTCCGCCAGGCTGCGGCGCGCCGGACAGCCGGTGCAGCGGGCCGCCCGCAGATGGCCGTGCAGTTCCAAGACGTTGCGCGAACCGGCCCGCCGATGGAGCGAATCGACGTTCTGGGTCGCCAGAGTGAACTTGGCGACCCGCGCTTCGAGTTCGGCGAGCGCCCGATGACCGGCATTCGGCGCGGTCGCGGCGTGCGCGAGCCGGCGCTGGTTGTACCAGGTCCAGACGAGGACGGGGTCGCGGGCGAAACCTTCGGGCGAGGCCAACTCCTCGACCCGGTGGTTGCGCCACAGGCCGCCGGCTCCGCGAAACGTCGGCAACCCGCTCTCGGCCGAGATCCCCGCCCCGGTCAGAACGAAAACGGCCCGGGCGGCCGACAGGCGCGCGCGAGCTTCGAACAGGGCGGGATTGGAAGCGCCCGGCGCGGCCACCCGTGCCTCTTCGCACATCCGCGCCGGCGTCCCCGGCGTTTCCTCTGCGTGCGCAGGCTTCATGCTTCCCGATTCGAATCCGCGAAGCGTGGACCAAGCCGAGGAACTCGTCGCTCGCGTCCGGCACGGCGATCGTGTCGCCTTCGAGGCCTTATACGACGGGTATCATCGCTTGGTCTACGGCATTGCGTTGCGCATGCTCGGGGACGCAGCAACCGCCGAAGACGTCACGCAAACGGTCTTCCTAACACTGTGGACGTCACCGCAATCGTTTGTCCGCGGCAACTTCGGCGCATGGATCGCACGCGTGACGCGCAATCGCGCACTCGACGTCCTGCGCTCCAAGGGACGGCGCGAACACGACGCGGTGCCGCCGGATCTACCGGACGACGACGCGCTGGACGATCGCGTCTTGGCCCGCATCGAAGCCGAACGCGTGCGCACGGCGATGGCGGCCCTGCCGCCCGAGCAGCGCACCTCGATCGAGTTGGGTTTTTTCGCCGGGTTTACACACGAGGAGATCGCGCGCCGCACGGCTACGCCGCTTGGAACCGTAAAGGCGCGGATTCGCATGGGACTGCATAAATTGCGCGTCAGCCTCGACGGGGAAGTCCGATGAAGCACAGCGACGAGTTGCTCGACTCGATTGCTGCGCTTGCGCTTGGCGTCGTCCCGGCCGATGAAGCGCGCGCGCTACGCGCGCACATGGCCGAGTGTCCGGTCTGCGCGGCCGAATACGCGACGCTTGCGCCGGCGGCGATGCTCGTCGGGTACGGCGCCGAGGCCGGCGCCGGCGAACTCGACGATCTGCGCAGCGCCCGCATGCGCTCGCGGATCTTCGCGGCAACGAGCAAACCCACTCCGACTGTGCCGGTCCCGCTCGACCGGCCATGGCTGCCGTGGGCGGCGGCCGCCGCGGCCGCCGCGGTGATCGCGCTCGGGGCACTGGCCAACGACTTTGCACTACGCTCGCAGACCGGCGAAGATGCGAATCGGATCGCGGCGCTCGAATCGCAAGTTCGAACGTTCGCATCGTGCAACGCACCGCGGTATGCGGTTCCCGGCGGCACGGTCGTGCGGTGCGGCGAGCACGTGCTGCTGGCAATGAATGCGATGCCCGAGCTGCCCGCCGGTCACGTCTTCCAAGTCTGGACGATGGCCCAAGGCGCAACCGGCGTCACCCCGAGCGTCACGTTCGTGCGGCAGCCCGACGGCACGGCGCTGGTGACGGTTCCAAACGCCCCGACGAACCTGACGGCGATCGCGGTCAGCATCGAACCGACGGGCGGCAGCCCGCAACCGACGACGAAACCGCTGTTCATCAAACAACTGTCCTAGACGGCATGCAAGAGATTTTGCCCGGGATCGTCCGCTGGGAGCGGCCGATCGCACTGGGCATTCCGGCGGCGTCACTGTGGATCCAGACGGCGCAGGGGCCGGTCGTCGTCGACCCGCTGATTCCGCGCGATGGTTTGGATCAAATCGAAGCGCTGGGCGTCCCACGCGCGCTCGTCCTAACGAACCATGCTCACGAGCGCGACGTCGCCGCGTTCGAAGCTCGCTTCGGCGCACGCCGTCACGTCAACGCATTGCCGGAGGCTCGGGCGTCGCGCCCAGGCGTGCGGTTTCGCGCGGGCGCTCCCTTGCTCGATGCGTTTCGCACGATCGACCTTGGCGCGGTCGGCGCCGGTGAGACGGCGCTCTTTTTATCCCGCGACGGCGGCACGCTGATCGTCGGCGACGCGCTGTTCAATCTTGACGTCGGGCTCTCGCCGCTAACTTGGCTCCTGCCGCTGATGTTGCCGTACGGTCCACCGCAGCCGCATCCCGCCTGGCTCAGTTTGCGGCCGCGCGAGAGCCGCCGCCAACTTAGCGCGCTTTTCGACCTCGCCTTCGAGAACCTGATTCCAAGCCACGGCGCGCCGATTATCGGCGGCGCGCACGCGCGCGTCGTCGCGGCGCTCGACGCCGCGCGCCGCGCGCATCCGTTCCTTGTCGCCGGCACCTCGTAGCGGTGCGCTTCGAGTGCGCCTCGAGCCGCTAGCGGCCCACAACCGCTCGGCGGTGCGTGCGTTTCTCGATGGCCGGCCGTATGAGACGGTCTTCATCGCGTGGCTCATCTCGATCGGCGCGTTCGACCGCGGTGGCGCCGAGCGTTGCATCGTCGCACGCGACCTCGGCGGCGGCATCGGTGGCGTGTTTTACGACGGTCCGAGCATCGTCCTCGCATCGCACGATTCGAGCGCCATCGATGCGTTTGCGGCGATTGAAAGCGGCCCGCTGTTTGGGCGAACGGTCGTTGGACCGAACGCGAGCGTCGCTCGTTACTGGTCGCGCGTGCGGCGGCGGCGCACAACGTCGCCGACGCAGCATCTGCACCAACCGCTATACGCGGTCGACTCGACGAACTTGCAATCGGTGGACGTCGGTGTTGGAATCGAACGCGCCGGGCTCGACGAACTTGACGAGATCGCGCGCGAAGCCGCCGAGATGATCTCGCTCGAGCTCGGCTACGACCCACCGTTGCGCGGCGCCGACGTTCGCGAGCGCGTGCGCCGGCAGATCGAACTCGGCTGGTGGTGGCGGTCGCGCGGTCCGGACGGCGAGCTGCGGTTCCAATGTCATATCGGCGCCGTCTCCGAGCGGACCGCCCAACTACAAGGCGTCTGGACCCCGCCCGGCAAGCGCGGCCGGCGCTATGCTACGCGCGCGCTCGCGGCGATCTGCGCGCGCTTGTTGATCGATCACCCGACGCTCTCACTCTACGTCAACGATTTCAACCTACCCGCGATCGCGCTCTACGAACGCATCGGATTCCGTCGGGTCGGGGAGCTGGCGACGATTCTGTTTCGGTGATTCGACGACGGTCAACCGCCGGGCGCCGAGCGGCGTCTCACGGGCGGATCCGTCGCCGGGTTCGACCCGATAAGCGCGACCGGCGGGGCGCGAACTGACGGTCGCGTGAAGGTCGCGATCGATGAAATGCAGCGCCACTCCGTCGTCGGCAGCGACGCCTGGGCCGATCGCGCCGGTCGCAACCATTCGCCGGTATGCGGGGCGGCGGTCGGCTTCGCCGTCGTAATGCGGGCACGCGCTGCCGGCGAGAAACCCAAGGCCGACCATCGGCATCAGATCGCCGGCGACCGAGTCGGTGACGGCCTCCTCGAACCAGCAGATTGCCCCGGCGCTCGACCCGGTGAGCACGATGCCGCGTTCCCATGCTTCCCTGAGGATCGCGCCGAGGCTCCACTCGTGCCAGACGGCGAGCATGCTGCGCGTGTTTCCGCCACCGACATGAACCACGTCACAGCCGAAGATAAGCGCCCGCAGATCGGCCGGCGTTCGTCGGAATAACGGCAAGTGCGTGAGTTCGCAGTCGAACCGGCTATACGATTCATAGAATCGCGCGACGTAGCTCGGGTCGTCGCCGCTGGCGGTCGGAACGAAACAGACGCGCGGCTTGGGCTTGCCGGTCGCGTCGAGGATGTAGCGTTCGAGCGCGAAGTTTCCGGTCTCCGGCACGAGGACGGCGCCGCCGATTGCGATGATCTGCTTCATCGCGCCGGGAAGCGCCGTTCGCGGACGTCGGCGGCGTACGCTTTGACCGCGCCGGTGACGATCGCCCCGAGATCGGCATAGCGCTTTGCGAACGGTGGCGAGTTCGGATAGAGGCCGAGCAGATCGTGCAGCACGAGCACTTGGCCGTCGCAGTCGGGGCCGCTGCCGATGCCGATCGTCGGAATGCGCAGCGTCTGCGTGATCTCGGCGGCGATCGTCGACTCGACCATCTCGAGCACCACCGCATACGCGCCCACCGCTTCGACGGCGCGCGCATCGGCGAGCAGACGACCACGATCGTCGGCGGTGCGAAAGCCGTCGCTGAGGCCCGCCGTTTGCGGGGTGACGCCGATGTGCGCCATCACCGGGATTCCGGCGGCGACGATCGCGGCGATCCGCGCGGCGATCCGTTCGCCGCCCTCAAGCTTGACGCTGTTTGCGCCGGCTTGCACGAGTCGCACCGACGAACGGACGGCCGTCGCATCGTCGGGCTCGTAACTGCCGAACGAGAGATCGCCGACGATGTGCGCGCGGTCGGTGCTCCGGGCGACCGCCGCGCAGTGCCGCTCCATATCGTGCAACTCGAGGTTCACGGTCGATGCATATCCGAGTACGACGTTCGCAAGCGAATCGCCGACGAGAATGCAGTCGAGGCCCGCCTGCTCCAGCAGTGGTGCGAACGCGGCGTCGTAAGCGGTTAGAACCGGGAAGGCGGCATTTTTTCGCTTCGTGAGCGAGCCGGCGGTGATTCGTCGTGCCATCGACGGGTCGTTACGCGACCGCAAGCGCAGCGACCTCGCGCCGCACCTACGCGGGCCGCCGCCGCTACAAGAACCGTGCGACTAAGATCGCAATATCGTCGCGGAACGGTCCCTGACAAAATGCCTCCGTCTCGCGGAGCAGCGCCGCCACTTGGCTTTCGACCGATCGGTCGACGTTCCGTCTGACGCAGTCCCGCAGCCGCTCCATTCCAAAGCATTCACCATCGGGCGCCCGCGCTTCGGTAACCCCATCGGTCGTTACGACCAGCACCGTTCCGATCTGCAGTGGGATCGATGCTTGCGCAAAAGGTAAACGCGAACCGTCGTCCACCCCGATCATCGGAGCCGTCGGGCGGAGAACGAGCGGAGCTTGACCGTGATGGCAGACTACGATCGGTTCGTGGCCGGCGGATGCGTAGGTGAGCCGGCTTCGAGCCGAATCGACCAAGCCGAAAAAGGCGGTCAGATGCGAATCCGTCCGCTCGTAAGTGTTATTTTCGATGTAGAAGCGATTGAGCGACTGCAGCACGCGCTCGGGCGTATAGCCCTCCGATGCGTACGCCCGCAACGCAAACTTTACCAGCGCGGCGTTGACGGCGGCGTGCATCCCCTTGCCGGAGATGTCCGCGATCGAGAAGCTCGTGGTCCCATTTGAGAGCCGGTACGCGTCGATAATATCGCCGCCGACCTGATTCCCCATTCCGGGCGCCGCGTAGGCCAGCGCCGTCTCCAAACCCGGCATTCGCAAGAACCGTGTCGGAAATAGATGGCGGACCAGCGCATGTGGAGCGTCGGACACATCGTCGCGCAGTTCTGCCCGGCTGTGGGCTGTCGTGAACTGCCGAGCCTCCACCCGCGCTCAGCCGGAACTGATATCGCGCAGCATCGGCGTAGGCTCTTGCGCTTGCGCTCCGCGGTCGCCGGTTTCAGGCCGCGCGGCGTGTCGCGCATTTCCCGCCAGACCGTTTGCAAACCGGTGGAGCGCGGACCGAACGATCGCCTTGACACGCTCGGGCGGTAGCTTCATCTGGGTCGCGATCTGCTCGTAACTCAAGCCGGCATAGAACCCTTGGTTCAAGACGAAGCGTTCGTTTTCCGAGAGGTCGAGCAATGCGTTGCGAATCTGGGTCGCATTGTACCGGTCCGAATTCAACCGGCTTTCCTTCGCCGCCGGGGTCGCCGCTGCGAGCGACTGCGGCCGCCTGAGCGCGCGGCTTCGCGTGATTTCCGCCAACCAGCCGGCGAGATCGTGCTCCGGCACCGAATCGGGCGACTTCCAGACCTCCAAGAAGACGGTGTGCGTCAGATTCTCCGCACCCACGGGTTGATCGAGGATGCGGAGAGCGACCCCGTAGACGAGCCGGTGGTAGCGCTCGAAGAACAGTTCGAGCGCGCTAAAGTCGCGCGCCTTGAGACGTCGAACCAGCCAGGCCGCATTGAGCTGCGCCGATCTACGCTCCATTGGTCAATCCAAAGCCGGGATCGGTCCAGCACCCGGTGGCCAGCGACCGCCGGATGCCGCCGATGAGATGGGCGCGCGTGCTGCCTTTGAGCAACATGCAGTTGGTGCCCGCCAGATGGTAAGCGAACGACGATGGACTCGACGGCGAACTCGTATACACCGCGATCATGCAACTGGGCAGAACGAACCGCATCATCCGAAGCGTCTCGAGCGGATCGAATTCGAATTGATCGGCGTCGACGAGAAGGAAGTCGAGTTTGAGCTTCGCCAACTCGCGGATTGCCATCCGATCGACGACCGACACGATATCTCCCTCGGCGTCCGTCAGGACGTCCGAAAGGAAGCTCGCCTTCGATCCGTGTTCGGCGATCACGCAACAGCGCCGATGTTTCAGGGGGCCGTCTAGTTTGGCCATCATGCGCCTCGGCCGGTTTCGATTCCGTCCATGTGAGCGGTGAGGCAACCGAGCTGAGCCCGGTCGCCGAATCGTGAAAATGCCGCGGACTCCATGCTAGCAGGCGCGGGTGGCACCTGAAAATCGCGGAAATTAGGGAGGGACTTCCGCTTGCCGCCTACGCTTGCCAGCCGAAGATCTTGGCGATCATCTCCGTTCGGCTGTGTGACCGCGTCTTTTCCAGCAAGCTTTTGATGTGGTCCTGGACGGTCGACGGCGTGATGCTCAGGGCGGTCGCGATCTCTTCCAGCGTCGCTCCGTGAAGCAGCAGCGAGAGCGTCTGAACTTCGCGTGCCGAGATCCGGTAGCGGTCGGCGGCCGAAGTCAACGAGTTTCGCGGCTGCGAACGATCGACCAGGACGCCGATGCACAGGCCCTTTGGCCCCGAGAGCGGTTGCGTCCGAACCATGACGAACGGAATCGGCCGCGCGGTTCCCGGCGTCTGCGTCGTGGGATCCGCCGTCCAGTTCGCGGTCAGTTCGCGGACGGCGTTTTCGAGAATCTCCGGCAGATGCTTCGCCGACGTTTGCATGTTCAACGTCGTCATACCGGCGTCGCGCCCTTGCTCGCTCGTCCAAGCGAAGATGATTTCAAAGTCGCGGTCGAGCACGTACATGCTCGGATCGGAGCCGACGTGCGATCCCTCGTCGGGAGCCAAGCTCGCCTCCAGAAACGATTGGGCGAGCGTTCCCTTGGTCGATTCCAGCAATCGCAAGTCCGACAGTAGTTCCGACGACGCGTCGAGCGCCAGAGTCAGCGTCCGAAGCTCGGTCGACGTGAACGAACCTAATTCGGCCGTCCGTCGCAAGACGAGGATCCCGAGCGACGACCGTTGATCGGCGAAGATGAGGGTCAGCCCACTCTCGAACGGGGGGTCGAGCGGCGACAGCATCGCCGCGATCCGCGGCCCACGGCGAACTTGGCGGCGTTGCAAAACGAACTCCGCTTTGAGGCCCGCGAACTCGGCGGGCCGTTCCT
>JBOHTW010000258.1:0-5521 GCA_050733835.1 Vulcanimicrobiaceae bacterium | reverse complement strand
AAGCAACGCTGCATCAGAACGAAGCTGCGATTCCGGCAGCGCTGCCAGTGCGCCGTCCACCTCTTCAAGCCCCACGGCGAGAAACCGCCGTGCGCTCTCGACGCGAAGCATCCGCGTAATGCCGACCTCATCACCGGCTTCGGTCCGTAACCGCAACGCTGCACCCGTCCAGTCTGCCGCTTCCGAGAGATCGGCGCTCGCGAGTTGGGCGCGGTAGAACGCGATGCTTCCCTGCGAGCGAAGGCGATGGACCAAGAACTCGCGGAACAGATCATGGTAGCGGAAGACGGTCGCGCTCTCCGCCACAATGAAATGGGCATGGCGCCGCAAGTCGGCATAGACTTCGCGCGGAGATTCCCAATCGGCGGCCGCAAGGACGTCGAGATCGACTGCCGGGAGCAACGCGGTGTCGAGCAAGAACCGCTGCTCGCGCCGCGAGAACGCCGTAAACACTTGATCGGCGAGGTAGGTGTACAGGGATTCACGCGAACATGCCAAGACTTGTGCCGCATCGGACGAGCCCGCCGCGGCACGCAACGCGAACATGAAGGCGGCAGGCCACCCATCGACGAGCGCGAGCAGCTCGGCCACGCGCTCCGAGTCCAGGACGACGTTGCACGCGCGCACGATGCCGGCGGCTTCGTCCGGGTGGATGCGTAAGACATCCGCCTCAATGGGCTCGTCGGCCTGACCGTAGGCCAACCATGTTGCGTACGGCAGGGTGATCGCATCTCGACTCGACAGAATCCACGCCAAATTCGAACTTCGCGCTATGAACGACCGCAAGAATTGCACTGCGCCAGAGTCGTCGGCCACGACGTGCAGATCGTCGAGAACGACGGTTAGCGCTCCTGGGCCAAGGTTCGCTACGAACCAAGCCGCGAGTGCATCAGGGAGGTCCGGAGCACTGGCGGCCGCCTGGTAGGCACGGAACCATCCGCGTCCGAGCCCCGGCGCGTGCGCGGAAAAACTTTGAGCGAGGCCGCGGGTGAAGCCTAGCAGGGTCGCGTTCCCGGGGCGCGCGACAAACCGCACGAAGGGCACGGCAGAACGTGCCAGATACTGGCCGATCGCGACCGATTTGCCATACCCAGCGGGAGCGACGATCAGTGTGACGCGCCGTCGCGCCGCGCGCTCGATCGCTTCGAACGATCGCCGGCGAAAAACTGGCTCGAACGAACTCGCCTGATCCGAACCGGGCAGGCGTGACGCCCTCATTCAGAGTGCGTTTGACAGTCGCTCCGAACGCTCCGCCCGCCCCGACAAAAAGCGACCCAAGCGAGCTCGCGTTGGGACGAAATGCGGCCGCGGCCGGTCTTGCTAAAACGGTGCACGGGATGCGATCCAGTTTGGTGCGCGTCCGATCTTAAACGCGGGTATAGCCGCCTCGCTTCATGCTCGCGTGCATGAAGCCGGACAACATGTTCCAAGTGTGCCTGCACGCGCGACTTTGCGCGCTTAGCCACTCCGGGGCCAAAGCATGTTCACCAGTGGATGCTCGTGCGCTCAGCAATCGATCCAAGTCGGGTCTCCTTTAAGGCACCGGTGTCGTCAGCGGCTTCCCGAGATCATCTCCGCGAGTCGCGCAAGTCCGAGCCGTACGTTGTCTTCCGGCGGTCCGAAAGAAAACCGTACCCAATTGCGATACTCCGAATTGGGTGGGCGATCACTGGTTGGGTTGATGTCGAAGAATCGGCCCGGCACCACCATGACGCGACCCTGCAGCGCCGTTCTAAAGAATGTCTCCGCGTCGTTGAACGGCGGTGGCAACGCGCTCACGTCACCCCATACGTAGAACGTCCCGCGCGGCGGGTGCGGTATCCGGACGCCGAGCGCCGATAAGTTATCCACCATGATGCGTCGCTTCCGCGCGAACACTTCGCGGAGCGCGCACGTCTCTTGGTCGGCGCGTTGCGGGGCAAGCACCTCGATTGCGGCTCTTTGTGTCGCGGTCGGCGGTCCGCCATCGATCGCACTGGCAGCTCGTCCGACCTCCTCGACGATATCTCGAGGACCAACGATCCAACCCACGCGCCATCCAGGGTAGCGAAAGTTCTTCGTGAGGCCGTCGACGATCAGGACGGGGTCGCGATCCACATCTTCGACGATGCTCGCAGCGGACACGGGCCGCGCGCCCGGGGAGCCGTCGGGGTCGTAAATGAAATGCGAGTAAAACTCATCAAGTAGGAGCGTGCAGCGATTTGCGCGCGCTACGCTTAGGTAGTCTCCGAGCTCTGCCTCTTCGAGCAATTGCCCGGTTGGATTGCATGGATTGCTGACGAGATAGGCGCCAAGACGGTGTTCAAAAACAACTTGCGCGAATCGCTCTACGGAGACTTTGAATCCATCCTTGTCCGTCGTTGGCACAAGCACCGGGGTGATGCGATGCGCGTGGTAGCCGAGCATGTCTTCATAGGCCGTGTAGTCGGGCGTTTGATATCCCACCCGGATCGAACCCAAAGAGGCGAGCAGACGCGACAACGCGAGGCGGCCTCCGGCAGCGATGGCGACGTTGTCTGCGCTGTACTGCGAGCTGGTCCCGCTGCGGTAGAGCCGGTTATAGTGATCGGCCACCGCCGTTCGCATCGCCAGTGAGCCAACCACGGGGCCATACGCGTGATCACCCGACGCCAACTGAATCGCGCTGATGCGCTCGGGCGCGCCGGCGATCGGGCCCACCTCCGGCTGCCCTTGGCCCAGGTTGCACCAGTCGGGGTCACCGTTCGTAAAGCCGAGTTTCGCCGCTTCCGCCACCACAAAGATGACGCCCATGTAGGGCACCTCGCGAAACGCGACCGTCGACGCCGTCATCATCACGACAAACCTTCCATAGCCCTGGCCTTAAACTGCGCAAGCGCGATCCAACACAAGCACCTCAAAGCGAGGCGCTGTGCGTGGATCCTTAGGTCAGGTGGGCAAACGTTGTGCATCCGGCTCGCGCGCGGGACTTGAAATTAAGCTCACAACCACGCACACCACAACGTTGATGAGCAGTGCGAAGAAGCCGGTGTTGATTCCGTCCATCGACGGTTGTTTCGTTGCGGCAAAGTACGCTACGGTCGCGATTCCGGCGACGATGCCGGCGCCGACGCCAAGTGCCGTGGCGCGCCGCCAAACCAGCGAAAACACAACGCCTGGGAAGAATTGCGTCACGCCGCTGTAGCCGATCAGCAAAAGTCCAACAAGGGTCGTCTTCGCAACGAGCCAGAATCCAAGCGCGAGTCCCGCAACCACGAGTACCAAGATGCGCGTCGTCAGGGTCCGCTGCTCATCCGACGTCGCGATTCCGAAGACGTCGCCGAGGACGTTCTTGGTGAACACGCTGGCTGCGCCGAGAACCTGCGCGGCAGCCGGGACCAACCCCGCGAGAACGCCGGCGCCGGCGACCAAGCCGAGAACGCCCGGTGCGTAATAGCGCTGCACGACCAGCATAAACGATTGGTCGGCCTCGGACGCCTTGAGTCCCGGGATGACGAGCAGCGCGGTGAATCCAGCAAAGTAGACTAGCAACAACATGAGTTGGTAGAACGGCAAGAAGACCGCGTTTCGGCGAAGCGTATCTTCACTGCGCGCCGAATAGATCGCGCTCATGCTCTGTGGCCACATGTAGAACCCAAGCGACGTCAACATGACGGTCGAAACGAACCAAGTCGTGCCGTTTGAGGCGGTTGCTCCAGCAAGTGTCATCCAGGTGGGACGCGTCTGCAAGACGTGCGAGATCACGTTCGCCGGGGATCCGAAGAAGTGGATTGGCAAGATGATGCCGGCGAACACCACGCCCAAGACGACGAGGGTGTCTTTGATGACGCTCGCCCACGCCGCCCCGCGCAAGCCGCTCACGAAAATGAAGAGCGCGATCAACACAAACGCGATGCCGACGGCGACCGTCGCGTTGAACTCTCCGTAGCCGGCGATCCTTAGAAGCAACTCGATGCCGGTCAACTGCAACGTCACGTATGGCACGACGAACACAAATCCAACCAGCGCCACCAATACACCGAGCCACTTGCTGTCGAATGCCGTTGCGAGATAGTCCGGGCCGGTGAGCAATCCCCGATCCTTGGCGACACGCCAGATCGGCGGCAGCAAAAAGTACGAGATGATGTAGGCGACCGTTCCGTAGCAGAGGATGTAAAACGCCGGCGCCCCTTTTCCATACGCCCAGCCCGCTGCTCCAAGAAACGTAAAGGTCGTGTATATCTCCCCGGCGAGCAGAAGCCACAGAAAGATCGGTCCAAACGAGCGGCCGCCGATCATGTATTCTTGCGGGTTCATCTTTACCCGGCGCACCATCCAACCGCCAAAAACGATCGTGCCTAGGACGATGATAGCGACTATCCCGAGTGCAACGGCGGCCTTATCCATGACGCACGTCGCCCCGATACACGCACCACATGAACAGCGGCGCCAGCAGAATCCAGGCCGTGATCCAGGCCAGCAGGAACGGTAACCCGAGAATGCGCGGTTCGACGACGTTGACGAACGGAATTGCGACGGTGAGAGCTAGCGCTGGGATAACGGCAAGAACGACACTCTGGATTCGCATGCTACCTACTTTCTCGCGCATCAAAGTTGTGATTTGGGTTTCGGGCTAGGGTGCCACCACGCGATTTACAGCCTCATTGACGCGGCTCGCCGCGACTCCGTATACGTGAACTGATACGGCGATCGCGTCGGTTTGATTGACGATACGGTGACACTCCCCGGTGGATGCAGCGTCGTACGTGACGTCCCCGCGCGAACGTGCGCGACGCCAGCGTTCTTGCACGCTGCCTTTTCCGAGTTGCTCGTCGAGGTCGTAGCTGATCTCAATTAACTCGCCGCTGTAAATCGAGACTGCACACCAGCATTGATGCGCGTGAATCGGCGTTTGCTGCCGCGGCTGCCAGATCAAAGCGAGTATTGAGAAGCGATCGGCGGGGTCGGCATAAATCAGCTTGCGCACGTATTCCTGCGAATTGAACGAGTACTTTAGGCCGTCTAGCCCGTCGCGTTGCCGGCAAAAGTTCGATACCGCTTGGGCGGCTCGCGCGGCCCGATTCGCCGGCTCGATTGTAGCCGCTTCGATTGCTTCGATGGCTTCATCGAGCGCCAATCGATGAGACAAGGACACGAGCTGGGTCATCCGGTGAAACCTCAAAGCAAGCTCAAACGTAAGGCTTGATACGCTTCTAAGTAGGCTAGCATGCGACTTATGACATGTCAATATTGCGCTAATTATTGTCGATTAGCTTGGGCGAGAGTCCACAATCCTCGCCTTGGCCTCCCTCCGGCGACCAATTAGGAGGATTGACCTGCTGCGAGTGGAAGTTTGCCCACGCATGAAATGTCAGGGGCGCTGAGATTTTCGTGAAAGCGCGACGTTCGACGGCGGCGACGGAGCGTACCCATTCAGTGGTAGTCCGGCTGCATCCAGAGCCCTCGCGAGGCGCCGCGTCGCTCGCCGACCGGGCGTATGAATCGCTCAAACAAGATATTATCGCGTGCGAAATTGCGCCGAGCTCCTCCATTTCGGAGGCGC
>JBOHTW010000257.1:0-5547 GCA_050733835.1 Vulcanimicrobiaceae bacterium | reverse complement strand
GCGCGCGATCTCGAGCAGTTTCTGCGAGCCCAGCGCCAGGCTGGTCGCCGACTCGTTGGCAGCCGGTTCGAGGCCGATCAGCGCCAGCATCTCGCGCGCGCGCTCGCGCAGCAACCGCTCCTCGCGGGCGACCGTGCCGAGATTCAGGGCTTGCTGCCACGGCCCGCCGCGGACGCGCACGTGCGCGCCGACCAAGACGTTCTCGAGCACGGTCATGTCGGGGAAGCTGCGCGCCGTTTGGAAGGTTCGTATGAGGCCGCGGGCCGCGATTGCGTCGGAGCGCTGGGCGCTCAAGTCGGCGCCGAAAAAATGCACCGAACCGGCGTCGGGCGCGAACAGCCGCGTCAAGATATTGAACAACGTGCTCTTACCGGCCCCATTCGGCCCGATCAGCGCGACCAGCGAACCTTCGTCGACCGCGAACGTCACATCGTCGACCGCTCGTAACCCGCCGAACGATTTGACCAGACCGCGCGCTTCGAGGGCGATCGCGCTCATGCGGCTCGGTTCGCCGGCGCGATCGAGGTGACGGGCTGCCGTCGGCGCCGCTGCAGATAGGCTGCGGCCGAGCCGAAAATACCGCCGGGCGCGTAGAGTAGCGCAAAGACGAGGATTGCCCCCGAGACGAGCGTCTTGTAATTGGCGAGCGGCTGAAAGATCGTGGGCAGCATCGTCAGCAGGGCAACGCCCAAGAGTGGTCCGACCAGGGTTCCCTCACCGCCGACGACCAGCATCGTGACGAACTCGATCGACCGCGGCGTGCTGACCATGTCGGGTGAGAGAAACTGAAAATAGAACGCGTAAAGGCTGCCGGCGACCGATGCGAACCCGGCGCTGATCAAGAACGCGTAGAGCTTGTACCGCGGGACGTCGATTCCCAGTGCCAGCGCCGCCGTCTGATCGGTTCGAATCGCGCGCAGCGCGCGGCCGAAATCGGCGCGCAACAGGTTCGCGAGAACGATCGTACCGAGCACGGCGAGCCCGAGCACGAGTTCGTAGTTCGCCAGCTGCGAACCGAACGTGAACCCGCCGATCGAGAGATGCGGAATTCCGGTGATCCCGGAGGGCCCGCCGGTAAAATCTCCCAGACCGACTGCCAGCGAATCGATCAGCAACCCGAAGGCGAGCGTCGCCAGCACCATGTAGAGGCCGCGCAGCCGGACCGTCACGACCGACAGGACCGCCGCGCTTACCAGCGAGACCGCAAGCCCCATCAGGATTGCGAGCAGCGCCGGCAGATGCCAGCGCGTCGTACCGATCGCCGCGGCGTAGCCGCCGATCGCAACGAACGCCGCGTGACCCAGACTCACCTGACCTGCAAAGCCCATCAGCACGTCGAGGCCGAGGACCGCGATGAAGACGATTCCGGCGATGACGAACGAGCTTAAGATCCCGCTGGTTCCGGGAACCAACGGGAATAGCCCGAGCGCTACGACGGCGACGGCGCCGGCGATCCGCACGGTCTTGGGTTCGAAACGAATCGTCGGCCGTGCGCCGTGGAGCGCGATGTCGCGCACGTCTTCGCGACGACCGATCCGGCTGCGAAACAAACCGGCGGGTTTGAAGATTAAGATCGCCAGCAGTATGACCAGCGCCAAGGTCGAGGAGAACAACGATGAGACGTAGCCGGCGGCCAGCTGCTGAACGACCCCCAACCCAAGACCGCCGACGAGCGCGCCGATAAACGAACCGGCACCGCCGATTGCAACTGCGATGAACCCGGCGATCGTGAAGAACCGCCCGCCGTCGAACTGCAACGAGACGATCGGACCGAAGACCATTCCCCCGATCGCGCCGATCCCCGACGCGATCGCGAACGAAACGACGGTCATGCGCCGGACGTCGATGCCCATCAGGCTGGCTGCCGCCGGATTCTCGGCGCATGCGCGCAGCGCGCGACCCAGCGTCGTCTTCTGCAAGACATACCCGAGCACCGCCACGATCGCAACGGTCGCGATTGCGACCCAAACGGCTTGGGTCGCAATGTGGACCCCGCCGATGACCATCGGGCGCGCGTCGCCGAACGGCGGAAGCTGGTACGGCTGGCTGCCCCACACGAGCAGAAACAAACCTTCGAACAGCACGAGCAGTCCGGCGGTGAGCATCACCATCCCCGAACCCGGCAGCCGGCGCAGGCCGGGCTCGAAGATGTAACGGCCGACGAGCGCGCCGACGAGCAGCGCGACCGCGAGTGCGGCCCCAAAGGCCGCGACCAGCGGCCAGTGGAGCGTTTGCCAGAACGTGTAGAGCGTGAGCGCTCCGAGGATGACGAACGCCCCTTGAGCGAGATTGACCGCGCCGGCGACGCGAAACACGAGCGCGAACCCCAGGGCTACGAGCGCAAAGACGCAACCTTGGAGGACCCCGCCGACGAGGTAATCGAGCGTTTCGCCCATGCTAGCGTTCCATCCGCGAACGCGCTACCGCAGCGGCGCCCCGCCCGGCTTGCTGATCGCGACCCACGTGCCTTTGGCCGCATCCCAACGCGTGACGAGTGCGTTGCTGCGCGTCAGACCCCGCTGCACGGCGTCGCGAAAGTCGTAGATGCCGTCGATCCCGGCGTAGTCGTGCAGATTCGCGATGTAGTCGCGCACCTGCGCGGCGGTCGCGTCGGTTCCCTTCGCGCGCAGCGCGTCGATGACGATCATGATCGGATCCCAGTCGAACGAGTTCGCCGCGTCGGGTTTGACGTTGATCGCCGCGAACGCGTCGTAGAAGACCTTTTGGGCATCGCGGACCGGGCCTTTGGCAACGTTCTCGAAGCCGAAGAAGCTGAGTCCCGGAAACAGCAGGGTCTTAGGCAAATATGGCGCGTACTGCGCCATCTGCGCGTAGGTCATGTTTCCATTGGTCGTCGCGAGCGGAGCGGTCATCCCCGACTCATTATACGCGCGGAGTACGGTCGCAAACGGCGTTCCGGTCGTCCACGCGACCACGACCTGCGGGTCGGCGGCCTTGATGTGGGAAATCTGCGCCGCGACGCTGACGTCGGTCGTATTGAAGTGCTCGCGCGCGACAATCTGGACGGCTTTGTTCTCGGGAAGCTTTAGCTCCTCATCAAACGACCGTTCGGCGTCTTGCCCGCTGCCGTCGGTCGAGAACAGGAGGGCGACCTTGGTCCACCCCATCGAGCGAAAATACGTGAGATAGACGGCGATGAGATCCTTGGTCGAGACGCTCGCCGAAAAGGTGTAGCTGCCTTGCGGCGGATGGATTCCCGGCGAGAAGCAGTATTGAACCGGGCCGTTCTTGACCAGCGCGGCGATCGCGTTGCACATCGCGACGACCGACGAGCCAAGAATCACCGGGACTTTCTTTGCGATCACGGCGTTCGCGAGCTGAACGGCGACCTGCGGGCTCGATTGGTCGTCTTGAACCACGAATTTGACCGGCCGGCCCTTGATGCCGCCGGTCTTGTTGACGACTACCTCGATCAGTTGGAGCGATTGATTTTCGGCTTTACCGAGAAATGCGGCCGAGCCGGTCAGCGGCATGATGACGTTGATTTCGTACGGTTCCGCCGCACGGACGGACGGTGTAGCGACCGCGACCAGAAGCGCGGCGGCCAAAATGGCAGCAAGAGAACGGATCACGGGACCTCCTCCGATAAGGCTCTAGCGGGGGGCTTGCGCCGTCGGCGCGGTTTAGCGTAGGATTTACGAGCACGATGCTTCTTTAGGATAACGAAATATCATGCCTCCGACAATCCCCCGCCTCGCCTTCGATGAGCTCGCCCCCGAGCTTGCGGAGTTGCTGCGCCCGCGGGTCGAGCGGTTGGGCTACCTCGGGGAGTTTTTCCGGGTGACGGCCCATCAGCCGGCGGCGCTCGTCGATTTTTACCGGCTTACCGAAGACCTCAAAAAAGCCATGCCGGCCGCGCATACCGAGGTCGTCGCGCTGACGGTCGCCGCGCAGCTCGACAACGCATACGAGCGCAATCAGCACGAGCGGCTGTGCGCGAAGCTGGGGTTCTCGCGGGATTGGATTCGCGGGGTGCTGGCGCTGGACCCGGATCGCGCGCCGGAGTTGAGTGCCGACGACCGAATCGTGCAACGGCTGACTTTGGCGCTGCTCGCTCGCGCCGGCAAGGATTGCGCCGCTGACCGCGACGCCGCAATCGCGGCGCTTGGGCCGCCGGAGACGGTCGCGCTGCTGATGCTCGTCGGCCGCTACTCGATGCATGCGACGATCGTCAACGCGCTCGAATTGGCGCCGCCGGTCGCATCGATCTTTGCGGACCAGCCGACCGCATGAGTTCGCCGCTGTGGATCACCGAGGCCGAAGTCGTCGCGACGCTGGATCTCAACGGCGCGATCGGCGCGCTCGAAGCGGGGTTGCGGCTCGAAGCAGCCGGCGACGCGAAAAATATGCAAAAGACGGTCGCATCGTGGGGCGATGGTGACACTTTGCACGCGATCGGCGCGGTCGTTCCCGGCCGCGGCGTCGTCGGCACGAAGACCTGGGCCCACACCGAAGGCGGCGCGACCCCGTTGCTCATCCTCTACAACGCGCATGACGGCAGCCTCCTCGCAATCGTCGAAGCGTTTGCGCTGGGCCAGTTGCGGACGGGAGCAATGAGCGGGATCGCGACCAAACACTTGGCGGCGGCCGACGCGCGCGAGCTGGCGATTATCGGGACTGGAAAGCAATCGTTTGCGCAAGTCGCCGCGGTCGCGGCCGTGCGGCCGCTCGAACGCGTCTGCGTCTTCAGCCCGGCCGCCGACCACCGCCGGGCATTCGCGAACCGCTTGCGCGAGACGTTTTCGTTCGAGGTCATCGAAGCGGCTTGCGTCGCCGACGCGGTTGCGAACGCGCGCATCGTCACCCTCGCGACCCGCGCGACCGCCCCGTTCTTGCACGCAACTGATCTCGCCCGAGGGACGCACGTCAACGCCGTCGGCGCGATCGTCCCAGCGCGCGCCGAGTTCGCCCAAGATCTGTTCGATCGCGCCGCCGTCGTTGCGGTCGACTCGAAAGATTCGGTCGCGAAGTTGTCGCGCGAGTTCGGCGAACGGTTCGGGCCGCCCGAGGCCGCCGGCTGGCAATACGTGCAACCGATCAGCGCGCTCGTCGCCGCCGGCATCACCCGGCCGGCGGGCGCCGATCTCACGCTGTTCAAGGCGATGGGCATGGGCATCTCCGATCTTGCGCTCGGCCTGGAGATCCTCGACGCCGCCCGAACGCGCGGTCTTGGCCGCCCGCTGGAAGCCCCGCGCCGCGCGCCGATTAGCTTTACTCCTTCGAACGCACCCGTCACCGCGAGGTAAATTACCGTGACTGAGCCGCAAGCAACGTTCATCGACCGAACCGGCGCGACCGCGCCGCCGCTGGATCTGTGGCCGTCGATGGTCATCCCGCGCGCGCGTATCGACGCCGAGATCGACCGGCTCGCCGCGCTCCCACGGCCCGCCGGCGGCCGGCGAAGTTCGCTGATCGTCCATCCGAACGCGACGGCCCCCGGGCTCGGCCTCGCGCCCGGAATTCGCGTCTCGCTCGACGTGCTCAAACCCGGCGAACGAACCAAACCGATACGTCACAACTCGACGC
>JBOHTW010000256.1:0-7921 GCA_050733835.1 Vulcanimicrobiaceae bacterium | reverse complement strand
CCGAAGGACCGGCCAAGCCCGCTTCGCCCAACGACCGCATCCGCATCGCTCTGATCGGTGCGGGAGGCCAGGGGAGCGGCGACGCGCGCGTTTCGCTTTCCGTCGGCGGCATTCAGCGCAGCCACGTCGACGGCGTCGCTGCACGCGATGAACGCCCAATCGTTGTCGAACGACGGCACGTGCGTGTAGAACGAGCGGACGAACCGGTAGTATTGCCGCAGGGTTCGCGCCATCTTGGCGTGCAGCGCCATATTGTGGATTCCGGCGGTACTGGCTTGGAGCACGTAGACGCCGCCGTCGACGAGCCGGCGCTTGATGTCGGTGAAGACCGCGTCGCAGAACAACGGATTCGACGGTGAGTCGGGCAACGGTTCGGTCAGGTCCGAGACGATCGCTCCGTAACGGCCGCCGTCGGTTGCGAGAAATGCCAGCGCGTCGCCGATGATGACCCGCGCGCGCGGATCGTCGAACGCACCCGCCGACCATTCCGGCAAGAACCGCTTCGACAGCTCGACCACCTCGCCGTCGATGTCGACCATCGTGCAGCGGGTTACCTCCGAACAGCGCAGGACCTCGCGCAAGGTCGCGCCTTCGCCGCCGCCGAGAACCAGAATCTCGCGCCGGTCACCGGCCGCGGCCAGCGCCGGATGCACCAGCGCTTCATGATAGATTCGCTCATCGGCTTGCGCGCTCTGCGTATCGCCGTCCAGCACGAGCATCTTCCCGAACATCGCACTCCGGACGACGGCGACCTGCTGGAACGGCGTTCGGCCGGCGTAATACGTCGCTTCAAGCGCGTGGTGGTGGTGCTCGGTCGGCGCAAACTCTTCGACGTACCATTGCCAGAACTGCGTCTTGGGCATCGGAGCGGACTATCGCACGACGAGGTTGTCGAGGTCGATGCCGCCGGTCGTGATGCCGCTCTGAACGAACATCGTCGGAAGCGGCGAACCGGTCGGCGCCGGCGACGGCGTCGGCGACCCGGGGGCCGCGGATTGGTTGAACGGCAGGACGACGACGCTGCCGACGGTCGAGACCCCCGGGTTCAGCAGCGCCAGCGCAACGAGATACCGGCCGTCGAGCGTAAAGCCGACCGACGAGACGTTGACGAGTTGATGCGACAACCCGTCGCTACCGGTGTAGGTCGCCACCAGCGGCCCGGTCATCGCGAGCGTCGAGCCCGAAACGCCCGAGACGAGGAAGACCCCACCGTCGGTTCCAACCGCCGCGTAGGCGCCGTTCGGCGAGATCGCCACCGAGTGCGGCCGGCTCGGCAACGTCAAGGTTGCGGCCACTTTGATCGCGGTCGGCAAGCCGGTGATCAGCGCCACCGTGTCGGGCCCTTGGGCTTGGGCAAGCACCGCCCGCGACCCGTCCGAGGTCAGCGCCATCGCGCCGTTTCCGCGCAGCAAACTCGGCGTCGTCCCGAGGGTCGCATCTTCGGCCGTGATCGTGAACAAGTAGCCCGAGCCCGAAAGGTTCTGTGTCACGTCGTAGACGAGCAGATCTTGGCCGCGGACGAGCACCGTGAACGTGCCGGTCGTCGGCGACAGCGGCGAGGCGGTGATATTGTTGCGCGTACCGGCGGGAACCGTCACCGTCGAGCCGCTCGCCGGCATAAACGACGCGAAGCCGCCGTACGCGAACGGAAAGCTGCTGTTGGTCAGCGCCGAGGTCGCGAGGATTCCGTTGGTTCCGCCGACGGCAAGGCCGACGCTCTGCTGGCCGGTTCCGAGCACCGCGACGCCGGCGATATCGGGGATCACGGCGGCCGCCGTCGGCGTCGCGTTCGGTGCCGGCGAGGGAACGATGGCGGCATCATAGGCCGGGCCGACGAGCACCGGCGACGCGCCGGTGAACCCCGACAGATCTTGGATCAGCGGATACGGCGCGGCCGCGGCGCGCGACATCGCCCCGATGCCGACCGTCGTGTCGCTCGAGATCGCAAGCTCCTCCACGGCGCCCGGGAAGACGACCGCCACCGGGGCCGGCTTGGCCAGCAAGTTCCCGCTGGTGTCTTCGAAATGCACGACCTCGACGCCGCGCTGACCCGCCCCGCCGCCATCCGGAACGTAGGCGACGCCGACGCTGGCGACGCTCGGCGTGCCGATGGCTCCGGGCGACCCGCTCGGAACCGGTGTCGGTGAAGTCGAGGGCAGGCTCGAATACGATTTCGAGCACGCGGCGAGCAGGGCGAGGGCGGCGCAGGTGAGCAGCGCCCGGCGGACGGTCGATCGATGCACGGTGATGGATTTCCTCTTCGAACCGGGTCTAGGCGGAGCGCTTGCTCAACGATCTCCCGGCGTGCTCGTGGACGACATGAGTGTAGTTACCGTTGGTCGACGCGATTCCGCGCCGGACCTCCGTCGTCAGCATCGAGGTCGCCCCGAGGCGCTTGGCGGCGTACTCGCAAGCCCGCCACGGATCGGTGTGGTCGCCGCACGTATAAAAATCGACGGCCGCATAGCCGGACTCCGGCCACGTGTGGATCGACATATGCGACTCCTGGATCACGACGACGCCCGAGACGCCGTGGGGCTGGAAGCGATGAAAGGCTACTTTGAGAATCTCGGCGTTCGCCTCTTTGGCGGCCGAGACCATGATCGCTTGGACACGCTCGACGTCCGTCAACGTCTGCGGAGCGCAGCCCGAAAGCTCACAAATGATATGAGTTCCGCGTGCATCCAATTTCCGTCTGTCTCCTCGGTTTGGCTGGGAAATCCCACCTCCAGGCACGTCGGCTGGCGCGTGCGGTGCACTTGCGTCCCCGACCTATCGGCGTACTCTGTGCCGGCGATATCGAGCGTCGTCGATACGCGGGCGGTCCGCCGCGATGGCGCGTAGGGCGCGCCGTCCCCCCAATGCCGCCCCGCGAACGAGACGACGGACACCCGACGTAACCGCCGGCCGGTCCGACGAACATAATAGCCCCTGGCCCCCCCCCTGTAAAGAGCGTGGGTCGCTCGGGGAAATTTTACGTGCCGCCCTCCTGGCGGCGGCGAGCTGAACCGATACCATAGATGAGTAGGCCCTAACGGCCTGAGATCTAGGCATCCGCTCGCTCGGGAGGCGGAATGACCGGTTCGGGAGCGCTCGTGACCTCGCCACCAATCGAATGGTTCGACCGGATCGCCGCTATGGCGACCGCGATCTTTGACGCACCCTGCGCCTTCGTCGTGCTCGACGACGACGCGGGCAACCGGATCGTTGCGCGCCGGGGCTCGCCGGTTCCCGACTTGAGCGAGGCGGACGCCTTCTGGCGCCCGGCCCAAGTGGCCGGCGCGCCGACGATCGTCGCCGACGCAGCCGTCGACGACCGCCTGCGGACTCACCCGCTGGTAAGCGGGGAATCGGCGGTCCGGTTGGTCGTCGCCGCGCCGATCCGGCGCGCGAACGGCGACGGGATCGGGGCCGTTTGCGTGCTCGACGGGCAGGCGCGCTCGCCGAGCGTCGTTCAAATGGACATCTTGGAACGGTTGGCAGCGCTGGTCGCCGAACGCGCGACGACCGAGGAATCGCCGGTCGCCGACGATGCGAAGCCGCCGGCGCGAGCGCCGCGCACGGCGCGCGAGCGCGAGCTTGCCGAGGCCCTGCGCCGCGCGATCGAAGCCGAACGCTTCGTGCTATTTCTCCAACCCCAGGTCGAGGTCTCAACCGGCCGGCCGATCGGTTTTGAGGCGCTGCTCCGCTGGAACGACCCCGAGATCGGCTGGGTCGAGCCCGCCGAGTTCATTCCGGTCGCCGAAGAGACCGGCCTGATGCTGCCGCTCGGGCGCTGGATGCTGGATCGAACCTGCGCGCTCGTCGCCCGCATCAAAGCAGCCGAGATCAGCGTCGCGGTGAACCTGTCGGCGCGCCAGTTCAACGACCCGACCTTGGCCGCAACGCTCGGCGACCTGTTCGCCCGCAACGGCATCGACGGCCACCGTCTAGGGGTCGAGGTGACAACCGGCACGCTGGTGCGCAACCGCGAACTGAGCGCGACCACCATCCGCCAATTGAAACAGCTCGGTCTCCGGCTCGTCGTCGACGACTTCGACGGCGCGGCATTGACCCAACAGCAACTTGTCGAGCTTGGCATTGACGGCTTGAAAATCGACCGGCGGCTGCTCAAGGACGTCGGTTCGATCTACGGCGCCAACCGCGACGAGGGAGTCGTCCGGGCGATCGTCGAGCTGGCGAATTCGCTCGGCCTGATCACCTTCGGCGCGGGCGTCGAGAACGAGCGCCAATTCAGCTTCCTAAAAGGAATCGGCTGCCGGTTCGCCCAGGGCTTTCATCTCGGGCGGCCGATCCCCGAAGACCAGCTTCGCAACCTGGCGCGGAGCTCATAAACCGAGAAATTCAAGATATTCCCGAAATATCTTGACTATTGGGCGCTACCGCCGTAGCCTTGAGGTATGGCCACGGAATTAAAAACCACCCCGCTTGAGCTGGTCGAGGATTATCGGCACGGCCACCATGACTCGGAAGACAAGTACGCCTTCAAGTCCGCCAAAGGTCTGACGCGCGAGATCGTCGAGCGCATCTCGTCGATGAAGAACGAGCCCGCTTGGATGCTCGAGTTCCGGCTCAAAGGTCTCGAGTTGTTTCGCAGCAAGCCGATGCCTGACTGGGGCGACACCGCGCGGCTGGACGAGATCAACTTCGACGACATCCATTATTTCGTGCGGTCGACCGACAGCCAGAGCCGCAATTGGGACGACGTCCCCGATGAGATCAAGCGAACCTTCGACCGGTTGGGCATTCCCGAAGCCGAACGCAAGTTTCTCTCGGGCGTCTCCGCGCAGTATGAATCCGAAGTCGTTTACCACTCGATCCGCGAGGATCTCGAGCGTGACGGCGTCATTTTCTGCGACATGGACACCGCGTTGCGCGAGCATCCCGAGGTCGTCCAAAAGTACATCTCGACCGTGATCCCGCCGGGTGACAACAAGTTCGCCGCGCTGAATTCAGCGGTTTGGTCGGGCGGGTCGTTCGTCTACGTGCCGCCCGGCGTCGAAGTGAAGACGCCGCTGCAGGCCTACTTCCGGATCAACACCGAGAACATGGGTCAGTTCGAGCGTACGCTGATCATCGCCGATAAGGGCTCAAAGGTCCACTACATCGAGGGCTGCACCGCGCCGCAGTTTTCGACCGCCTCGCTGCACAGCGCGGTCGTCGAGTTGATCGCAATGGACGATGCGTCGATCCGCTACACGACGATCCAAAACTGGTACCGCAACATTTTCAACCTGGTCACCAAGCGCGCGATGGCGTACCGGAATGCAACCGTCGAATGGGTCGACGGCAACATCGGCTCGCGGCTGACGATGAAGTATCCGTCGATCTATTTGATGGGCGAAGGTGCGCGCGGCGAGATCCTCTCGATGGCGTTCGCCGGCGAAGGCCAACATCAAGATGCGGGCGCGAAGGTCATTCACGCAGCCCCGCACACGACGTCGGTCGTCACCAACAAATCGGTCAGCGCGCACGGCGGCAAGACGACGTACCGTGGGCTGGTCGAGATTCACGCCGGCGCGGTCGGTGCCAAGACGCGCGTCAAATGCGACGCGCTGATCATGGACGAGCAATCGGCCAGCGACACAAAACCGACGATGAAGATCCACGAGCAGCGGTCGACCGTCGAACACGAGGCGTCGGTCTCGAAGATCGGCGAGGAGCAGTTGTTCTACGCGATGTCACGGGGGCTCTCCGAAGCCGACGCGACCGCGATGATCGTCAACGGCTTCTTCGACTTCTTCGTCAAGGAACTGCCGATGGAGTACGCCGTCGAGCTGAACCGCCTGGTCAAAATGGAGATGGAAGGCGCCGTCGGGTAGTGCCGTAGCAGCACGGTCATCGTTCAGTAGAGATCGCGCTGCGGATCGGCCTTACTGTCCACTCGATCTTGGCGCAGATACTCCGTATAATCGCTTTTGACGCGCCGTCGAAGCACGAACGGAGGCTGTTGCATGCCGGAGTACGAGGATGTTCGCTACGTGGTCGAGGGCTCGACCGCCATCATCACGATCGACCGTCAGCATCGTTACAACGCTTTTCGCGGGCAGACGGTCGAGGAGCTGATCGCGGCGTTCCGCGCCGCGTGGGCCGACAAGCGGGTGCGCGCGGTCATCCTCACCGGCGCCGGCGACAAGGCGTTTTGCACGGGCGGCGACGTGAAGCAGCGCGCCGAGACCGGCGACTACGGCCCGACCGCGAGCGGACTCTTCGAGATCGACGCCCTGCACAAGTTGATCCGCGACATCCCTAAACCCGTGATCGCGGCGGTCAACGGGTTGGCGATCGGCGGCGGCCATGTCTTGCACGTGGTCTGCGACGTCACGATCGCAAGCGACACCGCCCGGTTCGGTCAAGCCGGGCCGCGGGTCGCGTCGTTCGACGGCGGGTTCGGTTCGACGTACCTCGCGCGCGTCGTCGGCGAAAAGCGAGCGCGCGAGATCTGGTATTGGTGCCGGCAATACGACGCGGCGACGGCCGAGCGCTGGGGTCTGGTCAACCTGGTGGTACCGGCGAACCGAGTGCTCGACGAAGCGAAACGCTGGGCTGCGGAGATCGCCGACAAGAGCCCGACGGCGATTCGGTTTCTCAAGCATTCGTTCAACGCCGATACCGAACACCAGGCCGGGCTCGCGAACATGGCCGCGGCCGGCCTCGATTTACTGCTCGCTTCAGCCGAAGGCCACGAGGGCGCGGCGGCGTTCGCCGAAAAGCGCAAACCCAACTTCGATAGCGGCATCTAGCCGGAACTTCCACCATGGTTCATGCCGCGCTGTTATGCCAATTTCGGTCTGCCGTCGTCTCAATGGCCGCCGTGCTCGCGAGCTTCGGCGTGACGTTCGCGATCTGCACGAGACTCGGCGTCGACATCTCGCCGGCGATTTTGGCGGCGGCGCTGGCCGTTGGGCTCATGCGGCGGCCCGAGCGGCTCGAACCGCGCTCGCTGCTGATCAAGTTCGTGACCTTGCCGCTCATCGCGCTCGCGGCCGGCTTCGTCGCCTTGGCCTTGTTTGCCGTGCCGGTACTGGGTGCCGTGGTCTTTTCCGGTGGCATCGCGCTCTCAATCTGGCTGCGGAACTATGGCCCCCGCACGTGGGCGATCGCACGGAGCGGCCGTCACGCCATTGTTCGCAGTCCGCGTGCTCGGCATCGTTATCGGCGCGCTGTGCGGCATCGCCGCTACGTGGTTCGTCTATCCGATTCGCACTGAGTTTGTGGTGCGCCGGCGACTCGCTAACGCCTTGACAGCGCTACGGGACATTCTCGCCGGCCCGCCCGAGGATGATTTCGAACACCAAGCGAGCCTTGCCGTCATCGATCATCACGCCGCTGAACTGGAGCGCGTCGCGCCGCCCGTGCGTTTGCATCGTGCGGTGTTCGGAACGAAAAGTCTCGACGCGCATCCGGCGACCTGGATCGACCTTATACTCGCACTACTGGCCCGCGCGCGAACGCCCGGATTCGATCGTGCGCACGTCGGGGCGGAGATGCGTCGGCTGCGCGCCATGCTGCAGGCGCCGACCGCGGTTCACGCCCCGAGCGGCAAGCCGCCCGACCCACCGACGCCCATTGCATGAGGCCGCGACCGCGCCGTGCCCCGGGTGCGCCGTCGCGCCTAGCCGGCGGGGGGCGCGCCGAAGACGCGGCTCTTGCGGATGTCGGGTTCGTCGATCTGTTCGAGTTGGGTGCGGGTCACCGGGCCGCCGCGTTCGAACAGGCGCGTCGCTTGACGCGCGCGAGCGCGGTCGAGGGCGTTGCGGATGCTGCGGGCGTTGGCGAACTGTGGTTGGTGCATTCGCAACTCGACGTATTCGGCAAACGCGCGCTCGGCGGCCGGGGCAAACTGATAGCTGAGCTTGTCGAGCATCACGTGCGCGATCGCGATCAACTCGCCGATCGTGTAGTCGGGGAAGTCGATGTG
>JBOHTW010000255.1:0-1546 GCA_050733835.1 Vulcanimicrobiaceae bacterium | reverse complement strand
GCCGACGGCACGAGCTGGATGGGCGTTTTCGCGCTGAACATGCTCACGATCGCGCTCGAACTCGCCAAACACAATCACGCTTACGAAGACATCGCCTGCAAATTCTTCGAACATTTCCTCTACATCGCCGATGCGATGAACCGCGTCGGGGAAGGCGGCGACGGTTTATGGGACGAGCGGGACGGCTTCTACTACGACGTCTTGCGGCTGCCGAACGGCCAACAGCACGTCCTTCGCGCCCGGTCGCTCGTCGGCGCGATCCCACTGTTCGCACTGCACACGCTCGAGGCCGGCCAGATCGACGGGCTGCCCGAGTTCCGCCGCAATTTTCAGTGGTTCGTCACCCACCGAGCCGATCTACAAAGAAATGTAGCGTGCATGGACGTTCCGGGGGCGGGCGAGCGCCGGCTGCTCTCGATCGTCGATCGTGCGAAACTCGAGCGCGTCCTCGCCCGGTTGCTCGACGAGTCGGAGTTTCTCAGTCCGCACGGCATTCGCTCGCTCTCGAAGATCTACGGTGAGCATCCGTATTCGTTCGCGATCGACGGCCACGACTACGGCATTGACTACGAGCCGGCCGAGTCGACGACCGGCGTGTTCGGCGGCAACTCCAACTGGCGCGGGCCGATCTGGTTCCCACTGAACTACCTCATCATCGAAGCCCTACAGAAATTCGACTACTACTACGGGGACGAACTGAAGATCGAGTGCCCGACCGGATCGGGAAACCGGCTGACCTTGTGGGAGATCGGTGAAGAGATCTCGCGGCGACTCATCTCGATATTCGCGCGCCACCCCGATGGCAAGCGGCCGGTGTTCGGCGATCGCGCCCGCTTCAATGCGGATCCACATTGGCGCGATCTCGTTCCGTTCCACGAGTATTTTCACGGGGAAACGGGGGCGGGCCTCGGCGCGAGCCATCAAACCGGCTGGACGGCGCTGGTCGCCAAACTAATCCAGCAGTTCGCCGAATACTCCGGTCAAAGCGACGTCCATGTCGACCTTGCCGGCTACCGGCACGCCGGCCACGACCATGCCGCCGGCGGCGAACCCGCGCCGGCGACCCGCAGCCGGTGACTAAGCGTGATTCGACCGCGGACCCGTTCGCCGTCCGTGGAATGCACGTCGCGAACGGCTGCGTCACCGTGCGCGTCGTCTATCCGCCGGCGCGCGCGGTCGCCGTGCGCGAGGCGGCGACCGGAACGCTCCATCCGCTCGAACGGATCGACGAGATCCACTTCGAACGGCGATTTCCCGATCGCAAGGCTCCGTTCGCGTATACCCTGGTTGCGCAAGATGCCGGCGGCACGCACGAGTTCGAAGACGCGTACCGTTTCGGTCCGATCCTCGGCGACCTCGATGCGCATTTGATCGCCGAGGGGACGCACCGCCGGCTGTACGACAAACTCGGCGCGCAGCCGGCCACGATCGACGGAATCGCCGGCGTCGTCTTCGCCGTCTGGGCGCCGAGCGCGCGCCGCGTCAGCGTCGTCGGCGAGTTCAACGGGTGGGACGGCCGGCGCCATCCGATGCGGTTGCGCCGCGA
>JBOHTW010000254.1:0-4250 GCA_050733835.1 Vulcanimicrobiaceae bacterium | reverse complement strand
GTCGAGCGGCTTGCCGTTGAGGTCGAGCGCGAGCAGGGTCTGCGGATGGGCCGCCTCTACGACGCTTAGGCTCTCGTAGTACGGCGTGCCGTTGGGATCGTGATCCCTCGAATAAAAGACGACGTAGCGCGCGTTCGGTTTGGGTTTCACGACGCCGAGCAGCATGCCCAGCGGAACGCCACCCCACTCGCCGACCACGCTCCAACCCTCGACGCAGTCGTGGCGCGTGATCTGCGTCAGCGACTTCATCGCGCGCAACTGGGGAACCGTGAACGCTTGCGGATGGTCTACCAGACCATCGACGGTCAACCGGTACGACGACCAGTCGTCGTGCACCATCGCCTGATACGCCGCGCTGTTGGGCGTGTCGAAGCCGTTGAGCCGAAAGTTCCAATCGATCGCCGACTTCGGATAGAGCTTGGCCATCCCACGCGTCCCGATCAGCGCGTGGTTCAGCGGTTCGACCGCCAGCAACCAGTTGCGCACGGGACTGTCGTTGAGGGCGTTCCCGGCCGCGCCACAACCGGTGAGCGCCGTCAAACTCGACGCCAAAAACAGGCTGCGCTTCACCGGCCTTCTCCTTCGTGCGTCTTGGGAACGTAAAAGCCGGTGATCATCGACCGCAGGTTGTTCCACAAGCCGGTGCTGATGACCATGGTGAGATGGCCGGCGACGAAACCGAGCAGCGCGAGCATCAACGCGAAGTGCCACAGCCGCGCAAACTGCCGACCGCCCATCAGCGAAACCAACGGCCCGGTCATCGCGTCGAATCCCGGTGATAGCGCAAGCCCCGTGAGGACGATCAGTGGCGTAAGCACGAACAGCACGGCGGTGTAGGCGGCCTTCTGCATCGGATTATACTTGCCGTGCTCGGGCGGCTCGCGCCGCAGGCGCAGATAGTACAACGCCATCGGCGGGATCTTCGGGAGGTCGGCCGGCCGCAAGATCAGCAACCCGAACTCGCGCCGGACCGCGCCGCGCGACAGATAGGCGATGCCGGCGAGGCCAAAGACCCACGCGAAGAAAAAGTGCCAGCGCCGCCCGTCGGCGAGATCCTGATAGCCCGGCAGGGTCAGCCAGCCCGGAAACGCACGTTCGGTCAAATGCCCCATGCTGTCGCCGGTATATCCAAACAGTCCCGTCGTCTTGATCTGCTTGCCGAAGATGTCGACGTAGCCGTACGGAACGCCGTCCGGCGCCATCGTCGCGCCGAACGCCAAGACCCGGTGTTCGGGGTTGCTCTTGTCGGAGGCGTCGAGATACGGCGCCGCGTTGAATATCTGCAAGCCGCTACCCACCAAGATGAAGAACGCGAGCGCCGACAGCCAGTGCGTCAACCGGGTGGTCAGCGTGTGGCGATAGCTGGCAGGCCGCTCGGATTCGGCCTCGGCCGCGGCCCGCGCGGGCATCGTTGCATCCATGGGTTGACTCTAGCACAGGTCGCCGCCGCGCGACGGTAAGGGAGCCCACCGTCGTGGGCGAAGAGCGGGCCCATGGTTTCTTCGCTTGTGAGCGTCCGGCACGACCGGAACGTTGCCCATGTGACGATCGCTCGGCCCGCCGTCCGCAACGCGTTCAGCGCCGAGCTGATCGCCGTTTTTCATGCCGTCTTCGAAGACCTGGCCGCCGACCCGAGCGTCCGCGCGGTCGTAGTCGCCGGCGACGGCAAGGTCTTTAGCGGCGGTGCCGACATCAACTGGATGCGCGCCTCGCTCGATCTGTCGCGCGAGGCAAACCTCGAAGATGCGCGCGCGCTGTCGCGCATGTTCCGCGCGATCGACCGGCTGCCCAAACCCGTCGTCGGCCGGATTCACGGCGCGGCGCTCGGCGGAGGCGCGGGGTTGGTCGCGGTCTGCGACGTCGCGATCGCCGCCGAGGGAACGATCTTCGGCTTCACCGAGACCAAACTTGGAATCATGCCGGCGGTCATCTCGCCGTTCGTGCTGGCGAAGATCGGTCCCAGCCATGCCCGCGCGCTGGCGCTAACCGGCGAGCGGTTCGACGCGCGCCGGGCGCTCGCGATCGGCCTCGTGCACGAAGTGGTCGCGGCCGACGCGCTCGACGCCGCGGTCGCGCGCGTGCTCGACGAGATCCGCACCGCGAGCCCGACCGGGATCGCCGCAACCAAGGCGCTATTCGCCGAGGTCGCGCAAACGCCGTACGACGCGACCCTCGAGTTGACGGCGGCGGCGATCGCTAACCAACGAACCACCGACGAGGGCCAAGACGGCTTGCGCGCGTTTCTCGAACGGCGTCCGGCGCGCTTCGCGCAGTGACCGCAACCACGATCCGGCGCGTGCTCGTCGCCAACCGGGGCGAGATCGCGATTCGCATTGCGCGCGCCGCCCGCGATGAAGGCATCGCACCGGTCGGGATATTCTCGACCGCCGATCGCCACGCGCTGCATGTCGGCGCGATGGACGACGCGCGCTGCATCGGTCCCGCACCGGCCGGCGAGTCGTATCTCAACGTCGAGCACGTGCTGGCCGCCGCCCGCGAACTCGGCGCCGACGCGATTCACCCGGGCTACGGCTTCCTATCGGAAAATGCGGCGTTCGCGCGGGCCGCGATCGCCGCTGGGCTCAGCTTCGTCGGACCGCCGCCCGATGCGCTGGCCGCGACCGGCGACAAGAGCGCCGCCAAACAACGCGCGCGGTCGGTCAACGTGCCGGTCGTACCGGGCTACGACGGCGACGATCAGACCGACGAACGGCTGCGCAGCGAAGCGCCGAAGATCGGCTTACCGCTGCTGGTCAAAGCCGTCGCCGGCGGCGGCGGCCGCGGGATGCGCGTCGTTGGCGACCTCAGCGAGCTCGATCAAGCGATCGCCGCCGCCCGGCGCGAGGCGCTCGCGGCGTTCGGCGACGCGCGCCTCTTGCTCGAACGCTATGTCGAGCGGCCGCGCCACGTCGAAGTGCAGATCCTCGCCGATATGCACGGCAACGTCGTCTTTTTGGGCGAGCGCGAATGCTCGATCCAGCGCCGGCATCAAAAGATCGTCGAAGAGTCACCGTCGCGCGCGGTTACGCCTGAACTGCGGGCGGAGTTGGGCGCGGCCGCCGTCCGCTACGCTCGAGCCGTCGGCTACGTCAATGCCGGCACCGTCGAGTTCTTACTTGACGCAGCCGGCGCGTTCTATTTTCTCGAGATGAACGCCCGGCTCCAAGTCGAGCACCCAGTCACCGAGATCGCGTTCGGCGTCGATCTCGCGCGTAGCCAATTTCGAATCGCGCGCGGCGAACCGCTCGACTTCGTGCAAGCCAAACTGCAGCCCAAAGCGTGGGCGATCGAGGTCCGGCTCTGCGCCGAAGATCCCGTCCGCGACTTTCTGCCGTCGAGTGGAAGGATCGCCCGGTTTGAGATCGCGCCGGCGACCGGCGTGCGCGTCGACGCCGGCTACGCGGCCGGCAGCGAGGTCTCGATCTACTACGACTCGCTGCTGGCAAAGATCATTGGATCGGGCGCAACCCGCGACGACGCGATCGCGCAGCTCGACGCCGCGCTTGGCGCAAGCGACGTGACGGGCGTCCGGACCAATCTTGGGTTCTTGCGCGAAGTCTTGCGCGATCCGGCGTTCCGCGCGGGCGAGGCGACGACCGCGTTCATCGCCGAGCGCGGGGCGGCGCTGACCGAGGCGGAACGCGCCCGGACGACCGCCGCCGCGACGTTGGCGCTCGGGGCCGTGCTGGCCGATTCACGCTCGTGGCGGCTCGCCGGGGTCGGCGTTCCGGTCGTCCTGCGCCGCGATGGGACCACGACCCGGTCGGTTGCGTCCCGCACCGACGACGGTTGGAACGTATCCGGCGACCTGGCGGGGACGTTACGCGTCCGAACCGAGCCGGGCCGGGCGGCCGTCGAACGCGGCGGCGTCCGCACCGCGGGCGAGGTTTGCGTCGACCGGCAAACCGTCGCGGCGACGATCGACGGCGTGACGATCCGGTTCGAACTGGGCGAGCCACCGCAGCTCGGTGACGGTAGCCGGCCTCGCCTGGGCATTCTCGGCGACGCGGTGACCGCGCCGATGCCAGGCAAGGTCGCCGGCATCGCGGTCGCGCCGGGCCAGACCGTCGCACCCCACGAACTGCTGCTCGTGTTGGAGGCGATGAAGATGGAACACCGGATCGAGGCGCCGCACGCCGGCATCGTGCGAGCGGTGCATGCGACCGCTGGAACCTTGGTTCAGAGCGGAGCCGTGCTCGTCGAGTTCGAATCGGCACCGGCCGCCGACGTGGAGGAATGAGATCGTGACC
>JBOHTW010000253.1:0-16505 GCA_050733835.1 Vulcanimicrobiaceae bacterium | reverse complement strand
AAGCGCGACGCGCTCGCGAGCATCGAGATGGGCCATGCGGTGCGGGTGGCACTCTGGTTTCAAACCGCCTTCTGGACGCGGCTTAGCGATGGTCGCTATCGTGATGCCGCGTTCTTCCGGTGCGAGGGGCAGCCATTCGCGGCGTATTGGACGCAGTTCCCGGTACGCAGCGAGCTGATCGTCGCATGGGCCGGCGGTCCGAAAGCGACCGCGCTCGGCGGCGCCTCGCCGGCCGAACTCGTTGAGCGCGCGCTAGATGGCTTCGGGGCGATGTTCGCCGAGCCGGCTCTGGCGCGGTCAGAGTTCGTGGACGGCGTCATGCACGATTGGAGCGGCGATCCGTTCGCGCGGGGGGCGTACAGTTACGTCGCCGTCGGGGGCAGCGACGCGCGCGCAGCGCTCGCCGCGCCGGTTGACGATACGCTGTTCTTCGCCGGCGAGGCGACGTCGCACGACGGTCAAGGCGGCACGGTGAACGGCGCACTAGAGAGCGGTGCGCGCGCCGCCCGCGAAGCGTTCGCATCGCTCGGCGGCTCGCACGATGGCTGAAATCGCGTCGTCGGTGTTCGCCCCGTGGGCGAGCTTCTACACGATGACGGGCTCGGCGGCGGCTGCTTTGACCGGGTTGATGTTCGTTGTGATCACTTTGGTGACCGGGGAGGAACGTTCGCAATCGTCGCACGACGGAACCGCGACGTTCAGTACGCCGACGGTCTTGCACTTCGCGGCGGCACTCCTGTTCTCCGCGATTCTCAGCGCGCCGTGGCGTTCGCTGATTGTGCCTGGCACGTTGATTGGGCTCGCCGGGCTCAGCGGCGTCGTTTACGTCTTGCGTGTTATCCGCCGGACGAAGCGGTTAAGCGCGTACACGCCGGATCTCGAGGACTGGATCTGGTACACGATCCTGCCGTTCGTCGCCTACGGCGCGATCTTCGCGGGCGCGATCGTGCTGCCAACCCTACCGGTGAAAGCGTTGTTCGTACTCGCAGGCGGCGTCGTGTTGCTGATCTTCATCGGCATTCGCAACGCCTGGGACATCGTGACCTACCTTGCGGTCGGCGGTCCGGGCGAACCGCCGAACTCGCGCGGGTAACCTAATCGTAGAGCAGGTACGGCTTGCGGGCGGCTTCGAACCGCGCGACGCCGGCGGCCCAGCCGGCCTCAAGTGCGTCGGCGTCGGCACCGGCGAGCAGTCCATGGCGGAGGCTATCGGTGCCCCAATCGCGATCGAGCGCTTCGGGCTTCCGCACGACGATCTGATGCGGTGCGATCCGGCGCACCGCGACGAGGATCTCGACGGCGGCGCGGACGGCATGGGCCGCTGCCGGATCGGTCGCGACCAGTCCCACGCCGCGCAGCGTGTGACCTTTCCAAAACCCGAACAGCGGTGACCACGCAGCCGGTCGAAAGAATATCCCGGGGACGCTGCGATCGTTCAGTGCCGCCGCCAACCGCTCGCCGTCGAGGCCGTCCCCGCCGGCGAGTTCGAACGGCTCGGTCGTGCCGACGCCGTTGTTCACGCCGGCGTTGTCGATCAATCCGGTGCCGACGTAGAACAACGCCGTCAACCAGTGGGGGATATTCGGTGAACTCGGGACCCAATCGAGCCCGGTTTGCGGCCACAGCATGGTTCGGGAGTAACCCTCCATCGCGATCACGCGCAGACGACAGCCGATGCCGAAGCGATCGTTGAACAGTGTGGCGAGTTCGCCGACGGTCATCCCGTGCCGCATCGCGATCGGATAGAGTCCGATGAACGACGCAAACCGCGGGTCGAGCACCGGACCTTCGACCGTACCGCCGATCGGATTGGGACGATCGAGAATCCAGACCTCTTTGTCGAACGTATGGGCCGCTTGCATCACCTCGGCCATCGTCGAGATGAAAGTGTAGGCGCGGCTGCCGACGTCTTGGATGTCGAACAGCAGCACGTCGACGCTTTCGAGCATCGCCGCAGTTGGCCGGCGGGTTGCCCCGTAGAGGCTGTAGACCGGCAGCCCGCTGCGCTCGTCAGCATAGGATGCAACGGTTGCACCGGCCGGCCGGTCGCCGCGCAGCCCGTGTTCGGGCGAGTAGATCGCGCGCAATGCGATCGCCGGGTTGCGCCGCACCGCATCGACGATCGATTCGAGTTTCGCGGTAACGCCGGTTTGATTGGTGACGATGCCGACGCGGCGACCGGCAAGCTCCCGCCATGTGTCGCGGAGAAAGACGTCGTCGCCGAGCGCGATTCGCGGAGGCGGCAACGTCGCCGCGGCGACCGGAAGGCGCGCCGTCAGGGCCAGCCCGCCGGCTCCCAAGAGCATGGCGCGACGGTTCACGCGTTCATCGAACGCCGATGAACTTGTGCGTTTGCAGCGAAAGACGCAGCCGCGCCGGGTCGGCCTGGGCCGCCGCGATCGCCAGCGCGACGTTGGCGGGTTTGTTGCCCTCGGGCTGAACGAAGATCGGCGTCGCCGGCGGAAACTGCGCGATCCACTCGATCGGCACGCGGCCGTCGACGATCAGCTTCACCTCATCGGCGCGGGCGGCCATCCGTGGGTTCAGCCGTTCCTTCGGGGAGACGGTTAACCAAACGTCGGCTGATAAGTCGACGGCGACCGTGCCGTTGGACTCAATGTGGACTCGGCGGCCGTCGGCCCGTAGCGCGTCGATCAACCCCGACGATTCGGTCTGAATCAGCGGTTCGCCGCCGGTCAGCACGACCATCGGGCAGTTACCGCCCAGTTCGCGCACCTGCGCGACCACGTCGGCGATCGATGCAAACGAGCGAACTGCGTAGTCGGTGTCGCAGAAGCGGCAGTTCAAATTGCAGCCGGCCAGCCGCACGAAGACCGCCGCACGGCCGGTGTGCGTTCCTTCGCCTTGGATGCTGGTGAAGATCTCAGCGAGCGCCAGCATCGTCGCCTGCGCGCATGACGGCGCACGCGGTGCGCGTCTCCCAGAGCACGAGTTCGCAGAGCCCGGGCAGTTGGGGCGCGAGCTGCTGCCAGATCCACCGGACCGTCAATTCGGCCGTCGGATTGGCGAGCAGGTCGTTGAGCGATGCGTGATCGAGCGGCGCGATGACGTGCGCGCGTACGATCCGCGCGATCTCATCGAAGTCCTCGACCATGCCCTGGGCCGGTCCGTCTGCGCGCAGGCCGCCGGCGACGGCGACGTCGAGGCGATACGAGTGCCCGTGGAGCCGGCTGCACTTGCCCGGATGATGCGGCAGCACGTGCGCCGCCTCGAACGAGAATTGCTTGCGAATCTGCACGCCGATGGGTTCGACACGGCACGTCGAAAATGCCGCCCGGGTCAGGCGGAGCGCAAATCCTCGCCGAGGACGCGGAATTGGCCGCTGCGGGTGGAGCTGGCCTCGGATATCCGATTTCGGCCGCTCGCTTTGGCGTGGTAGAGGGCGCCGTCCGCTTGGGCGAGCAGCGCCCGCGGATCGATCTGACGGTCACCGGCGGAGGTCACCATGCCGATGCTGACCGTCAGGACGCGCCGGCCGGCGATGTGCGGGATGCCCAACAACTCGACGTCGCGGCGGATTCGGCGCGCCAGTTCGATCGCGCCGTTGCGATCGGTCGCCGGTAGCACGACGACGAACTCCTCACCGCCGTAGCGGGCGGCAAAGTCGCCGCCGCGCGCAAGGTTGCCGCGGATCACGCCCGAGACCGCCTGCAGGGTCGAGTCGCCGGCAGCGTGCCCGAAGTGGTCGTTGAATGCCTTGAAGTGATCGACGTCGATCATCAGCAAGGCGAAGACGTCCTCTTGGCGGCGCCGCGAGTGCTCGAGTTGCGTCAGATACGAATCGAGACTGCGGCGGTTCGCGAGTCCCGTCAACGCGTCGCTGTTGGCGATCGCGGCAAATTGGTTGGTCATCGCGCTGATCTCGCGCAGGACGATGCAGATGAAGACGCCGAGCGCAAACGTCCAGTAAGTGTCGCTCAGATAGCCGCCGAGCGAGTACGCCGACCGGATCGAGAGCCGGACGGAGATGTCGATAACCGCTGCCAGCAGCACGATCGTCAGCCACAGGTTGACGATCGTCACATCCCGCCCGCGGCTGAGCATAACCGCGTAGACCAGCGTCGTCGCGCTGACGATCAGCAAGACCAAACCGGCGTCGACGGGGGTAACGCGAACGCCGCCGATGGTGGCGGCAACGCGCCAAATCGGTGTACTATGCAGGGCGAAAGCCGTTACCGCGCAAGCGGCCGCGAGATCGAAACCGACGGCCGTTCCGACGACGAACCGCGCGGGCACCGACTGCGGCAGCGGCCGGGCGAACCGATCGGCGACCATTGCGGTCGCGATCATCAGCATGAACCCGCCGCGCTCGAAGAACCATAACCAGTCGGTCGTGTCGTTAGCGCCGACGATCCGGTGCGACGCGAAGATGCCGGGAAACGCGAACAAGTACGCGACCGTAACCATCGCCGCATAGCCGAACGCGGTGGCCATAATCGCCAGCGGCCACCGCCGGGTCGCGAGAAACTGCCCGAACAGCGCAACCGCGATGACGAACAGCAGACACAGATCGATTCCGATCAGCATCGCGGTTACCCCGACGACGTGCGGCAGCGGCATCGAAACGAATGGTGCGGTCACAAGCGCAGCCAATACGATCGTCAGCGCCGTTCCTAACGCCGCTTCGCGGTGGGACCGCGTTGCGGTCCCACCGCCAAAACCGATTGTGATACCCACCTCCGTGTCGCTTACCGAATGAACGAGGGTTCGTCTCGGATTACAGCGATCCGGTCGGACCCATCGAACTTAACCGTTTCTTCACGCTCGAGAGGAACGCGCTGGCGACTGCGCCGTCGACGACGCGGTGGTCGAGCGAGAGACAGACGTTCATCATCGAACGGATTGCGATCGCGTCGCCGGCCATAACGACCGGTCGTTTGACGACGGCTTCCATCGTGACGATGCCAGCCTGCCCACCATTGATTATCGGTGCGGATAAAATCGAACCGTTCGATCCTGTGTTATTCACGGTAAACGTTCCGCCAAGAAGATCGTCGGGGCCGAGTTTACCGGTCCGAGCGCGCTCGATCAACCGGCCGGCCGCGAGCGCAAGGCCGGTGACGGTCAGCGTATCGGCGTTGCGGATGACGGGCACCATTAGGTTGGCGTCGAGCGCGATCGCGATTCCGATGTTCGTCTCGCGATGCACGACGATGCCCTCGTCGGAAAATCGCGCGTTCATCAGCGGGAAGTCGCGCAGCGCCTCGACGGTCGCCCGAATGAAAAACGGCAGCAAGGTGAGTGCGACGCCGTGGCTCTGCTTGAAGCGCTCTTTTTCCCGCTCGCGCCAGGCCCACAGATTGGTGACGTCGACTTCGACCATCGTCCACGCGTGCGGTGCCGTGTGCTTGGATTCGACCATCCGCTGCGCGATGATCTTGCGCGCCTGCGAGAGCGGAATCGTCTCGCCGGGCACCGGCGCAGCATAGCTCGGTTTGGCCCCCGGCGGCCGCTCCACGCGTGCCGGTGCTTGAGCAACCGGCGCCGCGGTGGTCGACGCCGCCGTGATCGATGCTGCGACGGCGGCCGCCGGCCCGGCATGCGCCGCGGCCATCACGTCGTTAGCGGTGATCCGTCCGCCGGTTCCGCTGCCCCGAACCGCGTTCAAGTCGATCTGGTGTTCGCGCGCCAATCGCCGAACCGCCGGCGAGACCCGTCGCACCAGGTCGGGTGTCGTTCCGCCGGCTCCGTTGCGCGAGTGCCCGTTCCGGGCCGCGACCGGCTCGGCCGCATGCGGCGCCGCGACCGCCGTACTCGGCGACGGCTGCCGATCGACCGGCGCCGCCACCGGAGCGGGAGCCACCGCGGCCGCGCCGACTTCGTCGATGATCGCAATCGGCGCCCCGGTCGGAACCGTGTCGCCCTCTTTTGCAATGATCTCGCGAATCGTCCCCGAGACCGGCGCCGGCACCTCCGCCGTCACCTTGTCGGTCGAGATCTCGACAAACGCCTCGTATTTTTCAACCCGATCCCCGACCTTCTTGAGCCACTGCGCCACGGTCCCCTCAGTGACCGTCTCACCCAACTGCGGCATCGTAATCGTCGTCGGCATTTTCGTTCGCTCGCTTTGTTTTAGAGTGGCGCGTCGGTCGCGTCAGCGTGCTTAGCTTGGTTCGTTCGGTTAGGGTCGACGACGTTGCGGAGTGGAACCTCTGACGAGGAGCGGAGCCACGGATGGCGGGAGCGACGAGCAGTGGAGCAGCAAAATTCGCACGAAGCGAATTTTGTAGCGGTTCCACGCAGCAATGTCGTCGACCCTAACCGGGCTACACGCATCAGAACGCAATCAACTCGCGCATCGTGTCGCGCATCCGGTCCGTCGAGATCATGAACTCGTCTTCGAGCGTGTGCGCGTAGCCCATCGCCGGCACATCCGGCCCGCACAAGCGGCGGATCGGCGCGTCGAGCTCGAATAGCGCTTCCTCGGCGACCATCGCGCTGATCTCGGCGCCGACTCCGCCGAATTTGTTGTCCTCGTGGATGATCAACAGCTTGTGCGTCTTGCGCACGCTCTCGAGGATCGTCGTGCGATCCATCGGCCGGATCGAGCGTAGATCGATCACTTCAACCGAGAGCCCGTCGGCGGCGAGTTGCTTGGCGGCGTCGATCGCCTGGTGAACGTTGTAGCCATAGGAGACGACCGTGAGTTGATCGCCGGCGTGTTTGACGTCAGCCTTGCCCAGCGGAATCGTGTAGTGGCCGTTCGGAACCTCGCCTTTGACGAGCCGGTAGGTCTTCTTGTGTTCGAGGAAGAGCACCGGATCCGGGTCGTCGATCGCCGCGTTCAGCAGGCCCTTGATGTCGGCCGGGAACGAGGGGGCAACGATCTTGAGGCCCGGCACGTGGTAGAAGAGCGCCTCGATCGAGACCGAGTGCGAGAGCGCGCCGTGAACGCCGCCGCCGTACGGCGTGCGAATGACCAGCGGACACGAGTAGTCCCCGTTGGAGCGATAGCGCGTCTTGGCCGCTTCGCCGACGATTTGGTTGAACGCCGGATAGATGAAGTCCGCGAACTGGATCTCGGCGATCGGCCGCAACCCCTCCATCGCCATGCCGATTGCGACGCCGACGATCGACGCTTCGGCGAGCGGCGTGTCGATGATGCGCTCGGGTCCAAACTCTTCGAGGAAGCCTTTGGTGATTAGGAAGACGTTGCCGCGGGCGCCGACGTCTTCGCCCATGACGAGCGTCCGCGGATCGTTTTTGAGCGCTTCGTAAAGCGTCTGCCGAACCGCTTCGACGTTGTTCATGACCTTCGACGGCGCGACTACAGCCATGGTTCGTGGGCTCCTTCGTAGACGTGCGTGTAGAGATCGGCGGCCGTGGGATACGGCAACTCCTCGGCGTGGTCGGTCGCTTCGTTGACCTCGACGAGGATCTCGCGCTTCATGCGTTCGAGATCGTCGGAGGTCATGACGCGGTTCTCCACGAGCACGCGCTCGAAACGCGGTACCGGATCTTCCGTGCGGTGTTGCTCGATCTCTTCGCGCGTGCGATAGGTGCGGTCGTCGTCGTCGGTCGTATGCGACAGGAAACGGAAGCATTTGGCCTCGACGAGCGTCGGTCCGCCGCCGCTGCGGGCCCGCTCCATCGCCGCGTGAACGCTGCCGTAGACGGCGATCGGGTCCATGCCGTCGACGGCGACGCCCGGGATGCCATAGCCGGCCGCCCGCTGATAGATCTCGGGGTTGGCCATCTGCTTGTCGAGCGGCACCGAGATCGCAAGACCATTGTTCTGGCAGAGAAACACGATCGGTAGATGGTGCACCGCCGCGAAGTTGACCGACTCGTGCCATTCGCCTTCGCTCGTCGCGCCGTCGCCGAAACTGCACAGGACCGCGCGGCCCGATTGTTTGCGCAGCTTCATCGCGTAGGCGGCGCCGACGGCGTGCGGACAATGCGCCGCGATGATCGAGCTGATCGACAGCACCCCGGCCGCGTGTTTGGTGTAGTGATTGGGAAACTGTCGGCCGCCCGACAGGTCGGCGCCGCGGGCGAACAGCGAAAGCAGTCCTTCGAGCGGCGTCAATCCGCATGCGAGCGCGAGGCCGATGTCACGGTAGTAGGGCGCCAGCACGTCGGTGCCGTGAATGAACGCCATCGCCGCGCCAACCTGAACGGCCTCGTGGCCGTCGCTGCCCGCGGCAAACGGAATCTTGCCTTGACGATTGAGCTGAAAGCCGCGATTGCCGAGCGTTCGCTGCAGCAACATCCAACGCATGATCGCGCGCAAACGATCGTCGGTCAGTCCGTGTCGCTCGAACGAACTCGGCGAACTCTGCCCAACCGTTGTCTTACCGGATGCCGGCATTGGCGCTCTTCCTTTCGGATCGGACGTTGTGCTTTCGGACGCAGTACGTTCAGTAATCATTGGGGCGGTATCGTTTCCCCTCTTCGCTTTTTGCGAGCGCGAACGTGCGGCACGCGCGTAATTAGCGAGAGGCGAAATGACATTTTGTTTCGCACCTGTCGGTCGTCGTATGAGCGCCCCGCGCGCGCCGCTTGACCGGCTCCGTGGTCGAGGGCCCGCGGTGGCCGGTGGCCGCTCCGGGCTTCCAGCCACCTCCTTGGCAAAACACATATAAGTGATTTTGAACTCGATGACGCTAATGCTTTAGGAGGCGGTGGCCGATGAAAAGTGGCGGAGGTTCGCGCAACAAAACAATGCCACTACCTTATTCGTCCCGGCGCCGGTTCGTCGTCACGGCCCCTGCCTTAGCATTAGCCGGCGTTTCGCTGCTCACTGAGCTTGCGGAAGCGGCCGCGAACGCGGACCCCGCCGACGTCGCGCTCCTCAACTCGGGAATCGAGCTCGAGCGGGCCGGAATCAAGGCCTATACGGACGCCGCGGCGACCGGCTTGCTGACGCCCGGCGTGCTCAAGGTCGCCCTCGGTTTCCGCAGCGACCATAGCGCCCATCGCGATGCGCTGATCTCGGCGATTCGAGCCGGCAACGGCGTGGTCACCGACGGCACGCTCAAACTCGACTATCCGCCCCTGAAGACCCAGGCCGACATACTGCAGTTCGCGCTCCACGTCGAACACTTGGCGGCGACCAAGTACTTGACGATAATCCCAACACTGAAGGACCGTGATTTGGCGAAGGCCGCTGGTTCGATCCTCGGCATTGAAACGACCCACGTAACACTGCTGGCGCAGGCACTCGGCCAGCCGCCGTATCCCCAACCCTTCGTCGAGTAAGCGTGTGAAGCTCGGCCGGCAGACGTCGCGCGGATTTCGGCTCAACTTCCTGACGAAGTTTGCGCTGGCGACGTTCTTTGCCGCCGTCATGGCCGCAACCGCGCTTGCAACCGTGCTGCTCAACCGCCACACCGCCGCCCTCGAAGCCGACGAAGGAATCAATGCCGCCGGGCAAGTCGCCCAGATACTGACGGCGCCGATGGCCGGTGTTCCGCGGTCCGGCAGACTCGATGCGACGGGCATTGCGGCGTTGCGGGCTGCCGAAGATGCCGCCAAGCGGCTCCAGTTCGTCGAGGGGATTCGAATCTATCGCACCGACGGTTCGCCGCTGTTTCCGGCGACCGCGTCGAGGGACCGGATCGGCGTAAGCCGGACGATCGCATCGGGGGGCTTATGGTCGCGCAACGTCAGCTTGACCGACGGCCGCTCCCTGCGGGTCCAGTATCTGCCGTTTGTTACCAAAAACGCCATCTTCGTCGTCGCGATCGATCTCTCGCACCAGCTGATGAGCGCACAGATGCGCAGCGAGGCGACCAGCATCGTCGCCGCCACCGCCGGCGCGATCAGCCTGATCTTCGTTTCGCTGGTGGCGTTAGCCGCGGGCGCGTCGCGCGAACTTGAACTGCGCCGGCGCGAAGCTGAGGAGACGTTCGTCAAGACGCTCAAGCTGCTGGCGGAAGCGATCGATCGGCGTGACCCGTACACGGCCGGCCATTCGCAGCGGGTCGCCGACTACAGCCGCCGGCTGGCAACCGAATTGAAGCTAACCCAGCGCGAACGAGACGTCGTCGTGAATGCGGCGTTGCTGCACGATCTCGGCAAGATCGGCATCCCCGATGCGGTGTTGCTCAAACCCGCGAAATTGGACGGCAAAGAACGCGCGATCATCAATCATCATCCGGCAATCGGCGGCGAGATTCTCAGCGGCGTCAGTACGATGGGCGACATCGTTCCGTGCGTGCTGCACCATCACGAGCGGATCGACGGGTACGGCTATCCGGAAGGCTTGGCTGGCGACTCGATCCCGGTCGGCGCGAGGATCATCGCCGTCGCCGATACATTCGATGCGATGACGACCGACCGGCCGTACCGCCGCGCGCTGAGCACGACCGAAGCAATCGCTGAGATGCGCCGCGTGAGCGGCACGCAGTTGGAACTGCGCTTCGTCGAAACGTTTGCGCAACTCGTCGACCGAGCCGAGATCGTGCCGCCGCGGCCGGCGCGGCTGGACGAGTCGCTCGCCGACCGGTTCGGCCCGCAGATTCCGTTCGATATTCGCGTCCAGGACGCGCTCGAGGCGCGACCGTCCTAAGCCGGCCGGGCCCCCGAACTAAAACGCGCGATCGAGGTTGAGGATCCCGTGGCCTGAGGGTACGGTGACGGTGATCGTCCGTTCGCCGAGCGCTGCGCTCCAGGCATGAAGCTGATGGTTGCCCGGCCGGACATTCGCCAAAATGAACGAGCGGTCGTCGGTCTGCATCGCGGGACCGTCGACGACGACGATGACGGCGTGCATCTGTTGGTGGATGTGGCAGCCGACGTCGAGGACGCCGGGCGCGCTCAGGATCTCGTCTTTGCCGGGCCCGTCGCCGTAAAAGCCGAGATCGAACGCGTCGGCACCGCCGGCCGCGTAGATGCTGTGAAAGAACGGGTCGTCGTTGGGAAACCGGACCGTGCTGCCGGCCGGCACGACTAGCAACTCGGGCACGAACGTTTTATTGGTGTTGCGCATCTCGGCCGAGACGGTGGCGGGCTTTGAACCGTCGCTGATCCAGACGACGCCGGGCGCGCGCAGCGCGCCGATGACGGTTGCGGCACCGGCGCCAGCGGCTAGCGAGCCCCACAGCGCGATGCTCGCTACCAGCGCAACGGCGGCCGATGGTTTGTGGCAGCTCATCATCCCACAGTATCGGCAAAGAGTTGGCTCCTCGCACACAGAAACTCGGCCTATGATCGCCGCTGCTCCATTTCGCGATGCGCTCGTCCGCGTTCGCCGTCACCTGCACGAGCGCCCGGAACTTTCGATGCGCGAGCACGCGACCGCCGCGTTCGTCGCCGAGGAACTGGGCAAGTTGGCGCTGGACGACGTGCGAACCGGCATCGGTCAAACCGGCGTTCTCGGGACCTTGCGCGGTGCTCGGCCCGGGCCAACGACGTTGTTGCGCGCCGATATGGACGCGCTGCCGATCCAAGAACTCAACGACGCGTCGTACCGATCGCAGACCGACGGCGTCATGCATGCCTGCGGTCACGATGGCCACGTCTCGATCTTGCTGGCGGCCGCGCGAACGCTCTGCGAGCGGCGCGCCGAGGTCTCCGGGACGCTCGTTTTCTGCTTTCAGCCCGGCGAAGAGGGCAGCGCCGGCAACCGGTTGATGATCGAAGCCGGTGCGCTCGAGAACCCGCACGTCGACCGCTGCTTCGCGCTCCATCTTTATACCGAACTCGACGTCGGCAAGATCGGGGTGCGCGACGGCCCGTTCTTTGCGTCGGCCGACGAGTTCAAGCTGACGATTCGCGGCCGAGGCGGCCACGGCGCGATGCCCGACCGCGCGGTCGATCCGGTCGTCGCCGGAGCGCACCTGATCGCGCTCTTGCAGACCGTTGTAAGCCGCGAGATCCCGCCCAAGCACGCGGCGGTTGTAACCGTCGGGCGGTTTGTCGCCGGCACGACGTTCAACGTGATCCCCGAGAGCGCCGAAATGCTCGGCACGGTCCGCAGCTTCAATTCCGCAATTCGAAAAAGTATGCCCGAACGACTGGAGCGAATCGTCGCCGGACTGTGCGAGGCGTTGCGGCTCGAATATCAATTCGAGTTTCGCTGGTCGTACCCGCCGACCGTCAACGATCCCACGATGAACGATCTCGTGCGGCGCGTCGGCCGCGAACTGATCGGGGCAGACGACGTCGTCGAGCACGACGTCGTCATGTGGTCCGAGGACATGTCGTTCATGCAGGAGCAACGGCCGGGCGCCTATTTCATCGTCGGCGCCCGCGGCGGCGAGGCGACCGGTCATCCGCACCATAGCGCTCGTTTCGACATAGATGAGCGCGCGCTCGAGGTCGGATACCGTATGATGGTCGGACTCGGCCTGGCCGGCTGAGACACGGACGAACCGCGGTCCCCGTTCATTCACCAAATGTCGAATGACCTTGGCCGTGTGAGGTACTAAAGTCTAAAGACTCGGGAGGTGCGCCATCTCTGGAATTCCTCTAACGCACGAGGAGCACGATGCCTGCGGGGTCGGCTTCATCGCCGATCTCGGCGGAACGGCGTCGCACGAAACGATCGAGTTAGCGCTCGCGGCGGCCGCCGCGATGGCGCACCGCGGTGCGCGCGCCGCCGATGGCCGCACGGGCGATGGCGCCGGCGTCCTCTGCGAGACGCCCCGAAGGTTACTTGCCCGCGAGCTTGAGGCGGTCGAACTTCACGCGTCGGCCGGCAACCTGGCCGCGATCTGTCTGTTTCTACCCCGCGACGTCGAGGTCGCCGGCGCGATTCGCCCGGAGATCGAGCACGTCGTTCGAGCGCTCGACGTCACCCCGCTACGCTGGCGCACTCCCGGCACGAGCGACGATGTCCTCGGCGAGCACGCGCTCCGGTCGCGGCCGGCCTTCGAACAGTTGATCGTCGACATGGGTCCGGGCAATGCCCGCGAGCGGATGCGTGCCGCCGCTCGGATGATCGAGAAGTTGCTGCGCGAGTACGGTCCGTCGGCGACCCTGTTAAGCTGTTCGGCGACCTCCGTCGTTTATAAGGCGCTGCTCTCGTCGGACGATTTGGGCAGCTATTTCGACGATCTACGCGACCCGATCTACGCGTCGCGATTTGCGATCTTTCATCAGCGCTACAGCACGAACACTTCGCCGTCGTGGCGGTTGGTGCAGCCGTTCCGCCACATCGCGCATAACGGCGAGATCAACACGATTACCGGCAATCGGGCGTGGCTGACGGCGCGCGGGATTCGAATCTTGCCGGGCGCGAGCGATTCGTACGACTTCAATGTCGCCGTCGACGCGATGGTTGGCTCCGGTTACCGCGTCGACGAGGCCGTCGACCTGTTGCTCGCGCCGGCGATCGATCGCAGCGACGAGCGATTGCGCGCGTACTACGATGCCCACGTGACGACGGTCGAACCGTGGGACGGCCCGGCGGCAATCGTCTTCGCCGACGGCGACACGCTCGGAGCGGCCCTCGACCGCACCGGCTTGCGCCCGATGCGCTGGTGCCGGACGGCTTCGAATAAGGTGTTGGTTGCGTCCGAGGCCGGAATCGTCGATTTCGGCGACGACCCGGTCGTGCGCCGCGGGCGCCTCGGCCCCGGTGGGCGGATCGTCGTGCGGTTTGCATCCGGCGAGGTGGTTGAAACCGAGCAGTTCCGTTCCGAGCGGCGCGAGCGCGCCGACTTCCGCGACGTCGTTTCGACGTGGGCGTTCCCGCTGCGCGATACGGTCGAGCCGGTTCCGCAACCCGACCTCGATGCCAACCTCCACCGTTTCGGCTGCACACGCGAAGAGCGCAAGGACGTTCTCGGCACGATGGCCGCCGGCGCCGGCGAGCCCGTCTTGTCGATGGGCGACGACGCAGCGCTGGCGTTTTTCGAGCGGCGAGCGCCGGTTGCCGAATACCTGCGCGAGCGGTTTGCCCAAGTCACCAACCCACCGATCGATCCGCTACGCGAGTCGCTCGTCTTCGACATGCGCGCGTTCGTCGGTAACGGCGACATCAACGGCGACGTCCCGGGGCCATATTCGAGCGTCGTGCTCGAAAGCGCGATCCTGTCGGAGCTGGATTTCGACCGGCTGCGGTTCGACGAACGGATGACGCAGGTCGTCGTCTCGCTCGCGCTAACCGATTCGCTGCAGGCGCGCCTGCTGGCGATCTGCGACGAGGTCGAGCGCGCAGTCCGCGGCGGAGCAACCCTCGTCGTCCTCGACGACCGGCCCGAGGGGGCGATGGTGCCGGCGACCTTGGCGGCCGGTGCGATCCACCAGCGTTTGACGCAGCGCGGCTTGCGGATGCAGTCGTCGATCGTCGCGGCCGACGGCTATGCCCGCGATGCCCACGCGATCGCGGCGCTGATCGCCGTCGGAGCGAACGCCGTGACGCCGTGGCTCGGCTTGCGCGCCGCTTGCGAGGCCGGTAGCGGCGACGAGTACCTCAAGAGCTTGCGGTCGGGATTGCTGAAGATTCTCGCCAAGCTCGGAATCTGCACGCTCCGTTCCTATGTCGGCGCTCAAACCTTCGAATCGATCGGGCTCGCGCGCGAGGTCGTCGAACTGTGCTTCCCCGGCATCGCGGCGCACGTGCCGACGGTCACGTTCGGCGACCTCGAGGCCGACGTCCGCGTTTGGCGCGCTGCCTCGCTCGATCCAACCAAACCGCTGCCCGATCGCGGCTCCTACCGCTACCGGCGCGAAGGCGTCCATCGGGCGTTCGATCCCAACGTCATCAAGACGCTGCGAGCGAGCGCGATGCGCGGCGACTACGCGGCGTTCGAGCAACTCTCCGATACGATGGAGGAGCGCACGCCGGTCGCGCTGCGCGACCTGCTCGTCCCGGTCGCGTTGCGCGAGCCGATTGCACTCGAGGCCGTCGAGGACGCGTCGAAGATCGTCGAGCGGTTCGTAACCGCCGCAATGTCGCACGGCGCGCTCGCCTCGGAGGTCCATTCGACGATCGCTCGCGCGACCAATCGGATCGGTGCGCGCAGCAACTCCGGCGAGGGCGGCGAACACGCGTCGCGCTACTCACGCACCGTCGATCGCGGTCGCAGCCGCGTCAAGCAGGTCGCCTCGGGCCGGTTCGGCGTCAGCGTGACCTATCTCGCCTCGGCCGACGAGATCGAGATCAAGATGGCGCAGGGTTCCAAACCCGGCGAAGGCGGTCAGATTCCCGGCCACAAGGTGAGCGCCGAGATCGCCGAGTTGCGCGGGGCGACGCCGGGTCAGTCGCTGATCTCACCCCCGCCGCATCACGACATCTATTCAATTGAAGATCTCGCGCAACTGATCTACGACCTGCGCCGCGCCGCGCCGCACGCGCGCATCGCGGTCAAACTCGTCAGCCAGTCGGGGATCGGTTACGTTGCCAGCGGCGTCGCGAAGGCCGATGCCGACTCGATCCATATCAGCGGTCACGACGGCGGAACCGGCGCCTCGCCACTCTCGTCGATCAAACACGCGGGCCTGCCGTGGGAGATCGGCCTGGTCGAGACGCATCACGCACTGCTCTCGAACGGCCTACGTTCGCGCGTGCGGCTACGGGTTGACGGCGGTTTCAAAAGCGGTCGCGACGTGATTTTGGCGGCGATGCTCGGAGCCGACGAATACGGTTTCGGGAGCGCGCTGCTGGTTGCGCTCGGCTGCATCTATGCGCGGCAGTGTCACAAGAACACTTGTCCGGTTGGAATCGCAACCCAAGACCCCGAGTTGCGCAAGAAGTTCGCCGGAACCGAAGACGAGGCGATCGCGTTTCTGACGTTCGTCGCGCGCGACGTCAGGCGCCGGTTGGCAACCCTCGGCGCGCACTCGATCGACGAGATTCGCGGTCGTTCCGACCTGTTGCGGCAGCGGCGCTTCGACGATGTGCACTTTGCGCACGTCGACCTCGGCGAGATCCTCCGGTTGCCGGAACGCCCCGAAGCCTCGCGCCGGCGCAGCGACGAAGCGATGCACCTCGACGATTTGGTCGCCCGGCCGTGGCGTGGCACCGACTACGAAAAGCGCCCGCAGGTGCTACCGATCACGCCGGCCGATCGCGCGGTCGGCGCGCGGCTGGCGCACGAAGTTGCGCTGCGGCGAACCAACGGCGATCCGGTCGAGCCGTTCGTCGTTCGCTACCGCGGCAGCGCCGGGCAGAGCTTCGGCGCATTTCTCACCGACGGCATTACGCTCGATCTCGCCGGCGATTCCAACGACTACGTCGGCAAGTCGATGGAGGGCGGCCGAATCGTCGTCCGCGGTTTCGGCGATGCGGTCGAGCCGGTCGCCGGCAACACCTGCTTTTACGGCGCGCGCGGCGGCGAGGGTTTCATCAGCGGCATCGCCGGCGAACGGTTTGCGGTCCGCAATAGCGGTGCCGACCTGGTTGCCGAAGGCGCGGGCGATCACGCGTGCGAGTACATGACGGCCGGGATGGCCGTGATCCTCGGCGGCGTTGGGAAAAACTTCGCCAGCGGCATGAGTGGCGGCGTCGTCTTCATCGCACTCGACCAGCGGTTCGACGTCTTTGGGCATGGGTTGTCGCTCGGACCGACGCCCTGCCGGCTCGAGGCCGGGCG
>JBOHTW010000252.1:0-23893 GCA_050733835.1 Vulcanimicrobiaceae bacterium | reverse complement strand
AGCTGGCCCTTGTCGAGATTGCCGTTCGCGTCGGTGGCGCTCGCTCTGAGAAGCTCCGGTGCGTCGCGCATGATCGTCGGATGCTCAAGTTTCACCCTGACGTACGGTGGTGCGGTTGCGAGTTGCGACGCTTTATCGAGGAGGTCACCCACGGTTCGCGGGGTCCCCGTATCCGGCTCCAGATTGATGTCCGGCGCGTCGAATGCAATCTTCGACACGTCATCGAAGAGTTGCGGGGAGGGACCGCTCGAGATTACTCGGTCTTGGTTCGTGAGCGTACGAGCGCCCTCAAGCGCTGTGTAAATCGCCTGCGCGTTGGCGCCGTTGTCGCCGAACACTCTGGAGTTGTCGAGATTGGCCGTGCGTTTGGCAATCGGCTGACCGTTCGCATCGCGACCGGTGAGCGGACTGCCTCTAAAGTCGGGTTTCAAAGATGCTCCGCCTAACATCCCTTTGTGCGGACCGGCACCGGGGGCTGATGCGACGGCGTTGTCACGCACGACAGCGATTGGTCCCTGCCGCAATTTTCCGACGAGTGATGTATGCGCGCGATCGTAGGCGGGTGTGCCGGGTTGAAGGTCCGGCTGGTTTTGCTGCAAGGCTCGAGCTGCGAACTCCGATAGCACTTCAGGCGGAGCGTTGCGCGCGTAGAACTCGCCGCGCGCTGCCGATGGTGTCGGAGAACCCGGTGTCGGTGCTTCAGTCGTGGGGTTGGCGATCAACTGGCCCTTGCTGTCAAAACTTGTGACCAAATGGGGGGCGGAGCTCGCACCAAAATTACCGCGTGTCGCGAGCCGGCCCAAACCAACCAGGGCGAGGCCACCACCAGCGGCCTCCATAATATTGGCCCGGGTCGGATCGAGGCCGGCCCCCTCGAAGGCCTGGACGCCCATGGGTGTCGTCCCTCTGAAACCCGCTTGCACCTGATCGCCACCGAAACCCAAGCCGAGCAAACCGGCACCTTTCGATAGGGCGCCAGGGGCCGCCAATGCCGCGGCCGACCCGAAGACGACCTGCGGCACCATCAGAGCGGTCCGCCCAAAGTTGTCCGTCTGCGCCGCCGTGTGGCGATCCAACCCCATCGCTTCAAGCGCCTGCACCTGGGGAGGAGGCGTGCTCTTGCCCTCAATCGCGTCGTCGATAGCGCTGCCCACCCGGACTGCGCCATCGCCGATCGCCACAACACCCGCAGCTTGCGCTATCACTGGCACGGGTGCCAAGGCGGTCAGAGTGCCACCCAGGACCTCCATTGAGCCGTCGAAACCCTTCATCGCCGCGGCCCCGAGGTTGGCCGGACCGGGCGCGTTGGGATCTTGGCGCAAGGCGCTCACCGTGTCCGAAGGCAGACCCGCCAATGCTTGTGGGTTGTTCTTGAAGAAGGCGTACTGCCGGTCTTCCAGATTCGCCATCGCTGAGTTTGACATTGTCGCTACGGGTTGCCGCAACTCCCCGGGCAAATTTTGCTCGAACCCATTGCGTAATTGCGCACCAACGGCCGCATCGTGCGCCTGCACCGCGAGGGCATTTTCGCCCATCTTAGTTAGCTGATCGGTGGACTTGGGGTCGTTGGGATTGAGCCCCTTGACCCCGGTGGCCTTCAAGGCGTCGATCTGGGGCTGCAGCGCGTGCAACTGTGCCCGAGTCGCCTGCTCGTTGGCTTGCAAATTCAGCGTGTTGGCCGCCGCAGTAAAATCCGGCCCTCCGCCGGCCGTGGCGTGACTGGCCGCATCTTGCGCGAGGGCGGCCTTGAACTCCGAGCCGGCCGCATCGGCTGAATCGTGAGCGACCTGCAGACCGGTTCGATCGGCGTTGGCAGTCTTGAGCAGCTCGGGATAGTGCGGGTCGCTGATGCTCGCGTTTTCTAAGGCCGCTTGCGAAGCCCCCGACTTGACCTGCGCTTGCGCAACGTTCTCGCTGCCCAATTGGCTGTTCAGGTAGCCCGTCTTCACGTCGAGTGTATTGTTCAACGGCGCCAGTGTCTTCGCGCCGTCTTTGGCAGCTTGCGAGTTCGGCGACTTCACCGTGGCCGCCTGGGCCGCCACCATGCCGGGCTTCAGACTCTCCACAACCGATGTGTTGCGATCCCAGGAGCCGTCGGCAATCTTGACCCCACGGGACGCATCGCTGACCTGCTGGTTCAGGCTTTGCAATTGCCCTGCTTTGTCGCCGTTGGCGGGCGCTGGAACCTTGGGGATGTTGACTTCGAGTCCTTGCGGCGCCAGCGAATTGTCGAACGCGCTACGCGTCGCGGACACCGCCGGCGCGTACGCGGGATTGGCGGCGTAGGCCGTGGTTTGCGTCGCGCCCTCGTGGATGTGCGCAACTCGCGAATCCAGCTTCGAGGTATCTACTGCTGCGTTGCCAACGGCAGTCGCGTACTTGTCGTATTGCGCTTGCTGGTTGCTCGATGGGTTCGTTGAGAGCTGCAGCCGTTGCGCGGGGCTCAGTAACTCCCCGAGCTTGGGTGGTTGCTGGCCCGCATTCGCAGGCACCATAGCCGCCAGTTTGCCGTATTCTGTCTTGGCCGCGGCCATGCTCGCGTTCGCACTCGTTAGGTCGCCGGGAGTCTTGCCGTGATCCGGAATCTGTTCGCTGTTGTTGATCGTTCCGCCAACGCTGTTCTCAACCGCGAGCGCCTTCCCGGCCTGGTCGGCGGCGCCCGCCGCTTTGTCACGGTTTCCCGTCGCCGTGGCGACGTTCTGACTCTGCTGGTTGAACGTGCGGGTGACATTGATGCGTGGGTCGATGCCGCCGTCGGTGTTGAACTTGGCCCTGTCGAGATCTTGTGAGTGGAGCGCGTCGTTGAGCGAGTTTTGTGCCGCGCGGGCCTGGGCTTGAGTATCGCTGACCGCGCCTTGTTGTTTAGCAATGACGCCATCGACGGTCTTGGTCACCGGCGTTGGGACGAGCGGCGGCGCCGCCGGCTGGTAACCCGCCGCGCGGTCGCTTATCGCCGTCAGTGTCTTGGCCGTGGCGCCCGGCGGAATCGCCGGCGCCGGCGTAACCGCAGCCGGCGCGGCGGCTGGGGGTCGGCCCGGTGGCGGTGACGTAGCCGGAAGCTTGGCGACGTCTGAGGTTGCGGGAGCAACGGGCTTTGCATTGCTCGGGTGTCCTGAGGCCGGTCCGGGCGGCGCGCCCGGCGGTATCGGCGGTGGGTTGGGAGTCGTTAGGGGACCGGTCGAGGGCGGTGGACCCGGGTGCAGTGGCGTCGCATCTGCGGTCAAAGCGACCCGGTCGCCCTGAGTTTTCGGCGCGCCGGATTGATTCGAGGCTGGCACTGCGAACCCAGGCGCGCCTTTCGCGACAGTGATTCGATCGGTCGACGAGCTGGGGCTGCTGCCTTTCGCGGGCGGCTGCTTTCCGGGCGAGGCGCTTCCGCTCGCGGGCAAACCGCTGCCTTTCGCGGGCAAACCGCCGCCGTTCGCCGGCGGACTGCTTTTCGCGTGCGGGCTGCTGCCTTTCGCGGGCGGGCTGCTGCCTTTCGCCGGACTGCTTTTCGCATGTGGGCTGCTGCTTTTCGCGGCGCCGCCGGCGGGACTTACAGACACAATTGCATCCTCTAACTAGCGGCCAAGCGCAGTTCATGCCGAAGCTAATTATCTTCATAATCACTTGCCGAGGCGATTCCTCAAGAGGATCGGAACATGTCAAGTAGTTTGATACCAGGTGTTGGCGCAATGCTGTGTGCGATCAGGCCGCAACCGCCGTGTCGATGGGTTGATTGATCCAGACGGCTGTCGGCGGCATGGCTGGCTTCGGTTGGCCAGAGATGAATCGCTCTGGGTTCTTGAGGAACGCCGTGTGCATCACGACTTGACGGGCGGCGAGGATAGCGTCGGCGCGGCCGGTGTGGACCGTGGCTGGCGTGAGCATGGCGATCCCGGAATGCCGGTTGTACCAGGTGAAGAGTCCCGCGAAGTACGACCGCGCGTCCTCTGGCGAGCTGAATCGTTCCGGGAAGTCGCGACTATACTTGAGTGTCTTTGAGCTGCGACTCCGAGTACGGATTGTCGTCGCTGACGTGAGGGCGGCTATGGAGCGACGAACGCCAAGCGAATCGAGCAACTCGCAGACGGGCTGAGCCGTCATTTCCGTTCAACGATCCGCGTGCAGCGCAATTTGACCCGGAGCAATGCCTTCGCGCTCCAGCACGTCGGCGATGAATTGCTTTTCAACGTCACCGTTCGAGCGCTCCACGAGCATCCAACCGACGACGTAGCGGCTGAAAATATCGAGCATGACGAGTAACGAATACCAGATGTCCCACGAGAAAACTTCGCGAGCCGCGCTCCAACTCCGAATTTCTGCGCGAAAGTGCTCGCTTGGAATCGCTGTCAGTTGCTCGCTCTTGCAATGTCTTGGAATCTAAGTCGCCACGATCGCGCTCACGTCTTAGGTATGTCCCGACGGTGCCTGGCGCGCAGGCATCAGCCCCGCGCGGGATGCGCAACTTGTCGTGGGCCGAAAAGCGACGACGCTTCGGACGCTCGATGACCTCGACGCTTGCGGACGGCTGGCCTCCGTTGGGAGGTGCGCCATTGGACGTGACGGTGTTCATGGTACGCTCCTGGCTGCCCCGGAATGAGTCTATTCTTCATCGGGTGCCGGTACCAAGACATGCTGACACATGGGAACTGGGGCTGGCTAGCAACCTCCACTCGCTTTGTGCTGCAGTGGTTTTTTGTGGGGATGACGGTGTCGACTTTCGTGTTTTTCGTGGGACTAGCGCTAACGGCACGCTTTAAGCGCTAAACTGGGAGCGAGTCGGTCGTGGTCGTGACGTGCACGTTGGAACGTCTCGCATTACCTGTCCGCGGTCCGTCCGCCGCCCATGATCACGATCCTCACGCTTTCGTCAGTTGCATTTGGACTCGTTCGACGAAGCCGAGGCGGGCGTAGAGCGAACGGGCGCGGTCGGTTGAGCTGAGCGTGATCTTGCGGACGCCGGCGGCCTGGGCGGCGGCGATCGCCTCGCGAACGAGTTCGGTCGCGATGCCGTTGCCGCGCAACTGGGGCTCGACGTAGACGCCGGCAACCTCGGCGTGCAGCGCTCCCTCGACGTATGGCAGGCGTCGCCAGAAGAGCGCGTGGGCACAACCGACGAGCCGGCCGGCGGACTCGGCGACCCACGCTTCGAGTTCACCGCTGCGCAGCATCGCGAAGATCGCACGCGCCGCATCGCGCTCGAACGCGCGCGCCTGCGGCGGAGCGAGGAGTTCCATCTCGACCAGGCCGAGCGCGCGTAGCCGCGCCAACTCGAAAGCATCGCCATTGCGCGCCGGCCGCAAATGGAGCGCGGCGGACTCGTCGTCGGTTGCAAAGATGTGCATGGGAAACAAAAAAAGCGCGCCGTCTGCACGGTGCGCTCATCCTCCTACAGTGATCGACTGCGTTACGACACGGGCGTAACGCTCGATGCTGGGAGCATGAGCGCTTCGGGCGGTCGGCGGCGCGGTCGCTGGTTCACAACGCCTGTTGTACCACGGGCGCAGCGCGCCGTCAACGAGTGCCGAGCCGGCGGCGCATGAAATTGGTCGCTTCGGGGTTGTCGCTGTAGCGCTCGCACGGTTCGTAGCCGCGGCGCCGGTAGAAGGCCAGCGCGGCGACGAGATCGGCACGCGTGTCGAGATACGCCACCGTGTATCCGCTCCGTTCGGCCGACGCTTCGAGAGCGTCGAGCAAGGCATCGGCAAGCCGGGCGCCACGATGCGCAGGCTGGACGAACAAGCGCTTCACCTCGCAGGCACCCGGGATCGCATCGAGCCGGCGCAGCGCGATCAGCCCGACCGTTGCGTCGCCGCCGCGCGCGAGCCACAGGCCATTGGGTTCCGGCAGATACGCGCGCAGGACGTCGCGATCGTCACGGCCCGCGGGCGGCAACGCGATAGCGTCGAAATATTCGTTGACGATCCGCCACGCATCGGCGAAGTCCGCGTCGCTCGCGCGATCGATTCGGTACATAGCGCTCGCGATTCTCGCGGGTGGCGGTGGTTCCTCGATGCGGGCATGAGTGAGCCCGCGCGAGCGCGTATTCCGGCGAGATGGAACGGGTCGTGGCCGCGGTCAACCTTTTCGACGACGGCTTTCGCAGGCTGGGCGCCGGCGCGGCGTACACCGATGTCTCGGCGGGCATCGCTTCGGTGGCGGCGTCGCCGGCGGAACGGGCAGCGCTGACCGAGCGCGTCCGCACGGCGCTTCCCGGTGCACTCGGGCTGATCTGCGCGCCGAACTTTCGAGTCGATGCCGACGTGCTCGATGCCGGGCCGCAGTTGCGCGTCGTCTCGACGGCCAGCGTGGGCTTCGAACACATCGACGTCGCCGCATGTAGCCGGCGCGGCATCGCGGTCGGCAATACGCCGGGCGTCGTCGTCGAAGCGACGGCCGACATCGCTTGGATTCTCACGCTCATGCTGTTCCGGGAGATTCCGGCGGCGATCGACCACGTCCGCAACGGCGGTTGGGGCCGCGGACAGGCGCTGCCGCTGGCGCACGATCCCCAGGGAAAAACCCTCGGCATCGTGGGTCTGGGCGCGGTCGGCGCAGCCGTCGCGCACCGCGCTTGCGCGTCGGGGATGCGGCTGATCTATAACAACCGGACGCCCCGCCCCGATGCCGGCCAGTTTGGCGCCGAGCACCGGAGTTTCGAAGCGCTACTCGCGCAATCCGATGCGATCGTCGTCGCCGCGCCGCTGACCGCGCAGACGCGCGGCCTATTCGACGCGCGCGCGTTCGCGCAGATGAAGCCGACCGCGTTTCTCGTCAACGTCGCTCGCGGCGGCGTGGTCGTGACCGACGACTTGGTCGAGGCGTTGCGCGCGGGGCGGATCGCCGGCGCCGGTTTGGACGTTTTCGAGCCGGAACCGATCGATTCGGCGCACCCGCTGCTCGGGCTCCCGAACGTGATCGCGGTCCCGCATGTGGGAACCGCCTCGGTCGAGACGCGGCTCGCGATGGTCGCGCTGGCGGTCGATAACGTCCTTGCGGGCATCGCCGGTCGCCCGCCCCCGGCCTGCGTCAATCCGGAGATATTTGCCGGGCGCTGAGGGCGGGGAGCGAGCGAGATAGCGGTCGGTGTGACCGCCGACACATTCGCTCGGGTCGGGCTTCGATGGAACCGCCGCCGGGTATACGACGTTACAACCGAGAGTCGAGCCGGCACGCTCGCTTTTCAAGGAGGCAGGAATGTCGAAATCGTCGAGAATCGCCGCATTTGCTCTGATCGTTGCGCTTGGCACGGCGTTCTACGGCGCCCGTCCGGCGCTGGCGAACGGGGCCGCGAGCACCCGCAACATCATCTTTGGCGCCGCCGCCGCCGCCGGGACCCTGTTGATCATCAATCACAATCGCAAGGTCCACGAGAAGTACGCCGAGGACGCGCGCCGCCAGGCCAACGTCGAGGCGCAGCGCAACAATCTTGCCGCCGCGCTCTCCGATGAGCGCCAGGCGTATCAGCATCAAGTCGCGATCAACCAGGAGTACAAGCACGAGGTCGCGATCCAGCACGACGCGATCGTGAAGTTGCGTCAGCAGGTCGCGCAGACCGATCGTCACGGCTTTGCGGTGCCGGTCGCCCTGACCAACGCGAAGGCCTCGTCAAAGGCTGCCGCGGTGCCGTCGAACGCGGTCGCCTACGGCTGGGGGGCACTCTAGCCTCGTGAGCCGACTCGTTAGCAGCAGCGCGCTCGCGGGGGCGCTGCTGCTCGCGTTCATCGCCGGTTGTTCGAGCCAAAATCATGGCTCACCGGCGCAGTTGACCGATGCGATCACGAAGGCGGTCTATGCCAACGACTACGCGGCGACGACCGCGAACTTCGACGATCAAGCCAAAAGCCAAGTGACGCGTTCGTCGCTCGGGGATCTCTCGGATCGCATGCACCGGCTCGGCGCGTACCAGAGTCTCGCCCAAAAGAACGCCGAACCCGACAAGGGCCGGTATGCATTCGAGCTGACGTTCGACAAGGGAACCGCGATGGCCGAGTTGCGGATCGATCCCGACGGGAAGGTTGGGGCGTACCGCGTCGCTTTCCCCGCAGCGCCGGCGAAGTAACCGGCCCGCGACCGCGCTCAACCGGCGGCGTCGAACCAAAAATTCGCCTGACCGGTTCCGATCGCGGCCTCGTAGCGCCCGAATTGAACGCCCGGTGCGCGCCAGTCGCTCGCGCCGAACGCGCCGGCGAGCATGAGATAATGCGCGAACCGGCCCTCCGGCGCGGCGACGCGCCGGAACTCGTCGGCATGGGCGATCACGGCAGCGTGCTCGCCGGCGCGCCACCACGCCATGATGCGCTCGTCCCAGGCGCGCAGTTCGGGGCTGCTGATGTCGGCCGGATCGGCGCTCGCGCGCTCGCGAATGACGGCTAGCGGCCAGAAGCGATGCGACAGACCCCCCGAGGCGACGAGGACGACGCGCCGTCCGGTGCGCGCGACGGCGCGCGCGATCGCTGCGCCCATCCGCAGGTTGGGCTCGCTCTCGGCGGTGTCGCAGACGCTCAACGTCAGCACCCGCCGCTTGGGCGGCCCGGGGTTGTAATAGTGCATCGGGTTGAGCGTCCCATAGTGCACCGGGAGCCCCCGGTGGGCCGATGCAATCGCAGGCAAGCCCGCGGCGCGAGCCTCATCGGCGACCGCTCGCGCAAGCTCAGGGTCGCCGGGATAGTCGTAGGCATATTCGCCGAGCATGTGCGGCAGCTCATCCGACGTGTAGACGCCGGCGAGCCGGTCGTGCGCGTTGATGACGAAGTCGAGCGTCGAGTGCCAATGCGTGTCGACGATGACGAACGTCTCGAACGCGAGCGGCGCGATTTTCTCGCGCTGAATCTGCGCCAGCGCGTCGTAAAAAGTGCTGACGTTGCGGCCCATATATGCGCGGCGGGCGGCGTCGTCGAAGATCATCAGGCGCGGGACGTGCGTCGAAAATAAGCCGGCGACCAACTCAGCGGCCATTTGGACTAACGGGCGGCGGCGCCGGCGCCGGGTCCGACAAACCGCATCGGCGGCAGATTCTTGATCTTCGAGCGGAAGACTTGGTACTGCCGAAAGCCGTCGATCTCGAACTGCGCCTTGCTCGCGATCATCCCCGCTTCGTAAAGCGAATGTGCGATTGCCGAATCGCGACCGAGTTTGCGAATCGCGACCGGGAGCAGTTTCTCTTCCAGATCGAGGATGCGGAACTGCGCCTCGAGCGGGTCGGGCGCGGTCTCGATTGCCTCGTCGACCAGCCGCAACCCGGTAGAGATGTGCCGAACCTCATCGTGCATCACGTGTTCGTACGTAACGGCCGTCGCAAGGTCGCCGTATTTATGCGCCAGATCGGCAATCGAGTTGAACAGCACATGGGCCGAGTAGGCTTCGAGCGTGCAGACCTGGCCGTAGACGATCTCCAAGAACGTCGGCAGGCCGTTGACGAAGCGGAAGAGTTCGGTCTGTTCGTACGGCACGTCGAGGCTGTCGGCCAGATCCAGATCGCGAATGCGGCGCCATTCGATCTGGGTGTGCCGGGTTTCGTCGATCGCATGGGTCGTATAAAAATACTGCACGCTCGGCCGATTGGTCTTGGTGATGATCTGAGCAACTTGCGCCGCCGTCTGCGCCTCGCCCCAACACGTCGTTACCATGATCGGCCGCATCGCGTCCTTGTATTCACGCGACAGTTCGGGATCATGGACTTTAGCGGCGCGGTACTTCTCGAGGAGCTGGGTGGTATCGCGCGCTTGGTTGGCGATGTACTCTTCATAGGATTCGAGCGTCCCGAACGTCCGCAGTTCCTCGCCGGGGATGTGATTGGGAATGACGCTGACGTTGTTGACGAAGGACATTGCGGCGCTCCTACGGGGTCGTCGTCGGGTAGCTGATGCAGACGAGTTTGGGTTGGGTGAAGAAGTCGAGGCTCCAGCGGCCGCCCTCGCGGCCGAGGCCGCTAGCCTTGACGCCGCCGAACGGCGTGCGCAGATCGCGCAAGAAGTAGCCGTTGATCCAGCACATCCCGACGCGCAGCGCCGCCGACAGCCGCAGGGCGCGATCGACGTCTCGCGTCCAGAGATAGGCGGCCAGGCCGAAGCGGGTGTCGTTGGCGCGCCGGATCAACTCGGCCTCGTCGTCGTAGCGCAACAACGCAAGGACCGGTCCAAATATCTCGTCGCGCACGATCGCCTGAGCGTCGTGCTTGGGTTCGAAGATCGTCGGTCCAAGGTAGTTTCCGGGTCGCAAGTCGCCGGTGGTCGGCCGCTCGCCGAGGACGATTGGCTCCGCACCGTCGGCTAGCCCGCGCGCGATGTAGTCTTCGACGCGCGCGCGATGCTGCGGACTGATCAGCGGTCCGAGATCAGTGCCGGGCGCTTGTGGATCGCCGACGACCAGCCGGCGAACCCGCGCGACGAACAACTCGCGAAACCGTTCGTAGATCGAGCTGTGAACGAACAGGCGGGTTCCCGCGACGCAGACCTGACCGCTGTGGCGAAACATCGCGAGCACGCAACCGCGGACGGCCAACTCGAGATCGGCGTCGGCCGCGACGACGTTGGCTGATTTGCCGCCGAGTTCGAGGGTGACTTTCTTGAGGGTGTGCGCGGCGGCGACGTTGATCGCGGTGCCGGTTGAAACGCTGCCGGTAAATGCGACCGCGTCGACGCCGGGGTCCGCGACTAGCGGCGCGCCGGCTTCGGAACCAAGACCCGGCAAGACGTTCACGACGCCGTCGGGGATGCCGGCCTCGCTGCACAGTTCGGCGAGTCGTAGGGTCGAGAGCGGCGTCAGTTCCGAGGGTTTGAGAATGCATGTGTTGCCGGCGGCGAGCGCCGGGGCAATCTTCCAGGTCGCTTGCATCAACGGCGAGTTCCACGGCGTCAGCAGCGCCGCGACGCCGACGGGTTCGTAGCGCACGAAGCTGAGCAACTCGCGGTCGGCACCCAGAAACGGTTTGCGGTCGGCGAACGCCTCGGCTTCCCGATGCTCGATCGCGCCGGCGAAGAACTCGAGGTTCTCGGCGGCGCGCGGAACGTCGCGCTGAGCGGTTTCGCTGAACGGCTTGCCGGCGTCGCGCGATTCAAGCGCCGCCAGCGCGCCGGCGTTCTCGTGAAGCAAGGTTGCAAGTTTGCGCAATATCCGGGCGCGGTCGCGAGCGGTCGTGCGCCGCCACGGGCCGTCGCTAAAGGCCCGGCGGGCGGCGGCAACGGCGCGTGTAACGTCGTGAGCCCCGGCCGCGGCGATCTGCGCGATCGGTTCGCCGGTTGCCGGGTCGTCGGTTGCAAACGTGCGACCGTCGGCCGCATCGACGAACGCGCCGTCGATGAACAGCTGCGTCCGGGGCGACGGCGGCGCGATCATCCGATCGCGACGGCCGTCCGCGGCGTCGGCGGAACCATCGCCGGAACGAGTTCGTAGAGTTCGGGCAATCGCCGTTCGATGCGATCGGCCGCGTCGTCGGGCGCCAGATACGGCGGTCGAACCGGACCCATCTCGATGCCGGTCACGACCGACGCGCAGACTTTGGTCATGCCGATCGCTCCGAGCGCCGCCTCGCCGCCGCGCGGAAAGACGCGATTGAGGCGGCGCTGAATCTCCTGAGCCGTCGCCACGTCACCGCGTTCGAGCGCGCGATCGATGGCAACGCACGCAGGAATTGCGAACACGTTGATCTGGCCGCCGGCCGAACCCAACAATCGCCCGGTCAGATAGGCTCGAAAGGTCTGCGTGTAGAGCGCTCGACCGGCCAATGCGTCGGCAACCGCTTCGAGATGCTGCAGGTCCGTCTCGACCTCTTTGACCATGATGACGCCGTCGATCCCGGTGAGCCGGGCCATGAACGCCGGCGTCATGTGGAACTTCGACAGCGCCGGATTGTGATAGACGCAGATCGGCAGCAGTTTGGCGTCGGCGAGCATCCGATAGTGTTCGAACACCTCGCGTTCGCCCGCTTTCCAATAGTACGGTGGAATGACGACCGCGCACTCGAAGCCGAGTTCGGCCGCCAGCCGGGTCCATTCGAGCGTTTGGAGAGTCGTCGCGCCGGAGGTCATCGCCAGTTTGGCTTTGCCCGGATGCCGACCGACCTGCTCGGCAACGATCTCGAAGACGCGCCGGCGCTCGTCGTCGCCGAGGTGCAGAAACTCGCCGATGCTCGGGGTCGCGACGACGCCGGTCGCCCCTTGTGCAATGCACCAGTCGATCTCGGCGCGCAACGCCGGTTCGTTCAGCCGGTAATCGGCGTGAAACGGGGTGACGATCAGACCGATGACATCTTTGAAACGTTCGCGGTACCGTTCGATCACGATTCGCCCTCCGATTGAGACTGCGTCGCGTCCTTCGCGGCACCGTCGCGACATACCGCCACGCGGGCCTACCGGCGCAGGCCCGCCCGGACGACCGTTCCTGTGGCGGCGTCACGGGCGGACGGTCCGTTAGCGGTTACGTCGGATAGCCGAGCGACGGACAGACTTTTGAGGCCTCGGCGTCGCTGATGAAGATCTTGTCGGCCGGCTGCCGACTGGTCACGTTGAAGACGTCGTACTTATCTTGCGGCGTTCCGTTCGCGCGAAGCGTGCCGACCCACATCGGCCACATTAGTTCGTGGTCTTCCTTGCGATAGACCGAGCGGCCATCCCAGATCGACGTGAACTCCGCGCCTTCGAGGGCTCGGGCGATCTTCACCGAGTCGGTGGATTTCGCGTGGTCGATCGCCCACAGCAGCCGATCCATCGAAGCGTAGCCAAACGCACTGCGCGCAGTCGGCGGGGTACCGAAACGCCGCCGGTATTCGGCCACGAAACTTCGGGCTTCGCTATTGCTCTTGCCCAGCACGACGTCGTCTTTGTAGTACCATTCGGTGCCCCAGTAGCCGACGCGGGCGACGGCCGGCAGCGCCCACAGCGCTTCGAGTTCGGCATACGGGCCGCCGACCGGGAGCTTTTTGAGCAAGCCGAATGCGTTGGCTTGTTTCATGCAGTTGACGTAGTCGTCACCGTTGGTCAGGATCAGCAGGACGTCGATTTTCGCCGACTCGACTTTGCTGAGGTACGGACTGAAGTCGGTCGTTCCCAGTGGAGTCAAGTCGTTGCCAACGATCGTTCCGCCGATCCGTTTGCTGACGTCTGCGTAGCCGTTCGCGAGCGCGTGTCCGAAGGCGTAGTCGGGGGTAATCAGGTACCAGCGCTTGCCGAATTTTTCGGCGGTGGAAAACCCCGAAGCGTGCGTGAGTGCCCAAGTCGTGTGGCAGGTTTGAAACGTGTTCCAATGGCAGTCTTTGCCGGTGATGTTGTCGGCGTGTCCGCCGGCGTCCATGAATAGCATGCCGAGCGCGTTTGCCGTCGAACTCGTCGAGAGCGCGACCGCGCTGCTCACCGTGCCGATCAGCGCGACGACTTTGTCTTGCTGAATGAGTTTGCGGGCCTTCTGGACGGCCACCCCAGGGTTGCCTTCGTTGTCTTCAGTGACCATCTCGGCTTTGCGGCCCATGACGCCGCCGCGCTTGTTCCACTTTTCCATCGCCAACGTCTCGCCGCGCTGCTGGCTCAATCCCAGCGCCGCATACGTTCCGGTCAGCTCGTCGGTCTCACCGATCTTGATCGTTTCCTCGGCCTCGGTGCGTTTGGGCACGAAGGCCGGGACGCCGATGGAGAGCGCGGCCGCGCCGACGGCGGCGCCGGTGATGAACGCGTCTCGGGAGATTGAAGAATTGCGCATAGGACTGCTCCTCATTACGACAAGAAGCGGGCGCTTGAAAAGCGGCGATCCGTGGCTCGACTCGACGCTGATCTCGCACGCCAGCATCGTGAGTATCACGTCCACGGAAAACCGTCCCCTGCAGCAAACGACCGCGCGGTCGAACCTTTCCGATAGCCGAAATTGCCCGGTCGCTCGCCGGCCCGAGCGTGGCGCGGGCGGGGTCTGGGCCTGCGGCGCACGAAAGCCGAATAGGTGAGAATGCGAAGCTCGGCGGTTCTCGTCGTGGCTCTGGGTGGTTGCGCCGTGCTGGCTGCGGCCTGCCAAGGGAATATCGGTAGCGGCTTTCCGACGATTCCGCAACAAGGACTTACCCCGAACCCGGGTTACTTCCGGGCGACGCCGGCACCACCGGCGCCTGCCGTGCGGTCGCAGACTGCCGACCTCGTCTTGTCGGCCACCCAGACCAGCGTGCGGGCAGCAACGACCGATGGCTTTGGGTTCGAGCTTGGCCTCGTGCCGCCGACGCCTGCCCCGTCGAGTTCACCGTCCGCGCACCCGAGCGGCTCGCCGGGTGCAGGCGCCACCCCAAGGTCGAGCGCGACCCCAACTCCGGTTCCGACTCCGAGCCCAACTCCGAGTGCGACCCCGACCCCGGCGCCGAGTTCGGCGACGGCCGCTGCACCGGCCGGTTCGGCGAGCCCGACCGGCGCGCGGGCAACCCCGGGGGCACCGATTCACTTGAGCGTTGCGCTCACCGCACATCCGCGCAGCGTTGCGCTGCCGGCCGGCGACGACGCTAAGCCGCCGCCGGTCGCGCTTGCGAGCGTCGATCTCACGCCGCACGCGGACCTCACGCTCTACGGTTTAGGCGCGCTGCGGTTCGATGCGCCGAAAAACGAGTTGGCCACCGGCCGCAAATTTACGATTGCCGTTTTACAACCCGGCCGCCGCCATCACGTCGACACGATCGCGGTCGATACCGGCCTGACCGCCGAGGGGACGACGATCGCTTCGCAGGCGGTCAAGCCACTCACCCTGCACGGCGGCGAGACGTACCTCGTCGTGCTATACGGCGATCCCGTCGTGCCGACGCCGGCCCCGAGCGCACCGGCAAGCGGTGCGCCGAATGCCGCCAACTCCGGCCCTGTGCCGGCACTCGCGCCGACGTCGAGTCCGACGGTTCCAACGTCGAACGCGACGGCGACCGTCGCGCCACTTCCGAGCCGCACGTAGTCGCCGACTTCCGCGAGTTGACGGACGCGACGCGCGTGTGGTAATATTCGGCAACGATTGAACCTTTGGGTGAAAGGAGGAAGCACGTGAACAGTATGTTTGAAATGACCGCGATCAAGAGCACTCGTGGAATCGGCGCGTTGCCGCTTCCCATCGCTCGCACCCTTATCGTGCGGACTTCCCCGAGGCGAGACGGCTAGCGCAAACCGCGCCCGAACGCATGCTCCGGTGGCCTCCGCAACTCGCGGGGGCCGTTTCTTTTTACTCAGCCACTGCTTCGTTGCACGTCGTGCACGAGGTCTGCTTGGAGTTTGCAGTCATGAACTACGAGGTCATCAATTCGATGGCGCGAAGCCGCATCGCGACGTTGTTGCGCGAAGCGGACAACGAACGCATCGTCCGCGGCGCGCGTCGCCACTCGTTGCGCAAGAGCGTCGGCCGCGTCGTGCGCGATTTGGGAACGGCGTTCGCGGCGCTCGGCGACGCGATCGCCGGCGACGCGTAACGCATGCCGCGCGATTGCGTGCGTGTGGTATGATACGAGTCGCCTTGCCGGGGGCCGGGCTTCGCGCAACGCGGACCCGTCAACCCCGCCAGGACCGGAAGGGAGCAACGGTACGCGGACCATCGTGTGTGCCGCGGATCACCTGACCCCCGTGCAAGGTTTGGCTCGACCCGAGTCGCGGCCGCGACCGAGTTGTCCACAAGGAGTGTCCGGCGGACGGCCGAACTGCTCGAACCGCTCCGCTGGGGAACGAGGAGCACGCCCCCGGTTCGTTCCGGACGTGGGCGGCGGCCGTCTTTGGGAGGAGCCGAACTCGGTGCGTTTGCGCGGCGCTTCGCTCCGGCTGTGGCCGTGAAGCAAGCATTTCTGGTGAAAGTCATCCCGCCTAAGGGGTATTCGATCTATCGGGTCGAGTTCGGTTGGCGGCACCTCGCGGCGGCGGCCGTGGCGCTCGTCGTATTGGCGGCCGGCAGCATCGTCTATATCGCCGGCCAACTCCGCGATGCATCCGTCCAAGCCCAGCATTATGAGAGCTTGACGCACGATCAGCAGCGGCACCTAGCGGCGATCGACGCCGAAGCCGACCGGCTCGGCGGGGAACTGCGGCGGCTCAAGCGCCAAAACGAGACGATCCGCCGCTTGGTCGGCGCTCCCGATCCGCCGGCGCGGCCGTCGTCGCGCGTCCGGACGAGCCGGTCGGTCTCCGAAAGTCTCGGGTTTTCCGCGGTCGACGCGCGGCTCGACCGAATTGCGGCCGACTCGGCGCAAGTCACCCAAGAAGGTGCCGCGCTGCGGTCGGCGGCGCTGCACGTCCTCAATATGCACCACCTCGCCGAGTTGTCGCGGGCGCGTTTCCTGGCCGAGATTCCATCGATCAACCCGATCGCGACCGGCGACGAAATCAACGCCGGGTTCGGCTGGCGGACTAATCCGTGGCCGGAGTTCCACGAGGGCGTCGACCTGGCCGGCGACTATGGGAGCCCCGTCCATGCCGCGGCCGCCGGCAGTGTCGTCTTCGCCGGCTACGACGGCGGTTACGGCAAGCGCATCGAGATCGACCACGGCAACGGCTACCACACGTGGTATTGCCACCTTTCGAAGATCGACGTGCAGGCCCGCGACCACGTCACCAAGGCCGAGGCGATCGGCCTCGTCGGTTCGACCGGCGCATCGACCGGCCCGCACTTGCATTATCAGGTAATGTACGAGGGCAAACCGGTCGATCCCGAGCCGTTTCTGAGCGGCGTTCCGCCGAAGGTGCTCGCCGAACTCAAGTAATCGCCCGCGCCGGCGACGAAGACGCCGACGTGAGTTCTCTCTCGTGCCAGTTGCTGACGGTCCTCGCGCAACTGCTCAACCTCTATCTCATCGCGATGGCCGTCTACGCGCTCGTCTCCTGGGTCCCAAGCCTACGCGGTCGATGGAGCGACTACTTGGCAGCCATCATCGAGCCGGTGCTCGTTCCGATCCGGCGGATCATCCCGCCGATGGCTGGGCTCGATCTCGCGTTTCTCGTGCTGTTCTTGCTGATTGGGTACATCGCGCGGTCGATCGTGCCGGTGAGCTGTTATTTCGCGTTCCACTGAGGCCGGATGATCTCACCTTCGCACCGACCCAACGCGTCCGCCGAGATCGTCGCCGAACGCATCCGTAACTTCTGCATCATCGCTCATATCGATCACGGGAAGACGACCCTCTCCGATCGGTTGCTCGAGATCACGCGGACCGTCGAGATGCGCGACTCCGAAGACCAGATGCTCGACGCGATGGACCTTGAACGCGAGCGTGGCATCACGATCAAGATGCATCCGGTCACGCTGAGCTATCAGGCGCGCGACGGCGAGACCTACCAACTCAACTTCATCGACACGCCGGGCCACGTCGACTTTTCGTCGGAGGTCTCACGTTCGCTGCGGGCCTGCGAAGGCGCGCTGTTGGTCATCGACGCGGTTCAAGGCATCGAAGCCCAGACGCTGGCCAATTACCATTTGGCGCTCGAACAGAACCTGACGATCATTCCGGTCATCAACAAGATCGATCTACCGGCCGCCGATCCCGAACGCGTTCGCAAGGAGATCGAGGAACTGCTGATCATCGAAGGCAGTGAAGCGGTTCTGTGCAGTGCCAAAGAGGGGCTTGGCATCGGTGAGATCCTCGAAGCGATCGTCGGCCGCGTCCCACCGCCGCGCGGGCGCGCCGACCACCTTCGCGGGCTGGTTTTCGACGCGCAGTTCGACCCGTACCGGGGGGTCGTTTCATACGTCCGGGTGGTCGACGGCTCGCTGCGGCCGGGAACGAAGTTCATGTCGATGAGCAAGCGCCGCGTCTACGAATGCACCGAAGTCGGGATCTTCCGACCGCTGATGCGCAAGACCGAACTGCTGGAGGCGGGCTCGGTCGGCTACGTGATTGCGAACATCAAGTCGATCGGCGACATCGACGTCGGCGCGACGATCACCGAGGCCGATAACCCGGCGCCCGAACCCTTGCTCGGCTACAAGCCGATCGTACCGATGGTGTACTGCGGCCTCTATCCCAATGAAGGGGTCGAGGTCTCCGAACTGCGCGACGCGCTCGAAAAGCTGGCGCTGAACGACTCGGCGCTCCACTTCGAGCCGGAGAGTTCGATCGCGCTTGGTTTCGGCTTCCGGTGTGGTTTCTTGGGCCTGTTGCACATGGAGATCGTGCAAGAGCGGCTCGAGCGAAATTACAATCTCGATTTGATCGCGACCTCACCATCGGTCGTGTTTCGCGTCGCGCTCACCGACGGCAGCGTCATCCTGGTCGACAACCCGGCAAAGCTGCCGCCGCGCGACAAGATCGCGCTGATGGAAGAGCCCTACGTCAAGGCGACCGTCATCACGCCGCCCGAGTACGTCGGCACGATTATGGAACTGACCCAGGTGCGGCGTGGCTCGCTTGGTCACATGGAGTACCTGGTGGACGGGCGGGTGATCTTGGAGTACGAACTGCCGCTCGGCGAAGTGATCATCGATTACTTCGACAATCTCAAGTCGCGAACCAAAGGCTATGCGTCGCTCGACTACGAGGTGATCGGCTACCGCGAAGGCGACCTCGTCAAACTCGAGATATTGCTGAACGCCGAACCGGTCGACGCGCTCTCGTTCATCGTCGCGCGCGAGAAGGCGCCGCAACGCGGCCGCGCGCTCACCGAGAAACTCAAGGAGTTGATCCCACGGCAGATGTTCGACGTTCCGATCCAGGCGGCGATCGGCGGCAAGATCGTCGCCCGCGAAACGGTCAGCGCGCTGCGCAAGAACGTGCTCGCCAAGTGCTATGGCGGCGACATCACCCGCAAGCGCAAGTTGCTCGAAAAGCAAAAAGTCGGCAAGGAACGGATGAAACGCGTCGGCCGCGTCGACCTTCCGCAGGAGGCGTTCATGGCGGTGCTGCGACTCGAAGACTGACGCAGATGGTCTGGCCGGCGGCGGCGCCGCCGGACGTTGCGAGCGGGTTGCCGAATGATCGAAGTTACGGGAGGCGATCGTGGCGAGCCGGAGGCTTCGGCGGTGTGCTTGGATGTTTGCAGCGATTTTGCTCGCAAGCTGGCCGCAGCGCGCCGGGCCGGCCGAGCCGTTCGCGATCGGCGATGCGATCTTCGCGAAGGCGCGCGCTGTCTGGCAGAACCAGCGGGTTCCACCACTCGTCCGTTCGCGAGTGCGCATCACCTATCGTCGCAACGGCCGGCTGGTCGGCGAAACGTACGCGTCGGTCTACAATCGTGCGCAGGATGCGATTTATACCGACAGTTTCTCGACCGAAGAACGCACCGCTCCCCACCGTCCGGCCGGTCTCGATTGTTTGGTCTGCAAGGCCGAGTTCTTTGAACCGCTGGGCGTACCGAAGCTGAGCCCGGTGTATTCATTCGGAATCGGCCTCGATGAAGGGCCGCCGCCGTCACCCACAGCCGTGCACCCGGCGGCGACGCCGTTACCGGTCATTGCCCGCATCCGCGTCTTCACGCGCAACTATCGGATCGCCGTGGGTGCCGACGAACCGTGCGGCGGAAGCGCCGCCTATCATTTAACGTTGATACCGCGCCGAGACCGCAAGCGGTTCCGTCTGCGTCAACTGTGGATCCGGCGGCGCGACTTTGCGACCTGCCGGGCGATCGTCGCTGGGAATCTCGCCGAGCGCCCGTGGGACGGCATACCGTGGGACGTTCGCTTTGTCGACCGCCCGGGCGGCTGGGTTGGCATCGGACTCGAACGCGCCCGCGAACCGGTCCGGTTTCACGGCGAGACGGTCGCCGACGTCGCGATCGCGTTCGATTCGATCGCAGCGAACGACACCATCCTCGCCGACCTCAACCAGCGCGTGCAGTCGGCACTTCCAGCGGCGGCTCCGTATCCCGTGCTGACCGAACCCGCTCCGTAGATGCCGGCGCAAAACCGGCGATTGATCGGGTTGACGATTGCAGCCGAGGTCGCCGGCATGGCCGGTTACGCTGGGTTCGCCGTTGCGCTGCCGGGACTCGTCGGGGCGTGGCACCTCAGCGCGTCGGGCGCCGGTTGGATCGGCGGCGCATACTTCTTGGGCTATGTCGTCGCCGTTCCCGTGCTCGTCGGCTTGACCGACCGCGCCGACACGCGCGCGATCTACGTCGCAAGCGCCCTACTCGGCGTCGCCGGCCAGATTGGGTTTGCAACTTTGGCGCATGGCTTCTGGAGCGCGGCGCTCGTCTGGAGCCTCGCCGGCGCGGCGCTGGCCGGAACCTACATGCCGGGCCTGCGACTCCTCACCGAACGGCTCGACGATGCACTGCGGCTTCGCGTCGTTCCGTACTACACCGCGAGCTTCGGAATCGGTGGAAGCCTGTCGTTTCTCGTCGCCGGCTTCGTCCTCGCCGCTTGGGGCTGGCGCGCGATCTTTTTGGTCGGCGCGGTCGGCTCGGCGATCAGCGCGGTGCTCGTTACCATCGCGACGCTGGGGACCAACCCGTTGCCGGGGTCGCCGGTGCGACCGTCGCCGCGGCATGCACTCGACTTTCGGCCGGTGCTCGCCAATCGCGCGGTGCTTCGCTACGTCATCGCTTACGGCGGCCACTGCTGGGAGCTGTTCGCCACCCGAGCCTGGCTGGTCGCGTACTTGTTGTTTGTTTGGAACCGCACCGTCGGCGGCGATCCGGGGCATCGGCTCACGGTCTGGAGTACGGCGATCGTCTTCATCGGCGTTCCGGCGAGCATCCTCGGCGCGGAGATCGCCAGCCGGCGCGGCCGGCGGTGGATTATCGCGCTCGTTGCGGTGGCGAGCGTCGCGACGGGGATCGTGGTCGCCGCGTTCGGGGGCGGAGCGTTCGGGCTCGCCGTCGCGCTGCTGCTGGTCTACAGCATCTTGGTGACCGGCGATTCGGGCGCGATCACGGCCGGCGTCGTCGACGTTGCGCCGGTCGACGCGCAGGGCGCGACGCTCGCGGTCCACGCGCTGGTGGGAGCGCTCGGTGGCGCACTGGGGCCAATCACCGTCGGATTGGTCTTGCAAGCATTCGGCGGGCTGGCGTCGCCGGCGGCCTGGACGGTCGCCTACCTTACGATGGCCGCCGGTTCGGTCGTCGCGGCGCTTGCGATGCGGTCGATCAGCTCCCGAACGCCATCGCTCCGATCGAGTTCACCGTCGGAATCGCAAACAGCGGTGAGCTGACGCTGGTGAACGGCGGCGCGTAGACTTGGATTGCGGTTGCGCCGACGCCGACGAACAGGTCGCCCGACGGATCCACCGCCAGCGCCGTCGGCGCCGTCCCGTTGAACGGAATGCGCACGGCAGGGCCCGCGTTCGCCGCCAACGGCAAGTCGTAGACGAGGATCTGCCCGAGGCTGGCATTTCCGCTAGCGACGATCAACTGCTGGGTGGCTGCGTCGACGGCACACGAATTCGAATTGGCGGTGCCGGTGTTGACGATGACCGGCGAGCCGGTGTACGGCGGTTGGTAAACCGAGAGAATGCTGCTCGTGAAGCTGGTTACGTATAGGTTTGCGGCGACATCAAAGCACAGGCCGTTGGGCGTGCTGAGGCCGGTGATCAGGGTCGCCGGCGCCGAAGTTCCGGCGATCGGCGCGGCCAGCACGGCAATCCGCCCGCCGCCGTAGTCGGCGACGTACAGGTTGCCCGCGCCGTCGAACGCGAGTTTGGCCGGAGTGAACGGTAGGCTCATCACGAACAGCGGGGCGCCCGGCGGAGCCGGCCGGGGATAAGCCGTCAAGGTATTTTTGAAACCATCGGCGGCGAAGACCCGTCCGGTCGCGTCGACGGCGAGGCCCGCGATCGCGCCGCCGCCGGCGGTTGCGATCGTGCCGGCGATCGTCGTGTTTGCGCCGAACGGTGAATTGAAGTAGGCGATCGAGTTGTTCGGAACGCTGTCGCCGCTGACGTAGAGCCGCTCGGGTGCCGGCGTGGGCACGGGCGGGGGCGAGGTTCCCCCGCCACCGCACGCGGCGAGCAGCGCGATGAGGCAGACCGAGAGCAGCCGGGTCGGGTGACGCTTCATCGTCCAATCGTAACACCACCGGCCAGCGACGGCGGTCACACCCACGGGTCGTCGCGCCCGCCGTAGACGTTACCGTAGAGGTCGCTCGCGGTTGGCAGGGCCTCTTGCTCGATGAGGTCGGTAGTCGCGTTGACCGACTCCGTTACTTCGGTACGCAGCGCGTCGAGTTCGGCTGCGTCGAGCACGCCGAGTTCGAGTAACCGGCGCTCGAACCGTGGAACCGGGTCGAGATGACGCAGGCGCTCGACCTCTTCGCGCGAGCGATAGGTCCGATCGTCGTCATCGGTCGTGTGCGACAAGAACCGATAGCACTTGGCCTCGACGAGGGTTGGTCCGCCGCCGCCGGCTGCACGGTCGCGGGCGGCTCGAACGGTTTCATAGACCGCGACCGGATCGAACCCATCGACCACGACTCCCGGCAGCCCATAACCCGCCGCTTTGACTGCGACATCGGCGACCGCCATCTGCTTTGACTGGGGCGTCGAGATCGCCCACTGATTGTTCTCGCAGACGAAGACGACCGGAACGCGATGGACGGCCGCAAAGTTGATCGCCTCGTGCCATTCACCCTCGCTGGTCGCGCCCTCGCCGAAGGTCGCCAACACGGCGCGGTCGCGCTCACCGCGCAATTGAAATGCATAGGCGGTGCCGACCGCGTGGCTAAGGTGGGTTGCGATGATCGAGCTGATCGACGCGATGCCGAGGTCGTGCGCGGTTACGTGGTTGATGATTTGCCGCCCGCGGGTTCGATCGGTGACCCGCGCGAACTGCGAGCGAAACAAATCGGCGAGCGGGAATCCGCACGCGAGAATGATTCCGGTGTTCCGATAGTACGGGTAGAGCACGTCGCGGCCACGCTCGAACGCCATGCCGGTGCCGGCCTGCACCGCTTCGTGGCCCTCCGAGCCCATGGCGATTGGAATCTTGCCTTGGCGATTGAGTTGGAATCCGCGCGTATCGACCGCGCGCTGCAGCAGCATGCTGCACAGGAGCGCGCGCAGCCGATCGGCCCCGAGGCTGGCGGGTTTGACGCGTGCGCCGGTCCTTGCCATGCCGGGCAATCCGGGACGTTCCCTGCGACTCCCTGCTCGGCTGCTCCCAAGTGCGATTGCGAACCGCCCTCTTTACAACGGTCTCAGACGGCGTTAGAGTCGAAGAGTCTGCAGACACCATGGAGTTTAACGGGACAGGAGGGCGATTGAACTCGCAAGATCCACCGGGGCAAAGAACGGCGTGTGGCCGGGTCGTTCGAACGTCGTGCTGAACGCTTAACGCGTCCACGCAGCCGCTCGGAGGTTCTCCAACGAACGCCGTGCACACGCGGCACCGTGTAAGAAATCCGATGTGGGACGTCGCGCAGCGCGCGGCGTCCCGCTCTTTTTCCCCGATATTTGTCGGCCATGCGCTAAACGGACAATCAGCGGCCCCTGACGTTTGCCGGTCGTCTAATGCCCTCGTCCTGCGGTGGGGCTATTCTGCAAGGTAATTGCGGAGCTCACGCCATGGGAGGTCCACCTTGCTGTTTGCCGATGCCAACCCATACGTCGCTGCACCGGCCTTTCTGAACTCCGGCGATACCGCCTGGCAACTCACTGCGGCAACGTTCGTTGGATTGCAGAGCATTCCGGGGCTTGCGATTCTGTACGCCGGCCTCGTCAAGAAAAAATGGGCGCTCAACTCGGCGGTGATGTGTTTCTACGCGTTCTCGTCGGTGCTGCTGGTCTGGTCGCTGTGGGGCTACAACCTGGCCTTCGGCGCACCGTTGTTCAAGTCGGGTTGGCTTGCCGGTTGGGTCGGCACGCCGCACTCGGCGCTGGGCGCATCGCAGATGCTTGGCCAAGCCGTCATTCCGCTGGCCTCCGGCGGAATGCCCGCGCTGCATTTCGGCGGCGCAACGATGGTCTACTTCCAGTTCGTGTTTGCGGCGATCACGCCGATTCTCATCGCCGGTTCGGTGCTCGGCCGGATGAACTTCAAGGCGTGGATGCTGT
>JBOHTW010000251.1:0-3047 GCA_050733835.1 Vulcanimicrobiaceae bacterium | reverse complement strand
GCGCGGTCCGCGAATTTGTGCTGAAAACGCCCGGCGTGCTGCCCGAGGGCATTGCCGCGGGACCCGATGGCGCGATCTGGTTCACCGAGCCGCACGCGAACCGGATCGCGCGGATCACCACGCGCGGCGCAATCAGCGAGTTTGCGATCCCGACCGAAGGGTCGTGGCCGGTCGATATCACGGCCGGTCCCGACGGCGCGCTATGGTTCACCGAGGCGTCGGCGGGTCGGATCGGCCGGATGACGATTCACGGTGCGGTGACCGAATATCCGGTGCCGACCGCCGGTGCGTTCCCGACGGGAATAACGGCCGCCGGCGGAGCGCTGTGGTTCACCGAATACGACGGCCATCGCATCGGCCGCATTACGACGCGTGGCACGATCACCGACTTCCGGCTGCCCAGCGCCGACAGCATGCCGAAAGCCGTCGCGCGCGGGCCGAACGGCTCGATGTGGTTCACCGAATACGATCCGGCTCGCGTCGGCCGCATCGACGCGCACGGCCGGATCGCCGAGTCACCGCTCGCGAACCCCGGCTCGGGCCCGACCGGCATCGCCAGCGGCCGCGATGGCCGCGTCTGGTTCACCGAGTACACCGGCGGCGCAATCGGCCGAATCAACGCATCCGGCAACTGACGGCCGCCGGATGACCGCGATCACGCGTCGTCGGATCAACGCGACGATAGGCGCCGGAACCTTGACGTTTTCTAGAAAACAACGTATTATCTATACATGGCGCTCAGCATCAAGCATCCGGAGGCAGACCGTCTTGCGCGCGCACTCGCCGATGAGACCGGAGAAGGGCTCACGGAGGCGGTAACGACCGCGCTTCGCGAACGCTTGGATCGCATTCGTCGAACAAAGCGCGCCGGGCTTGCAGAACGCTTACTCGAAATCGGCCGTCGCCTTTCAGCAGCGCCGGTCCTCGATGCCCGCGAGCCCGACGAGATCCTCGGCTACGACGAACGGGGGTTACCGAATTAGTACGTGGTAATCGATACCTCGGCGATCATCGCGATCTTGCGAGAGGAAGCCGAGGCAGCCGACTTTGCGCGCGCAATCGAAGATGCCCCCCGACGCTATCTCTCGGCCGCGACGCTGGTCGAATGCGCGATCGTCGTCGAGGCGCGCGCGGGTGCGGCCGGCGCTGCGGCACTCGACGTCTTGCTCGGCGAGTCGGCGATCGAGGTCGTCTCGCTCACAAGCGTGCATGCCGCGTTCGCTCGCGACGCATTCCGACACTTCGGTCGCGGACGCCACCCTGCAGCTCTGAACTACGGCGATTGCTTCAGCTACGCTCTTGCGAAATCGCTCGGCGAACCGTTGCTTTTTAAAGGCGAGGATTTCTCCCGAACCGACATCGAGAGTGTCCGGCCGACGCCGCGATTTTGAGAAAAGACGCTCTCGAAATCGAGTTTCGAGCGCGAGCATACGGAGACGGTTACCTACCATCTTTTGCGTGCGCTGCTCGCCGAAAATTTGCCGCCCAGCTACGACGCACAGCAAATAAGCTCGGCTACGCGAGATTCGCCTGCGCCGCCGCCAGCCGGGCGATGGGGACGCGGTAGGGCGAGCACGAGACATAGTCGAGCCCGAGGCTGTGGCAGAAGGCGATGCTCGATGGTTCACCGCCGTGCTCGCCGCAGATGCCGATCTTCAAGTCGGGCCGCGCGCTGCGGCCGCGTTCGCACGCGATCGCCATCAACCCGCCGACGCCGTCGCGGTCGAGCACCTGAAACGGATCGTCGCGCAGGATCTTCTTTGCCAAGTAGACGGGAATGAACGAGCCCTCGGCATCGTCGCGCGAGTAACCGTAGGTCGTCTGCGTCAGGTCGTTGGTGCCGAACGAGAAAAACTGCGCGTGCTCGGCCAACCGGTCGGCGACGATGCAAGCGCGCGGCAGCTCGATCATCGTTCCAATCCGATACGGGACGGGGACCGCGCACTCGGCGATGACGCGGTCGGCAACTTCTTTGGTCGCGGTGAACGTCACCCGCATCTCCTCGGGCGTGCCGACGCCGGGAATCATCACGTCGGGCCGCGCATCGACGCCGCGCTTGCGCAACGCGCACGCGGCTTCGAAGACCGCCCGCACCTGCATCGCGTAGATCTCCGGGTACACGATGCCGAGCCGGCAGACGCGCAGACCCAGCATCGGGTTCTGCTCGTGCAACTGCCGGACGCGCGCCAGCATTGCGGCGCGGTCGCGGTAGTGCGCGTCATCCTCGCCGCGCGTCAACCGTAGTTCGGTGACTTCGACGAGCAAATCTTCGAGCGATGGCAAGAACTCGTGCAGCGGCGGGTCGAGCAGCCGGATCGTCACCGGATAGCCGGCCATCGCTTCGAGGATGCCGGTAAAGTCCTCGCGCTGAAACGGCAGCAACGCGGCGAGTGCCTCGGCGCGCGCGTCGGCCGTATCGGCCATGATCATCCGTTGCACGACCGGCAGCCGCGCCCGCTGCATGAACATATGCTCGGTGCGGCACAGACCGATGCCGCGGGCGCCGAGATCGCGCGCTTTGCGCGCATCTTCGGGCGTATCGGCGTTGGCCCAGACGCCCAGCCGCTTATAGTCGTCGGCCCACGATAAAAACTCGGCCAGCCAGTCCGGCAGTTCGGACGGTGGATCGATCAAACTCAAACTGCCGACGACGACCGTGCCGGTCGTTCCGTCGATCGTGATCGCATCGCCTTCACGCAGCGGCTGGCCGGCCAAGGTCGCCGTTCGCGTGCGCTCGTCAATGACGAGGTCGTCACAACCGCTGACGCACGGAAGACCCATCCCGCGAGCGACGACCGCCGCGTGCGACGTCGCGCCGCCCTTGGCGGTGAGGACGCCGCGCGCCGCGATCATGCCATGGACATCGTCGGGCGTCGTTTCGTCGCGAACCAAGATGACCGCCGTGCCATCCTTCGACCATGCGACCGCCGTGTCGGGATCGAAAACGACCGCGCCCGAGGCGGCGCCCGGCGAGGCGTTGAGTCCGCGGGCCGCGATTGCAAACTTCTGAGCCGGATCGATGCGCGCGTGGAACAGTTGATCGAGCG
>JBOHTW010000250.1:0-16898 GCA_050733835.1 Vulcanimicrobiaceae bacterium | reverse complement strand
CGGGACGCAATCGACCGCTTCGTCAAGGCGTACAATGAAATCGCCGCTCCCTTCGAGTGGAAGGCAACCAAAGTCACTTCCGTTAAACCGACCTATACTTACGCGGAACTTTGCAAGTGAGTACTAGCAGCACTCGCGCGCAAACTCCTGCGCCCCGACCCCCGTGGCCTTGCTCGCGCGGGCGGCAAACGCCGCGACTTGACATGTGACAAAATGGTCACACACGTACCGTTCGTCGCCGACGACCCAACTATCGTGTCCGGGCGGCCCAGGCGGGATGTAAAAGAAATCGCCTGCTCGCAGTTCCACCACCGCGCCATCGTCCATCGCAACGGTGACGCAGCTGGACACGACGAAGCCAATATGCTGGACTTGACCATCGCCATCCGGGTTCGTACGACGCCCGCCCAATCGTCATCCCGCCAAAGTCGATGATCTCGAACTTCCCATCGCGATCGCGCTGTTCTTATGGCTGAAGCGCGGTCGTGACCCGGAAGCTGCTCCGCGTCGCCTTCACGCGTAGGCTGCGCAGATAGCGTTCGACGACGCTGGACGGGTTGGCGATTGCGGCCGCGGTCGAGGCGCAGGCCGGGGTCAGCGCGCCGCCCGCCGAGACGCAGCCGACTTGCGAGGAGATCGTGATATCGGCCTGACCGTTCGACCCGGTGAGCGCCGGCGCCGAATTGCGGTTGCTCTGTGGGTAGCTCGCTTCGTAGAACGGATAGTCGAAGCCGATCGCCTGCACCACATACGAGTCGGCGTCGACCGCGGTTCCGTTGTTGGCCGCGGTATTGTCGGCCGAGGTGCAGAGCGTGTGGGTCGGATGGCCGGGAACGCCGGGGCCGTGCGCATCGGAGAGTGCGATCGTTCCGGACGCGTTGAAGAACACGGTATAGTAGATCGGTGACCCGGTGCTCGATGTATTGCAACTCGCGCCCATGGCGGGCAGATTATCTGGGCCGATGTCGACGATCTGAGCGAGCGCTTCGGTGACGCCGGCCGGTAGCGTGAGCGCGACGCTCGCGCCGCCCATCCCGTCGGGCGTGACCGTCGGGGGCGAGATCGCCGGCAGCAACGCCGTGGAACTGAGCGTCGTGGAGGCCGTCTTGGTACCGGTCGTAGTCGGCCCGGTCGGCACGACCACGGAGATCGTGTAGGTGCCCGCCACCGGCGCGAGATTCGCAAAGGTGTCGAGCCCGAGGCTCACCCCGACGACGCCCGGCGGCGGCGGGTTGGCGTTGTTGCGGACGCCCAAGCCGTCGCCGCTCTGATCGTAAGCGGGCGGACCTCCCCACGGGACGAACGCAAAGGGATCCGCGTTGCCGCCGAGCACGACCGAATCGAAGAGCGGTTGCGCAAACGGCACGTAGGAGATCGGCGTCCCGGCCGACGAGCCGTTGACGACCGTGAAGTTGAACGGCTCGAGCCCCCAACCCGAAGCGTTGGCCGAAACGCCGAAGGTTGAAGCGGCGATATTCGGCGTCCCCGGATTGGGTTGTGCCGTTCCGTTCATCGTCCCGGTCCCGGCGTCACTCGGGCCGGGCCCGGTCTCGAGCGTCGCGCCGTTGCCGTCGGCGATCCCGGCGGTCGTCGGAAGCTTGAACGGACCGGAGAGCGTCGGCGTCGTCACCCCGGAATCGCTATCGCCGGGGGCTTGGCCGCTCGCGACTTGGCGGAAGGTTTCCACGACGTTAAATCCTGTTGGTCCGAACGCGCCGGAGATCGCCGGCGAAACTCCGGTCAGCGGATCGTCGCCGAAGATGTTCGCGGTCCCGACCGCGAGCTGCAACGTTCCGGCCAGTGGGTTGACTTGGGTCTGGGGATATGGCGAGGTCGCCGATGCGCTGCAGCCGGCCAGCGCGCCGCCGAGGACGAGCGCAACGATTCGCATTACAGCGCCAGCTCGTAGTAGAGGGTGAAGCTCGTCGGCGCGACCGGAATCTGGATGTAGGGCCCTGAGCCGTATGCGTAGCCCGGAATGTTCGCGTTGCCGTGATTGAGGAAGGTGCCTGCCGGCACCCCTCCCCCGTTGGTGTAGGCCGGATTTGCAAACGGGTTGAGCCCGGTCTGCGGGCCCGCGATCCCGGTTGCAACCGGTTGGTAGAACGGGTTGAGCAGGGGAATCGCTCCGTTGTAGACGTTGCCGAACAGGTTGGAAATGTAAACCCCGACCGTGTTGCGCCCGGACTTCTCCTCGAGGTCGAGGTCCGCCGAGAACTGCGGCTTCGAGAGGACGCCGCCGGCGGCGGCGGTCTGCGGGGTGCCGCGCGTCGCGAAGATATTGGGGTTGAAGGTGTTGCCCGGGAGCGCCGGATCGACGTACTGGGTCGAGGTCGCGCCCGACTGCGTGGAGCCGTTGATTGCCGACGGAATCACCGTCAGGCCGCAGCCGAAATTGACCTGCGGAACGTTCGCCTCTATGCCGCACGGCGAGAAGGACGGCGTGAGGTTTCCGGCGCTGAACGGGTAGCCCCGTACGTAGTTGAGGATCGGGTTGATGCGCAGCCCGAACCTCGTTTTGTACTCGATTCCAGCGCGGGCGGTGAACGGCGATACGTACGCCGCTCGGAACACGTCGCCTAACGCCAGCGAGGAACTCAGGTCGAACGGGAGGTTGTCTTCGCCGCTCACGAGCGGGCTGACGCCGTCGAGGACGTTCTGATACGTCATCGAGAGGAAGCCGCTGAAGCCGGACGGCCGCTCGGGGGTCGTGAGGCCGAACTCGACGCCGGTCGTCTTGTTGTGGTTTTCGTTGTTGACTGCGAACGTCTCGCTCAAAATCGCGCCGGTCGTCGGGTTGGTCTGCAGGCTGAGCACCGAGACCCCGGGCAAATTCGACGCCAGCTTGTAGAACGGGGTCAAGCGCATCCCCCAGCCGTTCGCGAATTGGTGCTGGTAGGTGAAGTCGTAGTTGTTGTAGACCGCATAGTGCGACGGGGTGACGTCCGGGTAATCGAACGCGTTGTCGATTGCCCAGAAGAGCTGCTGCGCGTAGTTGAGGCACTGGACTTTGCCGCCCGGGCCCGCCTGATTTCCGCACTGCGGGTTCGACGCCGAGTCGAGCGCCGGAACGTCTTGGAACCCCGCGTAGTTGTAGAGCGACGCCGGCGTGCCGAAGTTCTGCGCGTTCAGGAAGATGATCGATCGCCCGTAGCCGACCCGGAGAGCATCGTTTGCGCCCATCTGGTACGAGACCGCGAGGCGCGGCTCGAAGGCCTTCGGGTCGTCGAACTGGGGCGCAATGCCTGCCGCAGGTATGTCGGTCGGATCCGAGGAGTAGAACGGCAAGCCCGCATTGACGGGATTCGGCGCGATGTGGTAGGCCGCGCCGTCGAGGCGCAGGCCGTAGTCGAACTTCAGCCGAGAGCTCGGCGCCCACTGATCGCGCAGCGAGGCGTTGTAGACGTTGATGTTCGAACCATGGTAGTTCACGCCGCCGTTCGGGACCCGCGGGATTCCGTTCGGGAAGTACTGCGAGAGGTAACAGCCGCCGATGATCGGACAGACGCCGTTGATCGGCTCGAGGAAGTCGGCAAACGAAGGGACACCCTGCCCGGGCGGTCCGGCAAAACCGTTTGGGCCCGGTTCGTAGGCGAACGGCCACGTGGGATACTGGATATCGTATTGAGGTAGCTGGTTCTCGTAGCCGAACCCGAGCGTAAACGTGTGCTTGGTTCCGAAGAGGTGCGTGAACTCGCCGCTCATGCCGGCTCGCGAACCGCCGGCCGAAGGCGCACCGGGCTGCGCGTTTCCGACCGTAACGGGAAGGTCGCCATTGGTGGTGTTAACCGTTGTCCAGTTGTAGTAGCGCAGCGCGAGGTAGTCGTTCGGCGTCAGGTTGTTGTCGTACTCGAACTTGAGGAAGTTCGTGTTGTTCACCTGACCGAGGGTCGGCGACGTATACGCGCCGCCCGGCGTGTTCGGAACGTTCGTCGTGAGTCCCACGAGCCGCTGATAGTCCGCGATCGCCGCCGGCATCCCGATCCCGGGGCCGTACGGGCACGTGCTCGACCCCGATGCACCCGTGCAGCCGTAGCCGCTCGCGATGCCGCGGATTGCTGCCGTCGACTCCCCGTTGAGGTACGATGCGGGGTCGAACGGATAGGAGAGCTGCCCGTCCTGGCCGCCGGCGAAGGCGTATTGCTGGGCTTGGCGGCTTTGATAGAGCATCTGCAGCGACTGGTTGTTGTTGCGCCCGAACTTCACGACGAGGTTGTTGATCAAATCGTCGTTCGTTTGAAGACTGGCCCCGTAGAAGTTTCCGATCGAGGCCGCGTCGGTCGTGCTGTAGCCGGCGTAGGGAACGTTACGCGAGCCGGCGTACGAGATGTAGTCGGAGATGCGCCCGTTCGCCGTCGCGAAGCCGTATTGCAGCGAGAGCTGGTGATCGAAGTTCGGTCCACCGATCGCGGCGTCGATCGAGCCGAAGCCAGGATACGTGCCGCGCTTGGGAACGAGGTTCACCACCCCGCCGCCTACGTTTCCTTGGGTCGCGTCGCCCGCGCCCTCGACGACCTGCACCGACCCGAGCCCGCTGAACAGCAGCGGGCTTCCGGCGTTCGACGGGTTGAACGCATTCGAAAAGAGCGAGCCGGCGGTGCTCGCCGCGACCGACAGAAACGGATCGGTGTAGGGGACGCCGTCGAGCTGGAAACCGACCTCAGTCGAAAGCCCGCCACGAATCGAGATGTTGCCGCCGTTCGTGAGCGTGACGCCGGGCGCAGCCAACAGCAGCGCTTTTTCGTCGGTACTTCCGGCGCGACCGGTCGTCTGCAGGATGCGGGCGCCGCTGATCGTCACCGAGTCGACGGTTTGATTTGGCTGGTAGGCGGAGGCGATCGAGCGCGAGGTCACGCGGCCGATCGTTTGCAGTTGTTTCGAGAGACGGAGTGTCCCGATGTCGATGTTCTGGTCGCCGATGATCGTGACGCCCGAGGTTGTGATCGGTTCGAAACCGGGGCTCTGGACCGAGACCGTGTAGGTGTCGACCGGGACGCCCAGGATCGAGAAGTCGCCCTTGGTGTCGGTCTTGGCCTTGTAGGTGCCGCTCGGCGAGACCGCCTCAACGACGGCGCCGGCGATCGCGGCGTTGGTGGCCGCGTCGACCACGTGTCCGCGCAGGTTCCCGGTCTCGCCTCCGAGCGCGAAGGCCGGACCGGCAGAGGTGAAGAGCAGGCTGAGCGCCAGGCTCACGGCAGCAAGAATCCGCACGGGTGAAAGTCCGCGCGCGAACAGCGGCAGATGCATCGTCGATTACCCCCTCGGTGAAAGTCGAGCAGTTCCGCGGGGAAATGACCAGCGCCGAACCTATTCCGAAATAGCCGTTCTGCGCGGCCAAACCCGTAGCGCTCGATGTACCGCTCGAAGATAGCAGCGCGGAAAAGGAGCTGTCTCGCACATTCCGGCGGTGCTTTTCATGATTTGTATGATTTCGACGGGATCGGCCTCCGACTCACTTCCGCTCACCGTCGGACATCGACACGATGGCGGCGCCGGTACCCTCGCTCTACCTCAGCTGACGAAGAAGCTCGCTCGGCGTCATCCCCGTGATTCGCTGCACCCAGCGCGTGAGGTGGCTCTGATTCGCGAAGCCCGCCATCTCCGCGACCTCGCAGAGCGGCAGTCGCCCCTTGCGCATCAACTCGGTCGCATGCTCAACGCGCCTGCGAACGACGTACTGGTGAACCGGCATGCCGAGCGATTTCCGGAACAGCACCTTGAAGTGCGAAGGGCTCAGCTCGGCAACATGTGCCAGCTCATCGAGCGAGAGGTCCGCAGCAACGTTCTCGCGGACATAGTCGAGGACGCGCTGAAGGCGACGTTTGGAGAGACCACTTTCGGGCGGCCGCGGCGCGAGCGGCGCGTAGCGTCGAATAAGTTGCGCGGCGAGCGCTAAACCGAGGCTTTCGGCGTAGAGCCGCCCCAAGGGAGCGTCGCTTTCAAGCTCGGCCTTGAGCGCCCAAAGGATGTGCTCGATCAGCGGATCGCGCAGTTGGAACTGCGGTACGACTTGGGCTCGCGCGGGGTCGATGCCCATGCCCTCGGCGGCCGCTCGCACCAAAGACGGCTGTAGCTCGATGTCCACGAACGTCGTAGAGCCCCCATCTTCGCACGCCAAGGGAGACCCGGCGGGGCCGACATCGATATCGCCCGGTATCTGCAAGCGCCGCGAGACACTGCCGTCGCAGGTCCAGGACGAACGAATCGGCGGTCCCGCCAGCATCGCAATTTTATGCCAAGGGTTGACGTGCGTGTCCACGTACCCGCCGAGCACCACGTAGGTCCGCGCCTCGAACCCGGTCCAAAAGCGGTCTTCGCTTGTCTTCCACCGCGTCCCGACGTTCGGCCGATCGAAGTTTCGATCCAATATCCTTGCTTCCACGCTTTTACCTACGGCGGCGCAACGATTACTCTCATGCGTGACGATTCTGCAAACATCCGCTAGACCCCGTGCGCTACGCCGCGCGATGGGCGCCGCATCGTTCGGCTACGGCAACGCCGGCCAGGCGCTGTCCCGCGGCCAGGCGGACCTCGGGGCGCGTGCCGACGCCGCGTTCGTTCCGAGCAGAGACTAACACGGAGGGACCAGGCAGGTCTCTCAGATTTGGGTTGCCGTTAGCACGAACAGGTTGCCGTTGCTCGAGCGCGTTACCGGTTCCGGCGTCCGGTCATCGCTGTAGCCGACCTTTGAGGTTCTCGGGCAGGACGTTGCCGCTCGCCAGGCGCAGACAGCCGAGCGTCCCCCGCTAGGGTTGCTAACGCGATCGTGTTGCCGATGTAGGCTCCTGCCAGCTCGGCAATAAGAACTTGGGACGCCTCAATCGCGGTTGCATCGGATTCATCGATTTCGGATGCCACCACGCGCAACTGATCGGCGACGACGAGCAGCCAGTGTGCCGTACCGAGATTGGAGACGTGGTACCGGTACAGACGTCCACGGCACGTTCCGCACTCCGTCTCGCACTCCGACATACAGAGCGTCGTGATGTCGACGCCCCGCTCCTCCGCGGCCTGTACAAGACCGGCAAGCTCGTGGGATTCGCGCGGATGGACCGCAAGCAGAAGCTTTTCGGCTGCGGCCGCGATTGCGTCCCCTGCGTACTGCAACACGGTGTCGTAGCCGCGTATGTTTATCACGGTCGCCTCGCTTTTCGCGAGCATCAAGCGTGCCAGGGCTGCCGTCGCGCGATCGAAGGTGACGTCATGCTCACGTCGCATTCGCTCGATGAATTCAGCTTGTGGACGCGCGGAATACCGCGTCGCATCGCCCTCCCGCACCGCGACCACGACGTGTCTTCGCTCGAGCCGCTCTAACGCGGCGTAGACATTGGCGCGCGGCACGCCTGAATGCTTCGCGACCTCATATCCGTTGAGCGGCCCGTTGCGTACCAGCGCGACGTACGCGCGAGCTTCGTACTCGGAGAGGCCGAGCGATAAGAGGGCAGCGATGGGGTCCATGGATCCTCCCAGGTGCAGTTACCATCGATTTCGGGAGGAGCTCCTGCTTTCATGCGCTCAGGTCCGGTGCCGTTTCCAAGGCCGCATCCTCCGAGCCCCTTGCGGGACCGACGTTCATCGAGTATAGTAGTTGTCGTGACAACCACTATGCTCCGCTACGGGATGCATCCCTCTTCGAAGAAGGAGACACAAGCGACTATGAAATTGTCATGGATGGCGGCGTTTGCAGCCGCCGGCATATTCCTTCCTGCCGCAACTGCGGCGATCGCCGGCACGACGTGGCTGCCGAACGTGAAGGACGCACCGTCGCGCTTTTCAGGCCCCGGCGTCTACACGGGGCCGCCCGCTCTCCCGGTCACGCTTTCCATGATCGTGGCCGGCGGCGGGCCTAGCAACTTCCAAACCGTGACCTTAGTGAAGGTGCTCGCCGGCAATAAGGCCGACGCCGAAGTCGCCGCACTCCAGCGGAAGTTTGGCGCCCAGAGGGTTACGAATTTCGTGACGATCTTTCCATTCATCGTCAGCGACTCGTTGAAGATCGCCAAGGCGAAGGGCGTGGCCCTTCCGTCCACGCCAAGCCCGAATCCGAAGGACGGTGAGGCGCTCGCCGGCGCGCTGTGGGCCGCCGGGCAAACCGGCCACGGCTTTAACGTCGAGGTGATGCTCGACCGCGCGGTCTCGCATCCGATCCACGATCAAGTAATGACCGACATCGACGCGAAGTACGGCCTCGCCAAAGACGCCGACTATCACGTCGTCCTCAACCAGGCAATGCACGACCTGGCAACCGTCTACAACTTCGATGCGGCGGGCAAGCCCAAGGGCGCGAGGTAGGCCCCGGTTGTCCGAAATCCGATTCCGACCGTATCTTATCGACCTATCCTTCAAAGTTGATAAGATCGCAAAGATCGGTATAATCGAGGCATGGACCCCGTGCGGAATCCCTTTGGGCCGGGCGCCGGAATGCCGCCGCCCGCGCTCGTCGGGCGCCAGCCGCTCCTGGACGCGTTTTCGGTGACGCTCGCCCGGGCTCGCGCCGGGCGCTCGGTCAAGGGGCTTTTGGCGACGGGCCTGCGAGGCGTCGGCAAGACCGTGCTCCTCAACCGCTTCGAGCAGGATGCGCTCCGGGGCGGGTACGCAGTCGCGTTCATGGAGGCTTCCGACGACGGAGCCTTCGTCGCGCTCTTGGCGAGTCGCGTCCGCCGCACGCTGCTCGATCTCGACCGGCGCGGCTCGCTTTCCGAAGCCGTCAAGCGGGCGTTGCGCGTGCTCAAGAGCTTCACGTTGCGGTTCGGAAGCGACGGCCTCGGCTTATCGATCGAAGTCGATCCCGAACTCGGGCGCGCCGACAGCGGCGATCTGTCGCGCGACCTCGAGGATCTCTTCATCGCCGTCGGCGAGGCGGCGAAGGCCCGCGAAACCGCCGTCCTTTTCGTGATCGACGAGCTGCAGTATCTCGCCGAGCGCGAGCTTGCGGCACTGATTATGGCGATCCACCGAACGACCCAATTGCAGCTCCCGGTCGTCGTGGCCGGCGCCGGTCTCCCGTCGCTACCGGCGCTTGCCGGCGAAGCGAAGTCGTATGCGGAGCGCCTCTTCGAGTTTCCGCAAGTCGACCGCTTGCACCCGGGCGACGCGGCCGAAGCGATCGTCGTACCGGCGCGAGCGGGCAACGTCGAACTCGACGCCGACGCGATTGCCCGGATCGTCGCGGCGACCCACGGCTACCCATACTTTCTGCAAGAGTGGGGATATCACGTTTGGAACCACGCGCCAGCATCGCCGATCCGGCTCGACGACGTCGAGTCGATCGAGCCGAAGGTCATCGAGCACCTCGACGAGAGCTTCTTTCGCGTGCGCTTCGATCGACTGACGCCGAAGGAGCGCCGCTATCTGCGCGCGATGGCGGAACTGGGGCCGGGCCCGCATCGCTCCGGCGACGTCGCCGCAGTCTACGGGGCGAAGGTCGAAAGCCTGTCGCCGACGCGCAGTTCGCTGATCCATAAAGGGATGGTCTTCAGCCCGATGCACGGCGACACCGCCTTCACCGTCCCGCTCTTCGACGAGTTCATGCGCCGCGCCATTCCGCAGTAGCAGCAGGTCTTTACGCGGCAGTCTTTCGCGGCCGGCCGCCCTTGGTACCGTTCGTGCGCGAAGCCGCGGCCCGGGCCGGCGATTTTCTTGCTGCGTTGAGTCGCGCACCGATCGTGCCGAGGGTCGTCTCGCCGACGGCTAAGACCAAAAGTTGCTCGAGCAGAACACCGTCGTCAACGGTAGCGGACCACAGCCCTTCGTTGCCGGGGGTGACTGCGACATCGGCGAGTGCGTCGGCCGGCGCCTGCGCAAATCCGGGAATGGCGCGCCGCGGGACGGTCAGGGTTGATCCGGTCGAGAGCTCGGCGCTGATCGTGTCCCGCTCGCGATTGTAGCGAGCAGCACGGATCTTCGTCGCCATGCGCTCCCGCGCACGCGCCGCCTTTGTAGCCGCTCGCATCTCGGCGGCGGACGTCAGGATGGGGCCATGCTTCGTCCGTACTCTCATCGGGGCAGACTCGCTTTCCAGAGGGAGATGAGCTCATCGTAAGTATCGCGCGCTGTCTCCAAGACGAGGCGCAGCTCGCGTGCGGTGACCTGGCCGCGGATCGGCTCGCCGTGCGCTTTGGACAGCCGTACAGCTCGCCCGGCGAGGAATTCGACGACCACTTCACCGCTGCCGATGTCGGCGTGCAGGTGCGGAGTGGCGGCGCCGGCGTGGTCGCCCGAGATGGCTCTGAACCGAACCTGGCCGACGCGCTTACTGCCCACCGATCCTCAGTATGAAACCTAGGCCTAGGTTTGTCAACGCATCCCGGCGGTTTGCGGTAATTCCACACAAGAGGATCCAGCCCGCGTACTGCGTCAACGGATCGCCGTGCATCGCGTTGCCGCGCAGGGCGTCGATGAACTGGGTCGAGGGCAGCAGCCGAGCGCCTGCGGGATCGGGGCGGGGAAGCGGTCGATCGGGATGCAGGCGTCGGAAAGAAAGGCGAGCGGCACGGTTGTGCGCCGCATATGTGTCATCTTTCCGTCGACGGCTCGAGCTCGCGCAACACGGCGCAGAAGTCGCGCGCGCCGGTCCGCGCATCGGGAAGCACCTCCACGCCGCTGGCGGAGTTCGCGTTCGCGCGGGTTCCCTCGGCTCCGTTGCGAAGGCAGATGGCCATGGCTCGACCCTCCCCACAAGCCGTCGCCGGCGCGCGCCGCGCGACCCTCTTCGCCGATGGCGGCTCGCGCGGGAACCCCGGCCCGGCGGCCGGGGCGGCGGTGCTCGTCTCCCCGGAGGGAAAGGTGCTTGCCGAGGTCGGCACCTTTCTCGGGACCGCCACCAACAACGTCGCGGAGTGGCGCGGCCTGCTGGGCGGCCTGGTCGAGGCCGAGCGGCTCGGGATCGAGCAGCTGACGATTCGCCTGGACAGCGAGCTGGTCGTGCGCCAACTGCAAGGCATCTACCGCGTGAAGCACCCCGATCTGATCCCGCTGGCCGCCGAAGCCCGGCGGCGCCTGGCGCGCTTTGCGAGCTACGAGGTGGCGCACGTCCCGCGTGCGGCCAACGCTCTGGCCGATGCGCTGGTCAACCGAACGCTCGATGCCGCGCTCGCCGGGGGCGCGCGAGGGGCGCCCGAGCGGCGCTGAGAAGGCCGCCCACCGTGCGGCGCAATCCGATCCCTCCCCTGGTCTTCATCGGCGCACTGCTGGCGGGCATCGGCGCTTACGCCATCTTTCAGACGGTGGCCCAGCAGCGCTACGTGCGAACCCGCATGGTCGCGAACTCGCGCTCGACGATCGTGCTGTCGCTCGCGATCGACTACAGCCGCGGCCCGCTCGTCTCCGAAACCTATCGCATGAGCGATCTCGACGGCCTCTCGGCGCTCTCGTACCGCGGCGTCAATCGCAACGGCCTGATCATCACCGTCCAGGAGCCGCCACGCAAAACGCTCCAGGCCGATGCCAACGTCGCCTACTTTTTCGATCGGGTCGTCGCCGACGGCATCTGGCAGGTGAGCGACAAGGCGCCGCGCGGCGATCGCTCGGCCACCTACACGATCGCGATCGCGCAAACGGCCGACGGGGTGCACGGCTCGCGGCGGATCGTCTTCAGCGACCCGCAGTACTGGGCGACTACGGCCGGCCGGCAATACCGGATCGTGCTCCACAAAGGCGACAAGATCCCCGATCTCTTGCATCTGCAAGGGACCTCGATCGCCGATCCGCGCTATCTCGCGCTCGTCGACGACTTCCTCCGCTTTGGGCCACCGTCGTTCCACGCCAAAGTCGCCTCCGAGCGGACCCGCCTCTCGCGGCCGGCGCGAGTCGGCGCATGAAGCGCTTCGGGCGTTCGCGCCTTGCGGGCACGCTCGTCGCACTCGGCGGAGTCTCGGCGCTCGCGCTGCTGGCGTTCGGCGGCTACGAAGTGCTCGAGGCTCCGAGTAGCCAAGTCTTCGGGAGCACGCTCGTGCACGGCGCGGCGACCCTTCCCGAGGTCGCGCTCACCTTCGACGACGGTCCGAATCCGCCGTATACGGAGCGAATTCTCGGGGTGCTCGAACGCGCCCACGTTCGTGCGACCTTCTTCGTCGTCGGGCGCGCGGTTGCGGCCCATCCGGCGGTCGTTCGGCGGATGGTTCGCGACGGCGACGCGCTCGGCAACCACACCTGGGACCACGCTCACCTGATCGTCGAAACGCCGGCCGCCGTGCGCGCGGAACTCGACCGCACGCAGGCCGCGATCCTGCACGCGGCCGACGTGCGCACCGACCTGATGCGACCGCCCTTCGGGGCTCGCGACTTCTCGGTCATCCGCGAAGCCCGCCGGCTCGGCTACACGGTCGTGATGTGGAGCGTTCCGCTTCCCGACGACTGGGATCAACCGGGCGCCGCCGTGATCGCAGCGCGCGTCCTCCGCCACGTCGGCGACGGCAGCATCATCGTGCTCCACGACGGAAACCGCGGCCGTCTCTGCGCCCCGCTCGGGCAATTCCCCGCCAAAATCTGCGACCGCAGCCAAGAGGCCGCGGCGACCGCGCTGATCGTGGGCGCTCTGCGGGCGCGGGGCTATCGCTTCGTGACGATCCCGCAGCTCCTAGCCGATAGCAATGCGTTCACGCGTACACGCGTCCGCCGAGGGCGATGAAACCGTCCTCATGCTGCCCGCTCGGATCGTGGTGCGTCCAGTGAACGAGCGGCCCGCGGCTGGCCTCGGGCACGAGTTCGCCGCGAATGACGACGCGGTCGCCGGGCTCGACCGGGACGGGCGGCGCGAGCGCCACGTTATCGACCACCTCGAGCCCGCGCCCGCCGTCGCTGCGAACGTTGAAGGCTTCGTGCCACGCGTGGGTGTTGCTGCCGTAGAAGAAGCGGGGCGCCGTTGCGACGGTCGCCGAGAACTGAACCTCGCTCGGGTGACCGAGCGCGAAACCGGCCGAGAGATTGTTCATAGCGATCTTCGTTCGCGACGAACGGCGCTCGCAGCAAGGCCCGCGCGGTGGTGATCCTGTTAGCCACGGCCTTCATGGCGCTCGGTCTGGTCAACCTCGATTTCGGGCGCGGCTGGTGGCGCGGGCAACTGCGGCGGCTGGCCATCGGCGTTCCGATCCTGCTCGTCTACACCTACGTCGCGATGCCGGCGCTCGTTTTTCCGCAGGCGTTTTCCCTGCTGCTGCTGACGCTCGTGCCGAACGCCGTGTACAGCACCCTCGGCGCGGCGCGGCGCGCGGTCGCTGCGCGGCGCATCGTTTCGATCCGGCGCACGCCGCTCTGGCCGTACCTCATCGCGCTCGCCTGCGTTGCGCTCTTCACGGCGGGGCTCGCGGCCGCGCCGGTCGTCGACGCGAGCGGGTTGCGCGATGTCGCCGACGCGACGACCTCGACCACGCTCCCGCCGGCGGCCGATGTGGGGCATCTGCGAATCGTGCCCGAAGAAGCGGCGATCTTCTCCGGCAATAAGGTCGTCGGACAACTCGGGACCTATTACCGGGTCGGCGATTTCAGCGTGCAGGCCGAGAATGGCACGCTGCTCTGGGTAGCGCCGCTCGAATTCAACGGCGCGATTCAGTGGCTCGTGCGGCGCACGAGCCCGGGCGTGATCGTGGTGAGTGCCGAAGACCCGAACGCTCCGGCCGAGTTGCGCCGACGCGAAGCGATGCGCTACATCCCCTCGGCGCTACTCAACGATAACCTCTATCGCCACGTCTACATGACCTACGGCCGCGAGCAAATCCTCGAAACGACGCTGCAACTCGATGACCACGGCGATCCGCAATACCTCTGCACGCTCGGGCGGCCCACGATCGGCTGGAGCGGCCAGGTCGTGACCGCGGTCGTGATCGTCGATCCGGCAACGGGCGCGATGCGGCGGATCGCGCGCGCCGATTTCGCCCAGCTTCCGGCCTGGGTCAGCCGCGTCTATCCCCCCGATCTTGCGCTCGAGTACAACCGCTGGTTCGGCCTCTACGTCCACGGGCTCTGGAATTCGCTTTTCGCCAAGCGCGACGTCCACGTTCCGGCGCGGCCGGAGGTCTTCGGTTTGCTGGCCGACGGTGCGTTCGTCTGGTTCGTCGATCACACATCGCCCGAGAGCGACCAGTCGATGACGGGTTTCACCTACATGAATGCACGCAGCGGCGCGCTGACCTACTACACGTCCTCGGCCGGCCAGTTCAATTCGCGCGGTGCCGAAGCTGCGGTCGCCTCCAATCCGCTCGTGCGCCAAGGTCGCCTCTACCCGACCCAACCGATCCTCTACAACGCCTTCGGGCGGACGACGTGGGTCGTGCCGCTGGTCGCCGATACCGGAAAATATCAGACGCTCGCGCTCGTCGACGCAACCAGCGGCCACGTCGTGGTCGGCAACGCGGCAAGTCCTTCGCCCTCGGCCGATGCGTTCGCGCAGGAGGCGGCCTTCCTCGGGATCGCCCCGCGTCTGACCGCCGCGAGCGGCGGAACGCCGGTCGCGGGAGTGATCGATCGGATCGGCGAGGCGGCGAGCGGCACGGTCTACTTCACGTTGCGCGGCGCGCACCGCATCTACGCGCTGCGGAGTGCAACCGATCCGACCGCGCTGCTGGCGCGCTCCGGCGACCGCGTCCGTTTCCGCAGCATCTCCGCGGCCCGCGGGATCGCCGCCGCCTCGGCGCTGAGCGATACGGCACTCGCGCCGTGAACCAGCTGGAGAGCGCGCGGCTGACGCTCGTCCCGGTGCGAACCGCGAACGCCGCCGTGCTGTGGCAGATCATGCAGAGTCCGGGGTTGCGCGAATTCCAGGACGTGCCGCGCATTCCGCGGGCCGATTTCGAGCGCCGGGTCGCTTCGCGCCCGCGTCGCTTCGACGGGCGCCTGCAGGGCCGCTTCGAGTGGCTGATCGTCCCGCGCATCGAGCGCCGGCCGGTCGGCTGGGTTTCGCTGCGCGTCGGCGAGGGAAGCCCCGGGGTCGCCGAAATCGGCTACAGCGTGATCGTCGGCGCGCGCGGCTGCGGGTATGCAGGCGAAGCGGTCCGGGAACTGCTCGGCGTTGCGTTCGAAGCGCGTGCGATCGAGCGCGTCGAAGCGTGTTGCCTCCCGGGAAACGTCGCGTCGCGCCGTCTGCTCGCGCGGGTCGGCTTCCGCGAGGTCCGCTTGCAGCGTTCCGGCGCCGTCGTGCGCGGCGGCCCGGTCGACATTCTCGTCTTCGAACTCGAGCGCTCCGCATGGACGCTCCCTGAGCCCTCGCGCGCGGCGAACGCGGCCGGAAACCCGGCTTCCGCGAAGCCCTGATCGTTGCCGCATCGTCACGCTGCGCCTAGGTCTTTGGTCCCTGGCCCGGGCTCGCGATCCCGCCGTATGCTGCCAACAGCACTTTTTTACGGAGGTACCCTGTGTACGAGGCTCCCCAGGTTTTCGTGACCTACGATGTCGAGGACGTTTTGGGCGAAGCCGAAACGCAGGGTTCGGGCGCGGGCGGCGGCGGTTCATCTAGCGGCGGCGGCTGGTGGTGCTGGTTCTGACCGAGGTTCTCACCGGCTGAGCGGATGATGCTGGTTCCTTCGCTCGATTCCGGCGAACCGGCGGAGAAGCGCGCTCCGAGCGGTCCGATCACGCTCGCAGCGCTCGAATCCGTACGGTTGTCTCGCGAAATCGCAGACCTGATGGCGAGCGACGCTTGCCACCAGGTTTGCATTGCCGTCGGGAAGTTACGCGTCGCGATCCGCTGCTCGCGCGAATCGCACGCTCGGGCCCTGGCGCTGCGCTTCGGCGACTTGCTCGCGAGCGGACCGCCGGACGTGAGCGCGCATGCCGTCGAGGCCGACGGGAAATTGTACTTCTGGCTGACGCTCGAGCGCGTCTTCGTCTACGACGGCCGGACCAACGACGAGATCTTCACGTTCTTCGCCGACAACGTCACCATGAACGAGGTCCTGCGGCATTGCGGCTACTTCGGATTGCATGCGGCCGTAGTGACCAACGGCCTGCGCGCGGCGGCCATCTTGGGCACAACGACCGCGGGCAAGACGACGACCGCCGTCGCCTGCGTCCGGCGCGGGCTGCGCCTCTCTTCCGACGAGCGATGCATTTTCGAAGACGGCCTGCTGGTGCCGTTCTTGCGCGCCTTGACCGTGCGCCGCGGCGGGCGAGAGGCGTTGCTGAACGACCCGCAAGAGGGCTCCCCGATCGACGCGCTCCTGCGCCGGTTCCCCGACGGCGCCGAGGTGGGAACCCGTCCCAGCACGCTCTTCGGCGATGCCGGCGTCGCGACGGAGCGCCGCAGGCTCGACCTCGCGTTCCTCATCGAAGGCAGAGCCGGCCTCGCACGGGCCGAGCCCTGCGACCTGTACGCCGTCCTCCCGCAGTTGCTTGCGGCCTCGGTTTGCGCCGAGACGGACGTGGAGCGCCTCGCGCGCGCGCTCCACGAACTGCGCGGCGTGCGCTGCTACCGGCTGACGCTCGGCTCGCCCGATGCAACGGCGCGCCTGATCGAAGAACGGCTCGATGCCGCGTCCTGAATTGGACGCCTCGCTCGTGGAACTCGTGGCCTCGCAGACGGGCAGCGCACGAGTCCGCATCGTCGGGCGCAGCATGCGCCCGCTGCTTCGCGCGGGCATGGTCGTCGAGGTCGAGCCGCTCGCCGAGCCCCCTCGCATCGGCGACATCCTGGTCTTTCGCGGGTCGCAGCGCCTGGTCGCCCACCGTCTGGTCGCGAGCAACGACGCGACCTACATCACCTGCGGCGACGCCTTTCCGGAGCGAGCGGAGTTCGTGCCCGCGCCTCGGGTCGCCGGTCGCGTCGAGAAGGTGTGGAGCCGCGAAGGCGAGGGCGCGCGGCGAGTCGACGGGCGAGTCTTTCGGCTGGCCGGTGCGATCTTCGCGCGCACGCGGACGCTGCGCGCGTTCCTGCGCCGCGCTCGGAACGCCGGCGACCTGTGGGCGAC
>JBOHTW010000249.1:0-2543 GCA_050733835.1 Vulcanimicrobiaceae bacterium | reverse complement strand
TCTTGCAGCGGATAGGCTGAACCGATCCGGATCTTGATCTCCTCGGAGGTGCGCTCGCCGATCATCAAATTGTAGACGCGCCGGATCTGCCGGACGATCGCTTCATCCATCTTGTTGCCGGCGACCCGGATCGATTGCGAAACGACGATCCCGCCGAGCGAGATCACCGCGACGTCGGTCGTTCCGCCGCCGATGTCGACGACCATATTGCCGGACGGCCCGTCGATCGGTAAGCCCGCGCCGATCGCGGCGGCCATCGGCTCTTCGATGATGTCGACGGATTTGGCGCCGGCGAGTTTGGCGGCATCGCGAACCGCCCGCTCCTCGACGCTGGTAATCTCGGCGGGCACGCAGATCACGACGGCTGGTTTCGGGCGAAAGATCGTGTCGAAGAACGAGCGGCTCCGGGTCACTTTCCGGATGAAGTAATTGAGCATCGCTTCGGTAACTTCGAAGTCGGCGATCACGCCGTCGCGCAACGGACGGATCGCTTGGATGTTGCTCGGCGTGCGCCCGAGCATCTGACGGGCCTCTTCGCCGACGGCCAAGGTGCGGTTGGTGCGGATGTCTTTGGCGACGACGGACGGCTCGCGCAAAACGATGCCCTTGCCCCTGACGTAAACCAGGACGTTCGCAGTTCCGAGATCGATTCCGATATCCAGTGTGGTTCTCTCCTAGCAATGCGAGGCAGCGCCTGCGGGGATTGGTCGCGGCGGTTCAGCCGACCTTGGGGTAGACGCTCGTCTCGAAGGTTCCGACCGGTTCCATTAGGGGGGTTATGCCGCTGCTTCGCTGCACTTGGCCGCCGAGCGCCGAGAGCATCTCTTCGAGACGTTCGTAACCACGATCGATGTATTCGAGCCCGATGATGTCGGTTTCGCCGCGGGCGGCTAGCCCGGCCACGACGAGCGCCGCGCCGGCCCGAATATCGGGCGCTTCGACCGGCGCGCCCGAGAGCGGCGTTCCCCCTTTGACGAGGGCGGTATTGTTCTCGATGGCGACGCGAACGTCCGCTCCCATGCGGGCAAGCTCGTTGACGTACGAAAACCGCGCGTTGAAAATCGTCTCCTCGATAACGCTCGTTCCGGGCACGGTGCACAAAAACGTCAGCATCGGCGGCTGCAGATCAGTCGGGAAACCGGGGTAGGGGGCGGTCAGAATGTCGGTTCCGCCGGTGATGCTGCCGGCCTCGGCGCGAACCCAATCGGGGCCCGACGTCACCCGCACGCCACACTCGCCGAGCTTGGCCGTGAGGCCGTCGACGTGTGCCGGCGCGCAGCGGTTCACGGTGATGTCGCCGCGGGTCGCCGAGCCGCACAACAGCAAGGTTCCGGTTACGATGCGATCGGGGATGATCTCGTACTCGACGCCGTGGAGCTCACGGACGCCCTCGATCACCATCGTATCGGTTCCCTGACCCAAAAGCTTGCCGCCCATGGCGTTGAGGAAGTTTGCGAGATCGACGACCTCGGGCTCCATCGCCGCATTGCGAATCGTCGTCGTGCCGGCGGCGAGCACGCAGGCGAGCATCGCGTTCTTGGTCGCGCCGACGCTCGGCGATCGAAAGTCGATCTCGGCGCCGACAAGCCGGCGCCCGCGGGCCCGCGCGACCAGGAAGCCGTGTTCGGTCGATACCTCCGCGCCGAGCTTTCGAAACGCGAGTTCGTGTAAATCGGTCGCTCTGGTGCCGAGGATGCACCCCCCCGGCAACGGGACCTCGGCCCGGCCGAAGCGAGCGAGCAACGGCCCCGCAACATCGAAGCTGGCCGCGAGCTTGCGAACCAGCGTATAGGGCGCCCGGTGCGAGGCCACGTTTGAGGGGTCGATCGTCACCGTGTTCGGGCCCTCGGACCGCAGCCGTGCCCCCAGCGCTTCGAGCAGCGACCACATCACCGAAACGTCGGTGATGCGCGGGATACGATGCAGCGTGACCGGTGATTTGGCAAGCAAGCTCGCGGCCATGATCGGAAGCGCCGCATTCTTTGCCCCGTGAACTTCGACCGAACCGGAAAGGACTGAGCCACCGCGAACGCGGAGCGTCGTTTCGAGCCGGTCGAGCAAGTTCACCCGACGGTCGTTCGCGCCACAGTGGGCGCAGCCATGCCGTCGAAACCCGCAGTCAATAGGAGGCTCAACGTGGCATCGATCGCAACCCGCGCGCGCCCCACGGCCAACTTCCGTTGGGTCATCGGCGTCCTCCTCGGCGTCGGCATCCTGATCAACTACTTCGACCGCGTGAACCTTACGGTCGCCGGACCTGCCCTGCGCAATGAGTTCGGCATCGACGACGTCCAGTTCGGTTACCTCTTGAGCGCATTCGCCTGGACCTACGCGCTGCTCCAGATTCCGATCGGCGTCGTCCTCGATCGCTTGGGCATTATTAGTATCGGCCGAATCGGGACATTCTTGTGGAGCCTCGCATCGGCGATCACCGCCATCTCGAGCGGCTTTGTCGGAATCTTCGCATCGCGATTGCTGCTCGGGATCGCCGAGACGCCGGCGTTCCCCGTCAGTTCAAAAGCAACCGGCTACTGGTTCCCGAC
>JBOHTW010000248.1:0-6726 GCA_050733835.1 Vulcanimicrobiaceae bacterium | reverse complement strand
GCGACCGCCGTGTCGGGATCGAAAACGACCGCGCCCGAGGCGGCGCCCGGCGAGGCGTTGAGTCCGCGGGCCGCGATTGCAAACTTCTGAGCCGGATCGATGCGCGCGTGGAACAGTTGATCGAGCGCAGCGGCGTCGACGCGCCGCAGCGCTTCGGCTTTGGTGATCGTGCCTTCGCGCACGAAGTCGAGCGCAACCCGGACCGCCGCTTGCGCGCTGCGCTTGGCGTCGCGCGTCTGCAACATGTAGAGCGTTCCGCGCTCGACGGTGAACTCGAGGTCCTGCATGTCGCGGTAGTGGTGCTCGAGTTTATCGGCGATCGCCACGAACTGGCGATAGATTGCCGGTTGGCTGCGTTCAAGGTCGGCGATCGTCAGCGGCGTCCGAATGCCGGCGACGACATCCTCGCCTTGCGCGTTGGCGAGATACTCGCCAAACAGCCGCTTCTCGCCGGTGTTGGGATCGCGGGTGAACGCGACGCCGGTTCCCGAATCGGCGCCCATATTCCCGAAGACCATCGCGACCACGCTGACCGCGGTGCCCCACTCGTCGGGAATCTTGTGGAAACGCCGGTATTCGATCGCGCGGCGCGAGTTCCATGAATCGAAGACGGCCTGGACCGCCAACCGCAACTGGAGGTCGACGTCCTGGGGAAACTCGGCGCCACTGCGTTCGCGGACGATCGCTTTGAAGCGGCCGACGACGTGCCGCCAGGCATCGGCGCCGAGTTCCGGATCGGTGGCAACGCCGGCGGCTCGTTTGGCTTCGCAGATGACGTGCTCGAAGGCGTCGCGTTCGATGCCGAGCACGACGGTCGAGAACATCGCAATAAAGCGCCGGTAGGCGTCCCAGGCAAACCGCTCGTTACGGGTCAGTTCGGCGAGCGCCGCGACCGTCCGGTCGTTGAGCCCGAGGTTGAGGATCGTGTCCATCATCCCCGGCATCGAGGCACGGGCGCCGCTGCGCACCGAGACGAGCAGCGGGTTGGGCCGGCCGCCGAACGGCTTGCCGGTGCGGCGCTCGAGTTCGCGCATCGACCGGTGCAACTGCGCCTCGAGGCCGTCGGGGAGCCGCCGGCCGTGCGCGTAGAACTCGAGGCAGGCTTCGGTCGTCACCGTAAACCCAGGCGGGACGGGCAGCCCGGCGCGGGTCATCTCCGCGAGCCCCGCCCCCTTGCCGCCGAGCAGCTCGCGCATCGCGCCCGAGCCCTCTTCGAAGAAGTAGATCCGCTTTGGCGTCGCGGCTACGGTGGTCTCGGCGGCTACCGCACTCGTCATGCGAAACCTGTTGGCTAGTCGCTCCGATCGTCCTGGAAGTTTCTTTCCATCTATCGGGGAACAAGCGGGGGCCCGGAAGACCCTGGCGCATCGCCGGTGAGATGGGTTCCCGCGCCGGCGAGGGCCGCTGCGATCGGGTTCCCCGCGCCGTCGCCGCCGGCGACGATCGCGCGCCGCGCACCCGCCGTCAGCGCCGCCAGGGCGCTCTCCATCTTCGGAATCATCCCACCGTCGAAGGTTCCGTCAGCAAGATAGCCGCGGGCTTGGGCCGCGGTCAGCGCAGCTATCCCGCTGGTCGGGTCGTCGAGTCGCAAGCGAACGCGATCGACGTTGGTCAGGACCAGGTACGCGTCGGCCCGCAAGGCGCCGGCGATCGCGCCGGCAGCGGTATCGGCGTTGAGATTCAGCGCGGTGGCCGCATCTTCGGAGCGCCCGAGCGGCGCGACCACCGGCACGAAACCCGCATCGAGCAACGCCGCAAGCGAGCTTGGATCGACTCGAAGCACTTCGCCGACGAAGCCGAGCGATTCGCCGCCGATCGGCGTCAGCGCGCGTGCGATCAGCAGGTCGCCGTCCTCGCCGCTCACGCCGACGGCGCGCACGCCGCGGGCGGCGAGGGCGCGCACGAGCGCTTTGTTGACGGTGGCGCACAGCACGAACTCGGTCACTTCCAAGGTCGCCGCGTCGGTCACCCGCAGCCCGGCGACCCGCCGCTGGCCGATTCCGCGTTCGGCCAAGGCGGCATCGATCTGCGGGCCGCCGCCGTGGACCAAGACGACGCGATCGCCCGCGCGAACGCGCTCGGCCAGATCGTCCAGCACCGGATCGCGCGCGGCCGGCGTTCCCATCGCGTTGCCGCCGTATTTGAGCACGATCAACATGGCCCCGGTCCGTTTCGAAGGCAACCGCACGAATCACTGCGCCACCGGCGCCGCCCGTAGCTTACGCGATCGGCGCGCCGTAGGCGATGCCGGCTTCGGCGAACGCGGCGCGCACGCGCTCGTTGAGCAGGCGACGTAACTTGAACTGGCGCAGCGGCGCGGTGCGCATGCACGCGCGCACGATGACCCCATCGCGGCTGAGCGCGTCGACGCCGATCCACTCGAGCGGATCGAGGATCTCATCGCGCGACGCCGGGTCGTGCGCAAGCTCGTCGATCGCCACCCGAATCAGCTCGACCGCCCTCGGCACGTCGGCGGCCGCATCGATCGAGACGCGGTAGTCGACGCGCGACCAGTTGCGCGACTGGTTAACGACGGTCGTCACCGAGTTGTGAGGAATCGTGATCAGATCGCCGGAACCGTCGCGAATCTGGACCATCCGCAGGCTCAAGTTTTCAACCAAGCCGCTGTGGCCGGCGAGTGCGATGTAGTCGCCGACGACATACTGATCCTCGAACAGCACGAGAAAGCCGTTGACGAAATCGCGCACGAAGTTCTGCGCGGCCAGCGTGACGCCGATTGCGAGCAATCCACCGATCGTCACGACCGAACCGATCGGAATGCCGATTTCGCCCAGCGTTGCGAGCGCGGCGACGAAAACCAGAACGAACGTCTTGAACCCGCCAAGGGCTCGCGCCACCGTGGGAATGCGCAGCAGTTGCCGCGCGCGCTCTTCCGACGAGGAGAAGTGTCCGACCCGCCACGCCGCCGCGACTCGCGCGATCACCACGTCGAGGATGCGATTGAGCAAGCCGGTGACGATCCAGATCGACGCAAGCCCGACAACGATGCGAACGATCGTCAGCGCCAACGGAGTCGTCGGCGCAAACTGCAAGAATCCCCACGTCACCGCACCAAACCATGCCAGCACGAGCAACCACAATAGGGTAGCGGCGAGCGCGCGAAAGAGCGCGAGCCGCTGAGCCGGATCGACCGCCCGAATGGCAATCGCCAAGAATCGCCGGCGGCGTTTGCTCGGCTCGGGCTGCTCGCCGTCGGCATCCGGCTGCTGGTCCGCAAGCGAACGTTCGCGACTCGCCAGGTCCGCGGCGAGCGCCCCGATCTTGCGCCGCAGGGACGCAACGATCGCCCAAACGAGCAACGACGCCAAGATCAGCCCGGCGCCGACGCGCGCGATGATATCGAAGCTGCGCTTAACGACCGCCGGCTGGCGTTTGAGCAGCCCTTGCTCGAGCGCGGCTTGCAAGATCTCTTGCCAATCCCCCGCCAACGCGTCGACGGTCAACTGATGGTATTTCGCGTCTACCGACGTCACCGTCAGGATCGGCAACGGCTCGGTGTGCTTGGCATCGACGACCTGGAGCAGCGCCTGATTGCCGTGATTGCGGAGTTGTACTTTGAGCGTCTTGGGATCGTAGACCGTCGTTGCATGCGCGCCTTCGCCGACGGCAAGCACCTGCGTCAGTTCGCTTTGAACGTAGCTCGCGCGAACGGTGATCGGCAGTTGGTCGGCTGACGGCGTCACCGGGGCGGCGATCCGGAACAAGACGGAACCGTCGAGTAAGATCGGAGCCGTCGTGTAGATTCCCTCCTGGCGCACGCCGGTCGCCGAGTTCGGCGCCGGCGACGGGAGCGTGATGCCGGGAATCAGTTGCGCATCGGCGATTCGGAACGTCACGAGATTGCACGCGATGACGGCGATCGCGAGCATATAAGGCAGTCGAACGGACCTCATCGATCGGATCTGCGTCGCGCTCGCAGTGCGGCCCTCTTCTGAGAAGTTCGAGTGCTCGCACGCTTGCACGCCAATCAGCCGATGCGCACGCTCAGCATCGAGATCGAACCGCCATCGAAGCCTTCGACCGGAAAAGTGACCGGCTCGCCTTCGCACCGCGCGCCAATCACGTAGAGCAGCGGTAGAAAATGCTCGGGCGTCGGGACGGCGAGTTGCGCGTCACGCCCGAGCGCTTCGTAGTCGATGAGCGGCCCGACGTCGCCGTCGGCGAGCAGCTTGCGCGCGTGCTGCTCGAACCGGACGGCCCAATCGAACGGTTCGACGGGGTGGCGGCCCCACGCGTACGCGTGCAGATTGTGGACGATATTCCCGCTACCGACGATCAGGACACCGTCGTCGCGCAGCGGCGCGAGCCGCCGGCCGAGTTCGTAATGAAACCGCGGCGGATGGGTCTCGTTGATGCTTAGCTGCACGACGGGGACGTCGGCTTGCGGGTAGACGTGGCAGAGCACCGACCACGTGCCGTGATCGAACCCCCACTGTTCGTCGCGCTCGACGGCGAGCGGGGCGAGCATTGCCTGCACCCGGCCCGCCAACTCCGGGCTGCCCGGCGCGGGGTACTCCACGTCGTACAACTTCTGCGGGAAGCCACCGAAATCGTGAATCGTGCGCGGTTCGTCCATCGCCGTGACGAGCGTCGCGTCGAGATACCAGTGGGCCGAGATGACGAGAACGGCCTTGGGCCGTGGAAGTTCGGCACCGATCGCCGTCCACGCCCGCGTGTACAGCGTATCTTCGATGGCGTTCATCGGGTTGCCGTGACCGAAGAAAATCGCCGGCATCGGATTGCGGGTCTGCATGGCGTTATCTCACCAGAAAGTTTCGGCGCAGGCAACCCCGAAAGCCGCTTAAGCGGAGGCGGCTCAATGAAACCGACAATCAAGATCGTGGTCAGCGAACATGGTCCGTACCTCGTCTACGGCGGCCCGCCGCTCGCGGTCGAGACGATCGCGCCGAATGCCGAGGGCGGCTCGTGGGAATGGGAGCGGGGTCGCTCGTTCGACGTTAAATCGAGCTACGCGCTCTGCCGCTGCGGTCACTCGAAGACTAAACCGTTTTGCGACGGGACGCACAAGGCGATTGCCTTCGACGGCCAGGAGACGGCCAGCCGCGTCCCGTTCGCCAACCGCGCCAAGCGAATCGAGGGCCCCGAACTCATCCTCCAGGACGCCGAAGATCTCTGCTCGGCCGCGCGCTTTTGCGACAACTTCGGCTCGATTTGGAACTTGGTCAGCGAAAACGACTCGCCCGATGCGCGCAAACTCGCGATTCACGAAGCGGCGCGCTGTCCGTCGGGACGACTGGTTCTCGGTGACCGCAAAACCGGCGCGCCGGTCGAACCCGAATTCGAACCGTCGATCGGCGTCGTCGAGGATCCGGCCGAGAGCTGCAGCGGACCGCTCGCGGTCCGCGGGGGCATCCCGATCGAGTCCCACGCCGGCGCCGCCTACGAAGTGCGCAACCGCGTCACCCTGTGCCGCTGTGGTGAGTCGAAGAACAAACCGTTCTGCGACGGCAGCCACATCGAAGCGGGTTTCAACGATGGGTTGACCTAACCAGCGGCCTGCTGAATCGCCTCGACCTCGATCGTGATCTCGACTTCGTCGCCGACGACCACGCCGCCGGCCTCGAGCGCCTGGTTCCAATTCAGTCCATAGTCCTTGCGATTGATGCGCGTCTTGCCCTCGTACGCGATCCGGTTATTTCCATACGGATCTTTACCTTCGCCCGATAGCTCGCCGTCGAGGGTCACCGAGCGCTTGACCCCGCGAATCTCGAGGTCGCCGATAACCCGCAGCCGCGTCGAGTCGAGCGCCTCGATCTTGGTGCTCGTAAACTGCAGTTTAGGATACTTCTCGGCATAGAGAAAGTCTTCGGACTTCAAGTGTCCGTCCCGCTGGGGCTCGCGGGTGTCGATCGAAGCAGCCTCGATCTCGGCCGTAATTGCAAGTGGGGTCGTACCGGTCGCCGGAAGTTGAATCGAACCGGTGACGGCGCGGAAGTTGCCGCGTACCTTTGAGATCATGAGATGGCGAACCGAAAAGCCGATGTTGGAATGCGCGGGATCGATTGCGAACGTTCTGACTCCGGTGGTGGTCGTCACGGTCTTCTCCTCTTGTTAGTCGTCGGGTTGCGAACGCGCCGCGCGAGCCGAGCCTGCGCCGCACATCGTCCTCATCGACGCCGCCGACCGTGGGTTGGTTGCGCTTGTCCGCGCGTCGCTTTCGCCGGCGCAAGCTTCGGGGTATCGTGATCGAAAGGAGCCGCCCATGCTGCGAACAGCACCGATGTTCTCCACCGACGAACTCCGCAAGGAGTGGGGTTGGTATCTAGCGGTCGGGATCGGCCTCGTCGCCCTCGGCGTGCTCGCGCTGGTCGCCGAAATCTCCGCGACGCTCGCCTCAGTCGTCGTCTATGGGGCGATCGTGTTCGTAGTGGCCAAGTTCCGCGCTTTTGTTCATCGGTATAGCAATCGGCATCAACTTCATCTTTCTCGGGGCGTCGCTGGCAACGATGGCGCTGCGGCTGAAGAACGCCGCCTAAACTATTCAGTGCTAGTGTACTGACCGGCAAATGACATGACAGTCGCCTTGCGCTTTCGCGTACTTCACGACCCTAAGGCTCGCCGCCGGCGGTTGCCCAGAGCATTTTGACTGCGTACTTGGCGATGGATTGGTCGGCAGTGACCAAGGTCAGCGACTCGTAGGCGGCTTGGGCGACGAGCAGCCGATCGAATGGGTCACGATGGTGT
>JBOHTW010000247.1:0-3016 GCA_050733835.1 Vulcanimicrobiaceae bacterium | reverse complement strand
GAGGTCGGCCCAGGCCGCCACATCCGCGAGCGTCGCCGCGCACCGCACGCACTGATCGGCCGCCGGCGCGATGCCCAGCGCAACCAATAGCCGAAGTTCGAACCGCGGGACCAGGCGGCCGGGCTCGCGGTCGCCGGCTGCCGCCCGAATCGCGCCGTCGAGCAATCCGTAGACATCGGGCAGCGCGAGCTCCGGCTCGCAGAACAAATCGACCAACTCGGCAAATAGTTGGGCCGTCGCGAACGCCTCGGGCCGAACGATTCCGCTCCAGTCGCTGCGCCGAAGGTCGGCGCTGGTGACGACGTCGAGCGACCGCCCCCTGTGCAGTCCGAGCGTTAACTCGCTCCCGAACTCGAGCCGTCCGCCGAGTGAACTCCGCGCGCGCCGTGCCCCTTTGGCGACCGCATTTACCTTGCCGTGCTCGTAGGTAAACAACACGAGGATGCGGTCGGCGTCGCCAAGTGGATGCGTGCGCAGCACGTAGCCGCGCGCTTTGTAAGTACGCTCCACGGCTAGGCCGTCAAACGCGTTCGGCGGCGCGGGTCAAGTCGGGCGCGTCGACCGGAACGTTGGTCCGCAGCCGCACGGTCAATATCCGGCGGCCGCGCATTCGCTCGACCCGCAAACGGATGCCATCGGCGGCAGCGATTTCCTCACCCTCGTGCGGTAGCCGCCCGAATAAACCGTACGCCAGGCCGCCGATCGTCTCGTATTCCTCGTGCGGCAAATGGGTTGCGAGCCGCGCGTTGACATCTTCGATGTTGGTCGCCGCATTTACCAGCGCTTCGTGCTCGTCGACGACGCGGACGGGTTCCTCTTCACCGTCGTCGTGTTCGTCGCGAATTTCGCCGACGATCTCTTCGATCAGGTCCTCCATCGTCACGAGGCCGGCCGTGCCGCCGTATTCGTCGACCACGATCGCGAGCGACACCTTGTCGCGCTGCATCTCGCGGAGCAGTTCGGATATTCGTTTGCTTTCGGGAACCAGCGTGATCGGTCGCATCAACAAGCGCAGCGGGACTTGATTGACCGTTCCGTTCGAGAGCGCGATCAATAGCTCGCGATCGTGAACGACCCCGATGACGTTATCGATCTTCTCCTCGTAGACCGGGAGCTTCGAGTAACCGTCGGCGATCACCACATCGAGTGCGCGACGTGCCGACTGGCCGACCTCGATCGCGACCATGTCCGGGCGCGGCGTCATCACCTCGCGCACGATCGTGTCGCCGAACTCGATCACCGAATGGATCATCTCGCGCTCTTGTTCTTCGAGCACGTTTTGCTCGGCGCCGACATTGACGATGTTGAGGATGTCACCCTCGGTGACGAACGGTCCGCGCGAGACCGGCGAGATGCCGAAAAGCCGCACGAGAAAGTTGGTGACGAACAGGAACGCAGTCACCAGCGGTCCCATGACGAACGCGACCCGTTCGAGGCTCGGCGCCAAGCGCACCGCCCACCGCTCGTTGTTGGCGACCGCGACCGTCTTCGGGATGATCTCGCCGAACGTCAGCAACAGCACGGTCATGATGACCGTCGACCAGACCGCCGCGTGCGGAACCCCGGCCTCGATAAGGAGCAAGGTCGCGAGCGAATCGGCGGCCAGCAGCACGACGGTATTGCCGATGAGAATCGAGGTCAGAAACCGGTTGCGATTTTCTAATAGCCGGCGGACGGCGTCGGCGCCCTTGATGCCGCGCTCGACCATACCGCGCGCGTGCAGCCGCGAGATCGAGATCAGCGCCGCCTCCGAGCCCGAAAAGAAGGCCGCCGCGAGCACCAGGACGGCCAGGGCAACGACCTCCGGCAGATCGCCGCCCCAAAGACTAGGAGACATCGGGGGCGGGGCCAGTTGGGCGGCGTGTTCGCGGTAGCGGGTCGGTGCTCAAATTGGCGCCATTATAGCACATGGGGCGACCGGGCCAGAACGAAGATTGCATAGCAGACTCCCGCCCCGAGAATCCCACCGAGCACGACCTCCGACAAGCTGTGGATGCCCCCTTCGACCCGGCTCTGGGCGACCAGCAGGGCGACGAAGAAGGCCAACAGCGCGACCAGCGGGTTGCCGGCCAGCAGCCCGATCAGGGTGGCGGCCGCGAACGCGAGCGCGGCGTGGCCGGAGACCGCCCCGCCCTGTAGCGGCGAGCCGCGCCGAACGAACGCCTTGGCGAAGATCGTCGCAATCGCGACGACCGCGAGGGCGACGAAGACGAGATGGGCCGGCACCATCGCGACCGCGGTCAGGACGCGGTTGCCGCCGGCGGTCACCCCCTCGTAGAAGACGAGGTAACCGACGACCACCGCCGCCAGCGCGACGATCAAGACGGCGCCGGCGGCCGTGTCCTTGGCGACCTTCGCAAGCGGATGATGCGCCAAGGTCATCAAGTCGACAATCGCTTCGACCGCCGTATTGATCAGTTCGAACGCCAGGACCAGCGCGATCAAGATGACGATGATCGCAACGTAGAAGCGCTCCAGCCGAAGGTAGAGCGTCGCGAACAGCACGAACGCCCCGGCCGCTAGATGGAAGCGCATGTTCGGCTGCGTCAGGGTCGTGTAGAGAATGCCCTCAAAGGCATGGTGAAACGAACGAAGCAGCCGGTTATCGTTTGCGCGCTTGACCTTCGGGGGCAGTTGCACCGGGCGCATGGGGCTGGGTTCGCCTAACGGCTTGCCGAACGCTGCTCGGCGCTCCAGCTTCGCACGGTACATCCGCGCGTCGGCCAGGATCAGCGCTTGGCGCGGCGACCCGCCGGCATCCGAAAAGGCAGCACCGCTCGCCGGCGTTGCGATCACCCTTTATCACTTGCGGCGTAGGGCCAGGGAAGGGCGATGGCGCGGGCGAGACGGCGCTCGTTGCGGCGCATCGCCGCGGCGTCGGCCGGCGCTTCGTGATCGTGGCCGAGCAGGTGCAAGATTCCGTGGATCAGGAGCCGGTCGATCTCGGCGTCGAGCGTCGCTTCGTACCCGCGCGCCTGACGGGCTGCGGTGTCGAGGCTAATGACGATATCGCCGA
>JBOHTW010000246.1:0-4171 GCA_050733835.1 Vulcanimicrobiaceae bacterium | reverse complement strand
GCGTAGCACTCGGAGTTGAGTTCGGTCGTCGCCCCCGAGAGGCGATAGTTCGCAATCACATTGCGCCAACCGACGATCCCCCAGTCGGATTCGCCGGTAGCCGTACACCAGACCAGCCCCTGCTTGTTGCGCTGCGTAAGGATGTACCGCGCCGCCTTGAGCGCGAATGGGTAGACCTTCTTGAGAAAGCCGAGGTCGCCGGTCGTATTGAAATGGTGCCAGAGGCCGAGGATCAACAGCGGCGTGTTGTCGTTGATGTTCAGATCGTAGTCGGCACTCTTTCCGTTGCGGATGTCGTAGTATTCGACGACCATCCCCGTCTTTTCGAGATGGGTCGCATACCAGAGCAACGATTCGCGGGCAAACTCCGGGGTGATGTAGTCGGCGCCGAACGCGAACCAGGCCGTGTCACGGCCGACGCTGTTGTTGGATCGGGTTGGGTCGTTGACGAAACTCCAACCGGTCGGTGAGAGCACCTCGGTCCGAAGCATGTTCGCCTTCGCCCAGAGCACGCCGCGATTCACGTCGAAGTCGGGCGTGAGCACGACCGCCCGGTTGAGAACCTCGTCGTAGTGCGCGTGCGTTCGCACGAGCGCTTCATCCGCGGTCGGGCAGGACCGGAAGACCCGCTCGGCCGCGACGCGGCCGGCGAGCCCGACCGAGAGCATGAAATAGAACGACGCGATTTCACCCGGCCGGAGCCGGTGGCTCAAGTGGAAAATTCCGATCGGATCGCCAGACTTTCCGACTAGTTTGTTGCTCAACATTCCAGGGAAGCTGGTCGCGCTGGACTTCCCACTGTCGCGCGTCGTTTCGTAACTCGTCGGTTCGACCGAGCAGCCGAACAACCGAACGAGTTGATCGTCGGATTCATTCCACGCGACCAGCGCCCGGTGCTTCTTACTGTATGCGCTGACAACGTCATGAGCGGTGTTCCCGCGCAGCTCCGCCGACGCGTACGTCCCGATTTGGCATTCGCTGTCGGTATCGTTCGTCAGAGTGATCGTGAAGTAGGCGGCCGGGGGATCGACCTGGTGGCCCGCCGGCTTGCCGCTGAGAACGAAGATATTCTCGGCCACGCTGACGCCGTTGGAGAGATCGAAGCGATGCTCTTGATGCTCGGGATGGATGATAAAATCGCCCGCCTGAGCGGGCAGCGGAATCCCGGTGCGTTCGTCCCAGTGATGCAGCAGCACCGTGCCGATTACGAGCTTGCCGGCATCGGTAGAGAAGAACTTCTCGATCGCGCCCGTCGCCTTGATGACGACGACCGCCTTTGGCGACCCGAGGGTGCTGCCGGCCGCAACGTGGCCGTCCGATATGCGGTAGCTGGAGATCCCGTCGGCCGGTTTTGACGCGCGCAGGGTCGCCATCGACCTAGGCTTCGATCACTAGAAGCTACCCGACTGCTTGGTCATCCCGCCGTCGATGAAATAGGTCGCGCCGGTGATATACGCGGCCGCATCCGACGCCAAGAAGACGCACAGGCCGGCGACCTCTTCGGGTTTCCCCATGCGGCCGAGCGGAATCTCGGCCAACAGCTTGTCCAGCTTGGCTTTGTCCTTCTTCAGCGCCGCGTCCATCGGCGTGTCGATCGCTCCGGGCGCGATATCGTTGACGGTGATCCCATAGGGTGCTAGCTCAACGGCGACCGTCCGCATCAACATGCGCACGCCGCCCTTGGCAGCACAGTACGGCGCGTTGGTCGGCATCGTCATGTCCTCGTGCACCGAACTGATGTTGATGATGCGGCCCGCCCGCTTCTGTTTTACCATCTGCTGGGCCGCCGCTTGCGTGCACATCCAGACGCCGGTCAAATCGACTGCGATGACCTTGTTCCAGACCTCCAGCGGCATCTCGAGGAACGGGTGCTGCTCCTCGATCCCGGCATTGTTGACGAAGATGTCCAGACCGCCGAACCGCTCGACGGCCGTGCGCACCAAAGTCGCCACCTCGTCCGGCTTGGTCACATCGGCCGCAACGGCGACCGCGTGAACGCCGAGGTTCTCGATCGCTTCGACGAGATCGTCGGCCGGCCGGCTGTCGCCGTGATAGTCGATGACGACGCTGGCGCCCTCGCGTGCGAGACCGAGCGTTATCGCCTTGCCGATCCCCGTGTCGCCGCCGGTCACGACCGCGACCTTACCGTGTAGTTGCATGAACCTCCTCAAAATCTCGTCCGTCGCCGGCGAGTGTCAGCCGCGCCGTATCGCGCGGGAATCCAAGCTCCAGAGTCCAGTCGAGCGCAACGCGCGCTTTACGATAGCCACCCGGCAGCCGGCTGAGATAGTAACCGCGCCACAGCGCCCACGCCGGAAAGCCCGAAACAATGTGGCCGCCGGGCAGTTCGGCGATGCCGTAACGGTCGCCGAGCGACGCCATGTGGCCCAGCGACGTATAGTGGAAATCGGCGGTCGCGCGCCCGGCCAGCTTGGCAAGAATATTGCGCGCGAGCACCGGTCCCTCGCGGACGGCGTTCTGGGCGAGCGGCGCATACGTGCCGCCGCCCCGCTTCGGGACGGCCGCGCAGTCGCCCAGCGCCCAAACGCCGCGCGCCCCCGGAACCGAGAAGTCGGGATTCACGACGACCGCGCCGTGCTTTGAGAGTTGCACGCCGAGCTGGTTGACGAACGGGTCGGGCTCGACGCCCGCGCTCCAAACGACGGTCGCGCACTCCCGGCGCGAATGGTCGGAAAATTCGAGACCCTGCGCATCGACCGACGCGATCTGCTTGCCGAGCTGCAGTTCGACGCCGCGCTCGCGCAACGCATGCGCCGCCAGTTTTGAGAATTGCGGCGGAAGATGGGCCAGCAGACGATCGCCGCTCTCGATCAGTTCGACGGTCACCGCCGGGCGCTCGATCGTCGGATAGTAGCGTAGGATCGATCCGACGAGCGCCAGCAGTTCGCCGGTCGCCTCGACCCCCGTGAAGCCGCCACCGACGATCGCGAACCGCAAGAGACGGTCGCGCTCGGCCAAATCACGGGTCCCGGCGGCGACTTCGAGGGCGCCGATCGCGCGGTTGCGCAGGGCAAGCGCGTCGCTCATCGTCTTCAAGGGCAACGTGTGTTCGAGTATTCCCGGCAGCCCGAAGGTCGACGTCGTCGATCCGAGCGCGAGGATCAACTGATCGTACGCGAGCGCCTTGCGCCGCCGGGTTAGCGGGCTTTCGACCGTTACCGTGCGCGCCGCCAGATCGATCTCGCAGGCTTCACCCAGTTCGAACCCGGTGCGCGGCAGACTCACGCGGAGCGGTTGAACGATGTCACGGCCCTGCACCGCGCCGCCGACGACTTCCGGCAGCATCGGCGTGAACAGCGTGTAGTTCTCGCGGTTGACCACCGTCGTTTGGAGATCGCAACGTTTACTCGCCCGTTCGAGTTCCTGCGCGACCGCCAGACCGGCGAACCCACCCCCGACGATCACGACCCTCGTCGCCATGCTAGCGGCGGCGCAACGCGCGCGCGATCGCCGCGGTCGTGGCGATCAGCCCGGTCAGCACGAATAATCCCTTGAGCACGGCGCGTCGCTGCTCGGCTGGAATGTCGGTCATGTACCGCAACTCCGGGTAGGCATCATTGCGAGCATGATTGCGATCGTCGAGCGCCATCTTGAGCAACTGCGCCGGGTGAATGGCCTGCCGATCTGTCGTCTGCGCGATTTGTTCGCGGCAACTGAACCCATCGGCGACGATAATCGTCTCATCGGCTGCGGCGCGAACTGCCGGCAGCAGCACGCGTTCGCCGGCCTTGATCGACACGTCGTAGTGGTCGCCGCGTTCAAAGCCGAAGGCCCCCGCCATGCCGCAGCAACCCGAATCGAGCAGCGTATACTCGACGCCCAAGGCGTCGAGGAGCTTTTTCTCGGCGGCCTTATCCAAAACAGATTTGTGATGGCAGTGCTCGTGCACGACCGCTTTGCGAAGAAGCTTGGGGGGCTTATAGTCCGGCGCGTGCTTCGCCAAAAACTCGCTCAGTAAAAACGTGACGTCGCGCAGGCGTTTGGCGTCCTCGTCGCCGTGGAGCAGATTGACCATCTCATCGCGGAACACCGAGACGCAACTCGGCTCCAAGCCCACGACGCAGACCCCGGCACGGATCTGGGGGCGCAGCGCATCGAGAATCTCGTGGAGCATCGTCTTTGCCAGATCGAGCATGCCGTAGTCGTACAA
>JBOHTW010000245.1:0-4861 GCA_050733835.1 Vulcanimicrobiaceae bacterium | reverse complement strand
GCTCGCCGACGCGGCGCAGCTCGCGCAGATGGGCGCGATCGGCCGCGAGCGGATGGGCCGGCCGGGCGGTGCGCGGGCGATCGCGCTCGCGCTTGTCAAGCTCGTGCGGGTCCGAGCAGCGTGAACGGTTCGCAGCCGCTCCGATCGCCGGCGCTGGCGGCGGCCGTCATCGGCGCGTTCGCCTTGTTGCCGCTGACCCCGTCGTTCATCGCGGTGACGTCGATCGTGCCGCCCGGCGTCTCGGTGGTTCCGGTGGTGCCGGCGCTGGCGCTGTTTGGGTTCGACGTCGCCCTTGGGGTGGCGGCGATCGTCGTGCTCGTGCGGTGCCGGCCGGCAGCGCCGCCGACGTTTCGACCATATCTGTGGTATCTCGGGGCACTCGCACTCGCCAGCGTCGTTGGATTCGACCCGCGAACGGGGTTGTCGCTCGTCTTTCTCGGGGGCATCGTCTTGGTCTGGCAGTACGCGCTGTGGACGTTGGTCGATTGGCGGCCGGTGATCCAGGCGATCTATGCGACGATCCTGGCCGGTGGAACCCTCGCGTCGCTGGTCGCGCTGGTGCTGGTCGTGCTCCGGCGGCCGCCGGAACTCTACACGTTCGCGCACGGCCGCGCGGTCGGAACGTTCATCGTCCCGGGGGAGCTGGCGGGTTATCTGCTCTTCATCCTAGCGACGGCGCTGGGCGTAGCGCTGGTCGCGCGGTCGCGCTGGCTGCGACTGCTGGCGTACGCGGCGCTTGGCACAGGCCTGGCGGCGTTGGCGCTCAGCTTTTCGCGGGCCGGCTGGTTCGGCTTTGCGGTCGGCGCCGCGGTCTTCGTCGCCGCGCGCCGCGGCTCGCGCAGGTTGGCGGTCGCCGGCGGGATCGTGGTGTTGCTGATTGCGATCGGCCTGCCGTTCTATGGTGGCCATCACAACGAGACCGACAATTTCTCGCGGATCGGGATCTGGCGGACGGCGCTGCGGACGATCGCGCTGTTCCCGGTGACCGGCGTCGGGCCCGGCGGTTTCCGGCTCGTCTACCCGCTGCTGCGGCCGCCGGAAGCGGTGCCCGCCGCATTTCACGCCCACGACTACCTGCTCACGACGGCGGCTGAAACGGGGCTGGTCGGGATCGCGGCACTGGCGCTGGTCTGGTGGCGCTTCGTGGGCGCATTGCTGGAGCGGCTGGCGCGGGCCCAACCCGCGGCCCGGACCTTAGCCCTGGCGCTGGCGGCCGGGTTTGCCGCAACCTGGGCGCAGGGCTTGCTGGACTCGGTCGAAGTCGTCGAGTTCCCATGCTGGATTCCGTTCATGGCGCTGGCGCTCGGCGCGGCCGAATTCGGCCTGGACGGCCCGTGAACCGTGCCGAGAGCGCCGTGCTGGCGATCGCTTGCATGGTGCTCGCCGCCGGCTGCAACGCTCGCGCGCCGGCCCCGCGCGCGACGCCGGCCGCGGAGCTCGCGTCCCCGACGCCGAAGCCTCCGCCAACGCCCATCCCGATCGAGATTCACGCGCATCGGCAAGGCGCGCGCTACATCTATTTCACGCAGCTTCGCCGCGGCCGCAAGCTCTACGTCATTCGGGCCGACGCCAACGAGATCGTTCGGTCGCAAGCGAACCAAGGCCGAAGCACCTTCGTCAATCCCCACGTGACGTTTTACCAAACCGGCGGCAAGACGCTGGTCGCGGACGCGCCGCGAGCGGTCGTCAGCGAAGCCGACCACAGCATCGCGATGAGCGGCGGCGTGCACGCGCGCACCAGCGACGGCGCGACCCTGCAATGCGACACCTTGGTCTACGACGAGCGGTCGCAACGCATCCACGGAACCGGCCACGTCCACTTCGTTGGAACGCAGGGCGAATCGGCGACCGGCTCCCGCATCGACGCGAACACCGAGCTGACGGAGATCCGCATGACCGCAGGCGCCGCGCACCCGTGACCGATCAACCGAGCGCGCGTCGCCGCATCGTGTTGACCGACCTGTGCAAGCGTTATGGGCAGCGCACGGTGGTCGACAACGTCAGCGCGACCGTCGACATGGGCGAAGTCGTCGGCCTGCTCGGCCCAAACGGCGCCGGCAAGACGACGACGTTCTACATGGTCGTCGGGCTCGTCAAGCCCGACGGCGGCCGCGTCTCGCTGACCGTTGCGGACCGCGAGATCGAACTGACCGCGCGGCCGATGTACGAGCGCGCCCGCGCCGGCATCGGCTATCTTGCGCAAGAGACGTCGGTCTTTCGCAAACTAACGGTCGGCGATAATATCCGGCTGATCTGGGAGATGAACGGCATTTCGCGCGCCGAGCAGGAGGTTCGGCTCCCGAAGCTGCTCGACGAGTTCGGGCTGAGCAACTTCGTCGATGCGCGCGCCGACAGCCTGTCCGGCGGTGAGCGCCGGCGCGTCGAGATCGCGCGCGCGATCGCAACCGAGCCGGCATTCCTGTTGCTCGACGAGCCGTTCACGGGCATCGATCCGATCGCCGTCGCCGATATTCAAGTCACGATCCGCCAACTGCGCGATCGCGGCCTCGGCATTTTGATCACCGACCATCAAGTCCGCGAGACGCTCGCGATCGTCGATCGCGCCTATATCCTCAACGACGGCAAGATCGTCGTCTCGGGCAACGCCGACGACGTCTTGAATTCACCGGCCGCGCGCCAGTTCTATTTGGGTGAAGGTTTCCGGTTGTGAGACTACGGATAAAGATCCTCGACCGGTACATGATCAGCGAACTGGGTGGCCCGTTCGCGTTTGGACTATCGGCGTTCACCTTGATCTTTGCGGCAACTCAGTTGCTGGCGATCAGCCGGTTGGTCGCGGCCGAACATGCGCCGCTCGGCGCGACGATCGAGTACTTCCTGTGGCAGTTACCGCAGATCATCGTGACCGTCGTGCCAATGGCGATGCTGCTCGGGGTGTTGCTGGCGATGCAACGGCTCTCGAGCGAGAGCGAGATCACGGCGATGAAGGCCGGCGGGGTCAGCTTGGTCCGGGCCGTCGCGCCGCTGCTCGTCGTCGGGGTGATCGTGTCGGTGCTCACGCTGGTGCTGCAAGAAGGCGTCGTACCGCACGCGAACGATCAGGCCAACTACCTCCGCTCGGAGGTCATCGAACATGCCAACCCCCTCAGCGGTTCGAACCTCACGGTCGTCTCGCATTCCCCGGCCGGCGGACGGCAGCTTACGTCCGCGACCGGATTCGATGCGTCGTCCGACACGCTGCTGCACGTGACCGTGATTCAGTACGACGCCGCCGACCGGCCGGTGCTGATGGTTTTCAGTCAACGGGCGCGCTACCACGCGCCGGACTGGACGTTCTTCGATGCCACCGAGTACCACTTCGATGCGGCCGGGGACATCACGATCGAGCGCGTCCCCGAGCAACAGGTGAACATCGGCGAGAACGCTTCGCAGATCACCAAGCGCGTCGCCAACAACAACCCCGAGAACATGAGCCGCGGCGAGATCCGCGAGATCCTGCGTTCGGGTGCATTGACGCAGCCGGAGATGCGCGCGTATGAAGTCTCGTACGAAGAGAAGCTCTCGCGGCCATTCGCGTCGTTCGTCTTCACGTTGATCGCGCTGCCGTTCGGCCTGCGGCCGGCGCGCGGCGGCGGAACCGGCTTCGGCTTTGGGCTCGCCGTCGCGATCGTGTTCGTTTACTTCGTCATCGCCAGCATCTCGTCGGCGGTCGCGACCAGCATCCCCGGCGGCCGCGCGATTCCGGTCATCGGCGCGTGGCTGCCGAACGTATTGTTCACCGCGATCGGCGCCGCGCTCGTGCGGCGGTCGGCGGCCTGATGGGAACCTTCGGCGGCATCCTGAGCATCATCGGGATCACGCTGATCGCCGGCGGCATCGCGTACGTCGGCGATCGCGTCGGCCATCAAGTCGGGCGCCGCCGGTTGACGCTGTTCGGGTTGCGGCCGCGCTATACGTCGACCGTCGTCGCGATCGGGACCGGCATGTTGATCGCGTTCGCGGTGAACCTGATCGCGCTGCTGACCTCGAATTACGTGCGGACGGCCTTCTTTCAAGTCAGCGAGCTGCGGACGCGCGTCAACCAGCTGCAGGCGCAGGCCGACATCCTCGACCAACGCGCGCACAACACCAATATCGTCGTTTACAAGGGCCAACTGCTCTACGACCGGTTCTTGGTACTGACCCCGTCGCAGACGCCGGCCGAGCGGCTCAAGCAGTTCAGCGCGTTTTTCGACGCCGTCGTCGCAACCCTGAATCGTGAATACACGCATGGTGCGAACGCGCTCAAACCGTTCAGCGAGAAGTCCAGCGATAAGGCGGTCCGCAAGAGTCTCACGAACACACTCGACAGCACCGACTTTCAGGCGGAGCTCGCGCAGGGCCCGGTCATCTTTCTTTCGATTGCTACCGAAAATCTGTTCCCCAACGATCCAATCCATTTCGGATTCCAGGACTGGCCGGACCAGTTGATCTTCCACAGTGGCCAGCAGATCGCCAAGATCGGCGTCGACGGCGGAACGACGATCAATCCGAACATCGCGTTCTCGCAGCTCGGTTTCTTGGTGCGCGACGCCGCCGTGCAGCGCGGGATGCCGGCCTACTTCGCCTACGCGACGCCGATCGCGTCGGAGACCGAGGTGAAGACGATCGTCGATCAGATCCGCAAAGGGCACGGCCGGTTCAACATCGTCGCCAAGGCCGGTCAGGACGTCTATCCGCACCTTGGCGGTTTTACGGTGACGTTTAGTCTCGTGCCGGCCACCAAGTGAACCAGATTCTCGGCATCGACCCGGGGACGCAGAAGTGCGGCTACGCCGTCATCGACGGGCTCAATCGAACGCCGGTCGAACTTGGAATCGTGCCTGTCGGAGAGCTGGCGGCGACGGTCCGGCGGCTGGTC
>JBOHTW010000244.1:0-2570 GCA_050733835.1 Vulcanimicrobiaceae bacterium | reverse complement strand
ATCCCGAGTACCGCAAACCCGAGCTGCTGGCGACGGCGCCGCGGCAAGTCATGTCGTGGGACATCACGAAGGTGCGCGGGTGGTAACGGTCGCCGAGATTTGACCCCCTGGCGGTCGTCGAGATTTGACCCCCTCCCCTGAAAAGAGGTGCTCCCTCCCGAAGGACGCGGCAATCGCCGACCTGCGGAAGGAGCACCAGGAGGTTGGTCACTTTGGACGTTTGGGAAACCATTCGGATACGCTGCGTGCGTGATCGCGAGCCGCAGAAACGCGTCGCCCGCGAGCTTGGAATTTCGAAGAACACCCTCAAGAAATACGTTCGCGCTCAACAACCGCCGCGAATGGCGCTGCCAGATCGCGCGTCGCAAGTTGATCGATACCGCTCGCAGATCGACGAGTTGCTGCGGACATCGCCGCACATCACTGCCAAGCGGATCGGGACGTTGTTGCGAGAGCGCTTTGGAGCCGACGTGAGCATCGGCGAACGTGCGTTGCGCCGCTACGTTGCCCGTCGTCGAGTAGCGCTCGTACCACGAGAGGCCTTCGTGCGAGCGACGTATGCGCCTGGCGCTCAAGCTCAGTTCGATTTCACGCCGGTACGGGCGCTCGTCGCCGGCGTGCTCGTCACCTTACAGCTCTTCGTCATGCGCTTGAGCTACAGCGGCCGGCTCTTCGCGCGCGTTTCGTGGCGTTGCGATCAGCCGGCACTCTTTGCCGGCATTCTCGAAGCGCTGGTGGCTTTCGGCGGCGTACCGCTTGAAGGGCTGTTCGACAACGCCGGCACAGCGGTCGTTCGCGTGCTACGGGGTCGTTCACGCGAGGAGAACGAAGCCTTCCGCGCTTTCTGCGGCGCACTGGCGTTTCCAATCAGCTTCGCCGCGCCGGCGAAAGGCAACGAGAAGGGCGGCGTCGAGGGCGCCAACCACTACCTGCAAGACAACTTCTTCACGCCGGTCCCCGAATTCACGTCGCTGACCGAGCTCAACGCGGCTTTGGCGGACTCTTGCAGGCGCGACCAAGAACGCGAGCACAGCGTGCACCATGAGACGATCGGCGCTCGCTTTGCCCGTGAAGAGCCGGCGCTTCGTGCGCTACCGCGGCCGCTACCTCGCCCCTGCATCGTTCGTCCAGCCCACGTCAACAAGTTCAGCGAAATCACGCTGGACGGCAATCGGTACTCGGTGCCGACCCGCTACGCGCACCGCTGTGCGCTCGTTGAAGTCTACGATGCCAAACTGCGCGTCGTCGTCGAGGGCACGGCCGTCGCCGAGCATCCTCGGAGCGGCGAGAAGGGCCAGATGTTCCTGGATCCACGCCACTTTCTCGAGCTGCTCGCTCACAAACATCGGGCCGCCGCCACGGCCGCCGTGTTCGCCGACGGACGGCTGCCGGCAGCTTTCCTGGATCTGCGGGGGCGTTACGTGCTTCGCGATCGGCAAGCCGGGACCAAGGCCTGGATGAGCGTCGTAGGGTTGCTGCACGAGCACCCGCTTGCAAGCGTGGAGGCCGCCATCACAACCGCCATGGCACGTGGGACCGACGATCCAGCCGCAATCGCGCTCTTGCTGCGGCAACGGACTCGGCCCTACTCGGGGAAACTCTTGAGCCTCGCGACGCGACCCGACATTCCACGACACAGCGTAGAGCCGGTCGATCTCCAAGAGTGGGCGCTTGCCGGTTTGGCGGAAAGCGCGCCATGAGTAACGCTCTGCTCGAACATCACCTGCGCACGCTGCGCCTTCCCACCATGCTCGGCAACTATCGCAGGCTCCTCGGCGAGCACAGCGAGCCGCTGCCATATCTCGCCGATCTCGCGTCGCTCGAGGCGGCCAAGCGCCAGGAGAACGGCGTCAAGACGCGCATCGTTGCGGCTCGCTTCCCGACGATAAAGACCATCGAAGCCTTCGATTTCACGTTACAACCTCAACTTCCAAAAGCCAAACTGCTCGAGCACTTCGACGGCACCTTCATCGAGCAACATCGGAATCTTGTCTTTTGCGGTCCACCAGGAACGGGGAAGAGCCACTGCCTCGTTGCGCTTGGCATCGCGGCGTGTACCCGTGGCTTTCGAGTGCGCTTCTCGACTGCCGCGGAGCTGCTCATGATGCTCATCGAGGCCAAGCGCGCCGGAGACTTACAACGCCGACTTCGCGCTTTCGAACGCGTCGAACTCCTGCTCATCGACGAGCTGGGTTACATTCCCTTCGAACGGGAAGCGACAGACTTGCTCTTCAACGTAATCTCCGCACGCTACGAGCGCGCGAGCATCGCGCTTACCACAAATCTGGCATTCGAGCAGTGGACGCAGATCTTTCCCGACGAAATGGCCGCTGCGGCCGTGATCGATCGACTCGTTCACCACGGTACCGTCTTCCAGTTCGCGGGCCAGAGCCATCGATTACGGCAGCGCAAAGGAAAGAGCGGGAACGCGACGGCAACGCCCGAACCTCCTGCCCCATAGGGGGGTCAATTCTAAACGACCGGAAAGGGGTCAAATCCTCGCGACCGTTTCCATCCCCTTGCGCCACTCAACACACCGAGCACCGACACAGCGCGCTTGCACTCCTCAC
>JBOHTW010000243.1:0-15641 GCA_050733835.1 Vulcanimicrobiaceae bacterium | reverse complement strand
GGCTACACGCGGCTGTTGCTGCCGGCCTATCGGACGCGCGCCGACGCGCCGGTGCTGCCGCTTTTTGGCTATACGTTTGCGTGCGTCGTCGACGACCAACTCCAGGTCGCCGCCATGCGGACCGATGCGAGCGACGACTGGATGCCGCGGTATTTCGCTGACGGTGAATTGGACGAATTGATCGCTCAGCGCATGCGGCCCGATCCAAACAATCGCGTGCTCGCGCAAGTCGCGCTGTGCTCGCGCGAGTACGGCTGCTTTACCGCGCAAAATAACTTCCTCGTCCGTGGCGAAGCCGCGCTGCCGGCTTCGCCGCGGTGCAATGCGCGGTGCCTCGGTTGCATATCCGAACTCGACGAGGGCGCCGGCATTCGTTCGCCGCAGACGCGGGTCGACTATGAAACGGTAGCCGACGAGCTGACGCGGATCGCCGTCTATCACCTCGAGCGCGTTCCCGACGGAATCGTCTCGTTCGGGCAAGGCTGCGAGGGCGAGCCGTTGCTGCGCGCGCCGGTCGTCGCGCGCGCGATCGCGCGGACGCGCGAGCGTGTCTCGACCGGGACGATCAACTGCAATACCAACGGAAGCCTTCCGAAATCGCTTCAGATGTTGATCGATGCCGGGCTTGACGCCGTCCGGATTAGCCTGAACTCGTTTCGCCGCGACGTCTACGGCGCGTACTACCGGCCGGCAGGTTACGATCTCGACGACGTGCTCGCCAGCGTCCGGCTCGCCTGCGCGGCACGGCTGCGCGTCTCGCTGAACCTGCTGACGCATCCGGGAATCTCCGACGACGAGGCCGAGTTGGCCGCGATGGAGCGTGCGCTCGCGGGCGTGCCGCTGGCAATGGTTCAGACCCGTAGCTTGAACATCGACCCCGAGCGCTATTTTGCCGCCGTCGGCCGGCCGGCACGCCCGCTCGGGATGCGGACGGCATTGGCCCGAATCGCCGCGCTCGGCGTCCCCATCGGCAATTTTACCCACGCGCACTAAGGCTCGGGCGCGGGTTCGACCGATAACGGGAGACAGGAGGGCGGCGGATGCGCGCTTTCAGTCTCGCGCGACGATTTTCGGCGCTCGCCGTCGGCCTACGCCAACGGGTCGCCGGCTCGCGGGTTGCGCCGACCGAGGCGCCGCGCGCCCCGACCGGGGTGCGGTCGTTCATCCCGTGGTGCCCGTACCACGACGAACCGAGCCGGCGTCCCTAAAAGACCGCGCGAGCGCGAGTGCGAAAGCTCCCGGCCGCGGGTTGTCGCGCGGTCGGAGGGCCAATCGGTTGAGTGCACGGACAAAGGATGACGCTTGGGGGACTCCGGCAACCGACGAACCGCGGTGGCCGGCCTCGGTCGCCGTGCTCATCGCCGCCGCCGTGAACTTCACTTTGCCGGCCCGTTACACGCTCGGACCGTCGTGGTTAGTTCCAATCCTCGTCCTTGCGATTCTCATTCCGCTAACGATCGTCGCACCGCGACGGGTTCCCGGCGAATCACGCGCGCGGCAGGCTGCCGGAATGATCGTGATCGCTCTGGTCAACATCGCGAACATCGGTTCCCTAGCGCTCCTGGTTCATCGTTTGGTCTTTAACGGGAAAACGATCAACGGGTCGGAGCTACTCTACTCGTCGGCCGGGATCTGGCTCACCAACGTCATCGTGTTCGCGCTGTGGTATTGGGAGCTCGACCGCGGGGGGCCCGACGAGCGGCTGAAGCGTCAGCATACAGCGCCCGATTTTCTGTTTCCTCAAATGGTGACGCCGGGTTGCACGCATGCACACTGGTCGCCGAATTTCATCGACTACGCTTACGTGGCGTTTACCAATGCAACCGCCTTCAGTCCGACCGATACGATGCCACTGACGCCGACGGCCAAGATGCTGATGCTCGTGCAGTCGATCGCATCGCTGCTGACGATCACGCTGGTCGCTGCGCGCGCGGTGAACATCCTCAATTAGGCTGCGCCGACCAAGGCGGTGCGAATCGGCCCGCCGGTCGACTGCTTCGCCATTAAAATAATCTCATCGCCGGCGTGAAGCATCGTCTCGCCGTTCGGGACGATCATCTCTTGTCCGCTTCGGTCGATCGCAACCACGATGCAACCGCGCGGCAGCGCGATCTGGCTGATCTTCTTGCCGTCGACCGGCGCGCCCGCCGGTAACTGCACGCGCACGAGTTCGAGGTCGCCGTCTTTGAGCTTGGCGATGATCGAATAGTCGCGGACGTTGACGTGCTCGTTGATCGAATCGAGTATGATCTCGGTCGACGAGATCATCGTAATCGGCCGCTCGCGGTCGATCGACGCAAAGATCGCCTTGTTTTTCGGGTTGTTGACGCGCGCGATGCAGCGAGCTTTCGAGTGTTTCTTCGTGATCAGACAGACGACGAGGTTGTCCTCGTCATCACCGGTGTCGGCCACGACGACGTCGGCTCGCTCGATCCCGGCTTGGTCGAGCACGAGCGGGTCGCAGCCATCCCCGATCAACGCGACGTCGTTTTCGAGGATGCTCGACATGTACTGGACCTTGCGAGGTTCCTTTTCAATGACCACGACCTCGTGGTTTTGAGCAAGGAGCGCGCTCGCGAGATAGGTTCCGACCTTCCCGCCACCGACGACAATAATGAACATGAACTAAGCGCTGATCTCGACCGGAGCGCGTTCGCTCCCGTAGACCAGCGCAAATTCGCTCAACGCCTCCGGTGCCACGACCGCATTGATCTCATCGCCGACCCGCAACTCATCGTCCGGCGATGCAACCAGTACGTCGTTTCCGCGGCGGATCGCCGCAATGCGGATCTTACCGTTGCGCTCGCAGTCGGCGACCTTCCGGCCCGCGTGGCTCGCGGTCAGGGTCACGCTGAGCGAGGATAGTTTGCCGTAATCAAACGACGGCACCGCGTCGAGCGGAACGTGCATCAGACGATCGCGGACGATCTTCGCGCCGATCGTCGTCGGGCAGACGGTGTCGATTCCAAGTTCGCGGTACAACTGGCCGCGCGGTGGATCGTAGATGCGCGCGACGATTTTCTTGATCCCGAACATCCGTTGGGCAATGAGCGCGGCCATCACGTTGCGGTTGTCGCCGTTGGTGACCGCGACGAAACCGTCCGCGTCCCGGGCACCCGCGCGCGACAGCACATCGTAGTCGATCCCGGTGCCGACTTCGACCCGGCCTTGGAACCGGTTGCCGAGCCGCTTGAAGGCGGCTGGATTCTCATCGACGACCGCTACATCGTGAGATTCGGCTACCAGCAACTTGGCGAGTGTCGAGCCAACGCGGCCGCAACCGACGATAACATATTTCATGGAACCGGCCCATATTTCTGAACGGGAGGGGAGGGGCCCTGGAATCGGCGGAGTGAGCGCGAACCGTGCAGGAGGGGTCATTGGCTCCGCGAACCGAGCGAGGTCTTGGCCGAGAGATCGGGGCGTAGCTCAGCTTGGTAGAGCGCTGCGTTCGGGACGCAGAGGTCACAGGTTCAAATCCTGCCGCCCCGATTGGTTCCCCCGCTTGAGGGCCGCATTAGTTGTTTGCACGTTTCAGTCCGGCGGCTCGCCGCGTCTTACGCGCCGCCGAGCAAGAGTGCCGAAATCTCAATCATTATTACGTTGGCGTCGAGCATCTGCTGCTCGCGCTACTCGAAGAGCGCGATCCGGCGATCGACGCTCGGTTGGCCGATCGCGCCTCTTCGCCGGCCGAATTGCGGGCTGAACTGCGACGCGACCTCGGGACCGGCGACGACCGGTTATGGGACGGCATCCTCGTGACCCCGCGTTTGCGTAGCGTCGTCGAAATCGCCGAAGACCACGTTCTCTCGCCGGGCCTCGTCGAACCGATCGATCTCTTCGATGCGATCGTGGCCGAAGGCGGCGGCAATGCGGCCGCGATTCTCGGTCGCGCCGGCGCCCGGTCCCGTCGGTCGCAGCGCAAGGCGATTTAGTGGAGCAAGTCGCGCACTTTTTCTTGCAGTTTGTCGATGTTGCGGGTTACCCCGGCCTGTTCGTCGTCATGATGCTCGGAAATATCGGCATGCCGGTCGGAACGGAATTTGTCGCGCCGACCGCCGGAGCGTTGGTAGCGACCGGCCACCTTTCGAGCGTTTGGTTGGCTACGTTGGTCGCCGTTCTCGGCGAGGTAGCCGGCGCGGGCATCCTGTACACCATCGGCTACTTCGGAGGGCTGCCGTTCGTCGATCGGTACGGCAAGTATCTGAAGCTCGATCGCAAGAAGTATGATCGTCTCCATGCGTTCTACGAGCGGCACGGCGCGAAGACGGTCTTCATCTGTCGGTTCATTCCGGTCGTGCGGGGCGTCGCGTCGCTGCCGGCGGGCGTCTCGCGAATGTCGCGGAGGTTTTTCTTTCTCTACACGGCGGCTGGGTCGGCGTTCTTCTGCGGCGGACTCGTGTCTCTCGGACATTCCCTCGGAGCCCACCTCGATGAGGTTGCGCCGTACGTGCATCGGATTACCACTACCGTGCTCGTGCTCATCGCATTGGTCGTCGCGGTGTTCGTCGCCCGTGCGATTGTCCTGGCGCGCCGCAGTAGTGAGGCGTAGGCAGGGCGAGCCATTACGCCGCCGCTCGATCGCGATAACTGCGTGACGATCACCGGGTCGCCGGCACAACCCGGCGCCGGCGTCGAACGCGTGCTCGAGCGAACGCTGGCGCAACTCCCGGATGCTCCCGGCGTCTATCAGATGCTCGGCGAGGATGGTCGCGTTCTCTACATCGGCAAGGCGATATCGCTCCGCAACCGCGTTCGCTCCTACTTTCAGGAGAGCGCCGCCCACGGGCCCCGCACGCAAAAGATGGTCGAGCGCGTTCGGGACGTGCGAACGATCGTCGTCAACAACGAAGTCGAGGCGCTGATCCTCGAAGCGAATCTCATCAAGCGCCACCAGCCGCCATTCAACGTCCGGCTGCGCGACGACAAACGCTACCCCTACTTGAAAGTAACCAACGAGCCGTTTCCACGCGTCCAGTTCACGCGGATGGTGCGTGACGACGGTGCCCGCTACTTTGGGCCGTATACCAACGCCCACGGCTTGCGCGAATTGGTCAGCCTGGTGCGGGTCGTTTTTCCATTGCGAACCTGTCGCGAGCCAATCGACGGCCGGCGCAAACGGCCGTGTTTGCAGTATCACATCAAACGCTGCATGGCGCCGTGCGTCGGTTACCAGAGCGACGTGGAATACGACGCGCTGGTCGACGAAGTCGTGCTGTTTCTCGAAGGTCGCCAGGACGCGTTGCTAGATCGGCTACAGCGCGAGATGCGCGATTCCGCCGAGCGCATGAACTACGAGACCGCCGCCCGGCTGCGCGACCGCATCATCCGGGTTCGGCGCGTCACCGAGTCCCAAAAGGTCGTCTGGCGTTCGCGCATCGACATGGATCTCATCGCCGCCGCGCGTTCACGCGGGCAAGCCTGCGTCCAAGTCTTCATGGTGCGCGGCGGCAAACTTATCGGTCAGGAGCACTTTATCCTCGACGGTACGAGCGATCACGATGACGCTGCGCTATTCGCCGAGTTTTTCTCACAATTCTATGCGGCGCGCGCCGCGTTGCCGTTGCAATCGCGCGGCGATTTGGTTGGTGTCGGGTCGCCGTTGGCATTACGCGATTCGCGCGAAAACGAAGTTCCGGTCGCGCAGAAGTCCCGCGCGCGAGCCAAGACCGCGACGTCGTCGGTGCCCAAGGAGATTTTGGTCGCAACCCTCCCGGACGAGACGGAACTGCTCGCGGCGTCCCTGAGTGAACTGAAGGGCCAGCGCGTCCGGATCCTCGTGCCGCAGCGCGGCCCGCGAGCCGAATATCTTGCGCTCGTCGCGCAAAACGCCGAGCAAAACTTGAAGGCGTTCCTCGCTCATCAGGAGGCGCAAGAGACGGCCTCGGCGCGGTCGCTGACCGAACTCGCCGCGGCGCTCGATTTACCCGAGGCGCCGCAGCGCATCGAGTGTTACGACATCTCGAACATTCAAGGGACCAACCCGGTCGCTTCGATGGTCGTCTTCGTTTCGGGCCGCGCGAAGACCAGTGAGTACCGGCGGTTCGCGATTCGCTACGACAAGGGCTCGAACGACTTCGCGATGATGCAGGAGACGCTGCGCCGCCGTCTGCGCTATCTGCGTGCCGATACGAACGCACCCGGTGAAGACGACGCCGCCAGCATCGCCCCGAACGAACGGACCTTGCAGCGCGAGTTGAATAAAAAGGAGCGCTTCCATCACCGGCCGGATCTCTTACTCATCGACGGCGGTAAAGGGCAGCTAAACGCGGTCGTCGAGGTGCTCGAAGAGTTGGAACTCTGGGGCATTCCGGTCGCCGGGCTCGCGAAAGAACACGAGTGGTTGTTCGTTCCGGGGCAGTCCGAGCCGATCGTCCTGCCACCGGGCTCGCCGGGCCTCCACTTGGTCATGCGGATCCGCGACGAAGCCCACCGATTCGCGGTCGAATACCACCGCAAGCGGCGTGGCAAGGCGATGACCCGGTCGGCGCTCGATGCGCTCGCCGGCGTCGGCCCGGTGCGCCGCAAGCGGCTGTTGACGGCGTTCGGTTCGCTCGCCGCCATCAAACGGGCAAGCGTCGACGAGGTCGCGGCGGTGAAGGGAATGACCCCGGCGCTGGCCGCCAGCGTGAAGGCCGCGCTCGGATGAGCGTTCGCCGCGACGCCGTGATGATTGGATTGAACGCCGTCGTCGTCGCCGTTAGCGACGACACCCCGCGCGTGCTCGTCGTTCCGGGCGCGCCGGGAGACCGCGATGCCCTCCCGTTTGGACCGTTCGATCCGGTTCGCGACCGGACGCTCGAGCGCGGCTTGCGCCGGTGGGTCGACGAGCGCACGAAACTGGCGCTCGGCTACGTCGAGCAACTCTACACGTTCGGTGACCGCGCGCGCGACCCGCACGAGGCGCGGGGTGGTCCGCGGACGGTCTCGGTGGGCTACCTCGCGCTCGTGCGCGACCTGGGAACCCTCGCGCCGGCACGGGCGGTCTGGCAAGACTGGTTTGCCTATTGCCCGTGGGAAGATCGCCGCGCCGGGCCGCCGCCGCTGGTCGCAAAGATCATTGCGCGCCTGAAGCCGTGGACCGCCGACGCGCGCGCGCCGGCGGTGCGTGAAGCGCGGCGCGAGCGGGTCGCGGTCTGCTTCGGCGCAAGCGGCGTTCCGTGGAACTCCCAGCTGGCGTTGGAACGCTACGAACTGATGTACGAGGCCGGCCTCGTTGCCGAAGCCGATTTCGACGCTGCGCGGCCGGTCGGCGGGCCCAGCGGCTTCTTTGGAAAGCCGATGGCACTCGATCACCGCCGCATGCTCGCGACCGCGATCGGCCGCGTGCGCGGAAAGATCACCTATCGGCCGGTCGTCTTCGAGTTGCTGCCGCCAGCGTTTACCCTGTTTCACCTGCAGCGCACGGTCGAGGCGCTCGCCGGTCGCCGGCTGCACAAGGCAAACTTCCGGCGGCTGGTCGAAAGCGCCGGGCTCGTCGACCGTACCGGGGGCGTGCAACGCTCGACCGGTGGGCGACCGGCCGACGAGTTTCGCTTCCGGCGCGAAGTCTTGTTGGAACGCCCCGCTCCGGGCCTGCGCATCGGTCGCTAGCGAGCCCCGGCCGGCTCGACAGGAACTGCAACCCCGCTTGCCAAGTTATACTCATGTAGAGTATACTCAAACTGAGTAGAAGCGGAGGCTGTCATGTCGACGATCGTCGAGCGCCACGAACTGCTACCGTTCACCCCCGAGGTCGAACGCGCGACGGCGGCCGCTTACGCGCGCATGGCGCGGGTGGTTCCGGCCGCCGAGTGGCCGATCTACGCGCCGTACATCGCCGCGATCGACCGGCTCAAAAGCGAGCGCAACGCGGTGATCCTCGCGCACCACTACCAGACGCCGCCGATCTACCACGGCGTCGCCGATTTCGTCGGCGACTCGCTTGGTCTGGCCTACCAAGCCGCCCAGACGAACGCCGACGCGATCGTGGTCTGCGGCGTCCATTTCATGGCCGAAACCGCGAAGCTCGTCAATCCCTCGAAGACCGTCCTGATCCCCGATCCCGCCGCCGGCTGTTCGCTGGCGGCGTCGATCACCGCGCGCGACGTCCGGTTGCTGCGCGAGCGTTATCCCGATGCGCCGGTCGTAACCTACGTCAACACGTCGGCGGAAGTAAAAGCCGAATCCGATATTTGCTGTACATCGGCAAACGCGGTGCGCGTCGTCGAATCACTCGGCACCAAGCGCGTAATCTTTCTGCCCGATCGCTACCTGGCGGCCTACGTCGCGTCGCAGACGGCCGTCGAGATCGTCGCATGGGAAGGAACCTGCGAAGTGCACGAGCGCTTCACCGGCGCCGAGATCCGCGACTATCGGACCGGTCACGCCGGAATCGTCGTGCTCGCGCATCCCGAGTGCCCGCCCGACGTGCTCGCCGAAGCCGACTTCGTCGGCTCGACGACCGCGATGATCCGATACGTCGACGAGCGCCGGCCGAGCAAGGTCGTGATGGTAACCGAGTGTTCGATGAGCGACAACGTCAGCGCGACCTTTCCGCAGATCGAGTTCGTGCGCCCGTGCAACCTCTGCCCGCACATGCAGCGCAACACGCTGCCGAAGATTCTCGCAGCGCTCGAGCAGATGCAATTCGAGGTCACGATTCCGGCGGCGGTCGCGGTTCGCGCCCGGCGCGCGGTCGAGCGGATGCTGGCGCTTGGAGCCGGGACCCCGTGAACGCCTCGATCGAACGCTGCGAGAGCGTCGTCATCGGCGCTGGAATCGCCGGCTTGATGACGGCGCTCGAATTAGCAGCGTTCCAGACCGTGACGGTGCTGAGCGCGGCGCGCCTCGGGGATGGCACGGCAACCGCCTGGGCGCAGGGTGGAATCGCCGCGGCGGTGGCGACCGACGACACGTCCGAACTCCACGCGCAAGACACGCTGGCAGCCGGCGCTGGACTCGGCGATCCCACGGTGATTGCAGCGTTCACCCGCGAAGCGCCGGCCGCGATTGCACGGCTGGTCGAGCTCGGCGTGCCGTTCGATCGCGATCCAAGCGACGGCAAGCTGCTGCTCGGTCGTGAAGCCGCACATAGCCGCCGCCGCATCGTTCATGCCGGCGGCGATGCTACCGGCGCAGCCGTCTTGCACGCCCTCATCGCGCGCGTTCGGGAGACGAGCGCCGTTCGCGTCGTCGAAGATGCGATCGCCGAGGAACTGCTCTGCGACGGGGATGAAATCGTCGGCGTCGCTGCGAGCGTCGACGGTGAACCGCGCGCATATCTGACGCGCACCATCGTCCTTGCCACCGGCGGCATCGGTGGGCTATTTCGCGCGACGACCAACCCGCTGACCGCGTGCGGCGACGGCATTGCGCTTGCGGCCCAGGCCGGCGCTGTGCTCGCCGATCTCGAGTTCGTGCAGTTTCATCCGACCGCGCTCGCCACCGGTCGCGATCCGATGCCGCTAATCACCGAAGCGTTGCGCGGCGCCGGCGCATGGGTCGTCGACGAACGTGACGAGCGGTTTTTGTTCGACGTCGACGCGCGCGGCGAGCTTGCCCCGCGCGACGTCGTCGCGCAAGCGGTCTACCATCATCGCGCCGCGGGGCACGCGGTCTTCATCGACGGGCGTGATTCGGTCGGCGACCGGTTTCCCGAGCGATTCCCGACGGCGTTCGCACACTGCTGCGCTGCGGGAATCGATCCGCGCACGACGTTGATCCCAATCGCCCCGGCCGCCCACTACCACATGGGCGGGGTCGCCGTCGATGAAACCGGGCGCACGTCGCTAGCGGGTCTGTGGGCGTGCGGCGAAGTCGCTGCCACCGGCGTCCACGGCGCCAATCGCTTAGCCAGTAACTCGCTGGTCGAAGCGGTCGTCTCCTCCGCCGCTTGCGACGCGCGCGCTGGGGCGGGCGTTGCTTCGCTTCATCTGTCGGCGGGCCATACGGAGAGGGCGAGGCGGGTTTTGGAGCGGTTGGCGCGGGCGCGGTTTGCGATTGATGGGGAGAAGATGGTTCGGTTGCGGCGGGCGATGTACGACGGGGTCGGCGTAGCTCGCGATGTTGGTGGCTTGCTTCGCGCGCTTGATGAGATCCGCGAACTTGGTCGCGGGGAAACGTCGCCGCGCATGCGGCATCGATTGCTGGTCGCCGAACTGGTTGCACGGGCTGCGCTCGCGCGCCGTGAAAGCCGCGGTGCGCACCGGCGCATCGACTATCCTAACGCGTCGGCCGCTTTGGAACGCCGCAGTTTCGTTCGCCTTTCCCACTCGGAGGCTCGCGTATCGTGATCGATCTCGCCGTCGCAAACGAACCCGTCGATCTGTTGGTCGAACCGGTCGTCCGCACCGCGCTGCTCGAAGATCTCGGCCGTGCCGGCGACCTCACAACCGACGCCATCGTCGCCCCCGACGCGCGCGCAACCGCGCACCTCGTCGTCAGGAAGGCCGGTCGAGTCGCGGGTCTGCGCGCGGCGCTGTTCGCATTCCGCCTCCTCGACCCCGGCCTCGCGGTCGAAGTCGCGCACGGCGACGGCGCCGACGTGTCGCCCGGCGAACGCATTGCTACGCTGACGGGCCGCGCGCGCGCCCTCTTGTCGGCCGAACGGACCGCGCTCAACTTTTTGTGCCGGCTCTCCGGAATTGCGACCGCGACCCAAACGCTCGTCCAGCGCGTTCGCAATACGCCAGCGCAGATCGTCTGTACGCGTAAGACGACGCCGGGTTTGCGCGTGCTAGAGAAGTACGCCGTTCGCGTCGGTGGCGGCCGTAACCACCGGTTCGGCCTCGATGACGCCGTCCTGATCAAAGACAACCACCTGATTGCCGCCGGCGGTATCGCCGAAGCGGTCGCCCGCGTGCGGTCCGGCGTCGGCCACCTCGTCAAGATCGAGCTCGAAGTCGATTCGCTCGAACAACTGCGCGCGGCGCTGGCAACCGACGTCGATGCGATTCTACTCGACAACATGTCGCCGGCCCAACTGCGTGCGGCCGTAGCAATGTCGAACGGTCGCGTCGTGCTCGAGGCCTCGGGCTCGGTGAACGTGGAAACCGTCGCCGAGATCGCCGCGACCGGCGTCGACGTCATCTCGGTCGGTTGGCTGACTCACAGCGCGCCGGCGCTCGACATCGGCCTCGACTTTGTAGACTAGAAGCGGCCGCTGCGCCGGCTCGCAGGCGTTGCAGGCTGTCGGCCGAATCCAGGCGCCATCCAAGAAAGGCCGCGTTTTCGCGCGGCCTGCGCTGCGCGTCAGTTATGGAGGGTGCGCCATCGGCAACTTCATCATCCGGCTCGTGATCAATGCCCTTGCGTTGCTGGCCGTCGCTTACGTGGTCCCGGGCGTGCACGTCGTCGGCTTCGGTGCGGCGCTGATCGCAGCGATCGTGCTCGGCATCGTTAACGCAATCTTAAAGCCGATTCTCATCATCTTAAGCTTGCCGATCGAGATCCTAACGCTTGGTCTGTTCACATTCGTTATCAACGCCTTGCTGTTCTGGCTGGTCGCGCACTTCGTCCCTGGGTTCACCGTCGACGGCTTCCTCGCAGCGTTTCTCGGCGCGCTGCTGCTGACGGTCGTCTCGTTCTTGCTCTCGCAGTTGATTCGAGCGGCCGAGCAACCCGAGAAACATTGAACCGTCCGCGCATCCTAGTCGTCAACGACGACGGGTATCAAAGCCTCGGCATCACCAGCGTCGCCAAGGCGTTGACCGAAGTCGGCGACGTAACGGTCGTTGCGCCGGCCGGCGATCGCAGCGGCGTCGGCCACTCGATCTCGGTCTTCGAACCGGTGCGCGTAGCGCGGGTCGACGATGCCGAGGTGCCGACATTCGCGTGCTCGGGAACGCCGGCCGACTGCGTCGTGATCGGCGTCTTCGACCTCTGCGGCGCGCGGCCGAGCTTGATCGTGAGCGGCATCAATCGTGGATCGAACCTCGGCGACGACGTCAACTATTCGGGAACGGTCGCGGCCGCCGTCGAGGGCACCTTGATCGGCGTTCCGTCGATCGCGATCTCGCTGACCGCTAGCTGGCCCAAACACGCGTCGACGCATCATTGGGAGACCGCCGCCGCGGTCGGCGTCGAATTGGCGGGCGAGGTGCTGCGCGACAGCTTACCCGACGGCGTGCTCCTCAACGTCAACGTGCCGAACGTCGCGCGGGACGGCTTGAACGGCACCCGGTGGACGCGCCTGGGACGCAAAATCTATCGCGACCGCGTCGACATGCGAGCCGATCCGCGCGGCGGCTCGTACTATTGGATCTGGGGCTCGTTCGATCCCGAGACAATTGCCGAGGGTACCGACCTCAAAGCGATCGGCGACCTGGCGGTCAGCATCACGCCGCTCTCGATCCAGCGAACCGACGCGGCGATGTTGCACGACCGCCAGGCGAAGGCCTCAAGCGAAAAATCATAGTCCGCCGCGGCTTTCCGGTAATTCGACTTTCATGAACACATGAGGTCCGATCGAGGGCAGATCGAACTCGGAACCGGCTTGTTCGAGGCCACCCCGCCGATAAAAGCCACTCACGTTCGTTCGAGCGTTACACCACAGTACGGTTCCGCCGTGTTCGCGCGCGTGTCGTCGAGCAGCGTTCAAGAGGGCCATTCCAACGCCCGAACCTCGCAGCGCCGCAGCCGTCGCCATTCCGCGAAGCCTCCAAGCCGTACCGGCGTGGCTTGGCAGCCGTTCGCACGCGTTCGGCGGATCTTCCTGATACACTGAAGCGACGCCGACAATATCCCGTCCCTGAAATGCCGCGAAGTGGTGCGCATCGGGGCGAGCGTCTTCCGAATAACCAGCGGCGGCGCGGGGTTGCATTGGGCGAAGCACGCTATGCCGCAGATCCAAGACTTGCTCAACCGCGACCGCTCGAATCTCAAAAGCCGGAATCGTCTCGCTCAATTGCTGCGGCGCTTCAGCGCGCTGCCTCCCTCGGCGTCAACTTCTCCATCGATCTCCTCATCCGACTCGATCCCCGGGTCGTTCGCCGCTTCGTTCTCTTCCTCGACTTGTCCACGTAAAACGTCGTCCAATGGGGTCGTCTCCGGTTTGCCAACATCTTTCATGCGTCGCTCCCGCCACTCACACACATCGATAGGATTAGCCCTACTTTTGGAGCGGTACTCTGATCGCCTGGCCCGGCGGCGCGCACGGTCGCTCCCATGAGAAGCAACCAACAAAACGCGTCGCTTATCTGAAAGCGAACAGGTCGGTCGCGACCACGACCCCGATCCCCGCGACCACGATCCCGCCGACGACGGCGGCCCAGGACGGCATCGCCTGCAGTTGGTCATTGCGGATCGCCGTGTCGGTGGCGGCGTATCGGAACGATCCATATAGGCCGACAGGGATCCCGGCAAGCCATGGCGGTGCCGAATCCGGTAGCGGCGTGGGCGTTCGGTAGCGTGATATGCGCCACGACGGAAATCTCGCGGGAAAATAAAGAAAAACGTGCGATGACGAAGCCGAATGCGATGAACGAAAGCGCGGTTCGCAGGTAGGCAAGGAACGTGCGTTCGTTCGCGAGCATGTCCGAAATACGCCGGTTATCGTTCGCCATTCAGGTGGGTTCGCACCGTGCGGGACCTTCGCCCGGCATTTTGACCGGGTAGAAGGGATATTCTCATCATTCAATAAATTTATTGGATATGAATCGAAGCCTCGGTCCCGCTGCGAAGCGGCGATTCAAGGATGACGTCTATGCCGCGCTTGCACGGGTTCCCGCGGCCATCTCGAATCCGCACCGGTTCGAGTTGCTCGAACTCCTTGCACAGCGGCCGCGAACGGTTGCCGATGTTGCCGCCGAAACCGCACTGTCGGTCGCCAATGCATCGCAGCATCTTCAGGTGCTCGCAAAATGTGGACTCGTCATCGTCGAGCGGCGGGGCATTTATGCGCTCTATCGAGCCGCAGGACGGAATGTCTACCGACTACTACAGAGCCTCCGCGAGGTGGCAGAACAAAACGATGCTGCGGTCGCCACGACCATCGAAAAGCATCTCGGAGATCGCGACGCGGGAATAGCTGATGTTGAGACGATCAGAGCCCTGATTGCCGATCCGCGAGTCGCGCTCCTCGATACGCGGATAGCCGAAGAATATGCGTCCGGCCACCTTCCGCGAGCGATCAATGCCCCGCTCGCTGCGCTGAAAGCAGGCAATATGACGCTTCCAAAATCGAAGCGGTACATTGCCTACTGTCGCGGGCCCTACTGCACGTTTGCCGATGAGGCGGTCGCGATTTTACGCGAGCGCGGCTTCGATGCAATGCGGATAGCCCTAGGGCCGATGGAATGGGAAGCCGCCGGCGAGGAGCTTTCTCGTGTCGGGTGAGCGTTCGAGCGACCTCCGTCTCGGATTGAGTGCGAACGCTGGTCAGTTTTGGCTGCTCGTCCTCGTCAACGCATTCGTTGGCTCGATGGTTGGTATCGAGCGCGACGTACTGCCGCTGGTGGGGCAACGCATCTTTGGCCTGAGTTCTGAGCTGGCAGTTCTCTCGTTCATTGTCACCTTCGGCTTTTCGAAGGCGCTTACGAACCTGTTCGCGGGCCGCAGCGCCGATCGAACCGGACGCAAGCCGCTACTGGTCGCCGGGTGGGTCATCGCGATCCCGATTCCGTTCTTGCTCATGTACGCTCCAGGGTGGGACTGGATCATCGTCGCGAACATCTTGCTTGGCATCAACCAAGGGTTGTGCTGGTCGATGACCGTTGTAATGAAGATCGATCTCGTCGGGTCCAAACAACGCGGGCTCGCCATGGGCCTCAACGAGTTCGCCGGCTATCTCGCGGTTGGAGTTGCGGCGTATCTCTCCGGCGCGATCGCGCAAACGTATGGTTTGCGGCCGTGGCCCTTCGCGATCGGCATTGTCTCGGTCGCGGTCGGACTCGCGCTGTCGACCTTCTTCGTGCGCGAGACGCACGGTCACGCTCGCTTTGAAGCCGCCGGCAAGAAGCCGGGGCTTGCGCCGCCGCATGTCGCGCAAACATCGTTTGCCCCGCTGTTCGCTCAGGTCTCGTGGCGCGATCGCACGCTGGCTTCGGTCAGTCAAGCCGGGCTGGTTAACAACCTCAACGACGGACTTGTGTGGGGTCTACTGCCACTCTATTTTGCGGTTGCGGGATTGAACGTCGAGCACATCGCGATTCTCGCGGCCACCTATCCGGCAACCTGGGGACTCTTGCAGTTGGGAACCGGTGCGCTCTCAGACCGCCTCGGCCGCAAATGGTTGATCGCGGGCGGCATGTGGCTGCAGGGTCTCGCCATTTTACTGTTTCTCGTTCCCGCGAGCTTTGGGATTTGGTGTCTGGGCGCGATCTTACTGGGCACGGGGACCGCGATGGTCTATCCTACACTCCTCGCCGCCATCGGCGACGTCGTCGATCCGCTCGTGCGGGCGTCATCAATTGGCATCTATCGTCTCTGGCGCGATTCCGGCTACGCCTTCGGTGCCCTCATCTCGGGTATCGTCGCGCACGCGTTCGGACAGAGCGTCGCGATCCAAGTAGTTGCTGCACTCACCGTCGTCTCCGGCACGGTCGTCGCCGTGCGCATGCGCGAAACACATCCCCGGACCATCATCACGACGGTCACAGGAGTTCCGTTATGATCTTTCGTCAGCTGCTCCGAGCGGAAACCGGCTGCGCTTCGTACGTCTT
>JBOHTW010000242.1:0-6104 GCA_050733835.1 Vulcanimicrobiaceae bacterium | reverse complement strand
GAGATATGGATGGACGGCGAACGCGTCTCCGACGTGACCAAGCACCCCGCATTCAAGCCCATCGTGGACTTGCGGGCGCGCATGTTTGATATGCAGCACGAAAAGGCTTATCGCGAAGCGTTGGTTTACGTCGACGAATCCGGTAACGCTAATCCGATTGTCAACAAACTCCCCCGCACCAAGCGCGATTGGTTTGACAAATGGCGCGCTGTTGACATACAGCTGCGATCTCTGGGCGGCGTAGTTACCCGCGTGGGAGACGAGACGATCGGTGAGCTCTGGTCGCTCTACGACGGGAAGAGCGTTCTTGAGGAAGTTGACACGCGGTTTTCCCAAAACGTCGAGAAGCACATCTATCGAGTGCTCGAGAACGACATCTTTCATGTCTCGGCTAACACCGACCCGAAAGGGGACCGCTCGCTTCCCCCGCAGGAGCAGGATCCCGACATGCTGCTGCACGCCGTTCGAGAGACCGATGCCGGGATCGTCGTACGCGGCGCTAAATATGAAACTGCCGCAAGCTACGCCGATCAAGCGTTCGTCAAGCCGACGATAGCAAACTGGGGGGATGCTCGGCTGTCCGAATATGCGGTGGGATTCATTTGCCCGATGAATGCCCCTCGCTTGAGACACATCTGCCGGAGCGGATTCGCCGGCCGCCAATCGTCCGAGGATTACCCGCTGGCCAATAACTTCGACGAAGTCGACACGCTGTTGATCTTCGACGACGTTGTCGTTCCATGGGAGAACGTTCTGTTCTACCAACACACGCGAGCTGCGTCGTATATCCGTGCTAGCCTACACCGCTACAGCGCGTTCTCGTACACATTGCGGTTTCTTTACTTTGCTGACCTGATGATCGGCGCGGCCGTCCTCAACGTCAGGCAAACGGGCCTCGATAAGAACCCGGCCGTACGGGAAAAACTGGCGCAGCTCGCGATTTATCGCGAAACCATTAACGCGCACCTCTTGTCGTCGATTTACGAAGCTGAGTCATCGCCGGCGGGGTTGTTGATGCCCAAGCAGTCATTGCTCTACGCCGGGCGTGTCCAAGCGCTGTCGCGGTTGGCCGAAATGATGCACCTTACGCGCGAACTCTGTGGCGGACAAGTGTGCGTGACCCCGGATTCGCGTGCTTTTGCGAACGGCGAGTCCGCGAATTGGCTGAAAAAATACTATTCCATCAATGAAAATTGGGCTGCCGAGGACCGGCGGCGACTCCTCGCGTTTACGCGCGATCTCTTGAATTCGAGCTATGCGGGGCACCGTTTGACGTTCGCGTTGTTTGCTCAGTCACCGCCGTTCGCGCAGCTCAACGCCGTCTACAACACGTTCGATTTCGATGGAGCGGCGGAGTTCGCCGGGTTCTGTGCCGGGCTGACGAGAAAGGATGAGGTGGCAGGTGACGCACGTAGCGAAGTATCCGCTCTTACAGCAGTCCGACGGTGATGCCTTTCGCGGCGCAATGGGGCATATTGCAGCCGGCGTCAACGTCATCACGACAAATGGAGTAGGAGGGAGCGTCGGCTTGACGGTGAGTTCAATGTGCTCTCTGTCGCTCGATCCACCGTCACTGCTCATTTGCGTCTACGGTGAGAGCCCGGCATGTGCGGCGATCCGCCGAAATCGCTGTTTCGTCGTCAATGTCCTTTCCGAAGCGCAAACGGAGATTGCGCTATGTTTTGCCGGACAAGTCCGAGAACTGCGCCACGACCGGTTCGCGATTGCAAAATGGTATCCGCTGCCGACGGGGGCGTGGGGTTTGCCGGACACCACCGCGACGTTCGACTGTCTTGTCGTGGAAGAGCATCCGTTTGGCACACACGTAATCTTCATCGGTGCGGTGCAGGCCTGTGGAGCGCACGATAGCGCTCCGTTGCTGCATATCCGACGCGCGTTTACGAAACCCGTGCTTTCAACCTAGGCGACCCATGAGGTACCTGAGCGACGTAATGCCGACACACACGAGGATCCGAAAATTCAACACGCGCGAGATGTATCCCGAGCAACATCTGGACAACGATTTGTGCATGGCGGTTCGGGCGGGTAATCATGTCTTTCTTCGCGGCCAAACCGGCTTCGATCTCGAGGGGAACTTCCACGGCGTTGGTGATCCTCGCGTTCAGGCAGAGCAGGCAATGCGGTGCGTCAAGGAATTGCTCGAGGAGGCCGGTGCACACCTAGAAGATATTTGCAAGGTTACAATATACATTGTGGATCGGTCCCACCGTGAACCCGTCTATCGTGAAGTCGGCCGTTGGCTCAAGGGTGTCTATCCCGTCTCAACTGGACTAATCGTCAGCGGCTTGGCGAAGCCGGAGATGCTTATGGAAATCGATGTCGATGCGGTTATACCGTATGCCTGAGCGGGAGCGGCGGCCGTGACGTTTTCGCTGACCGCGCGTTGTGCAAAGAGCGGAATGCTTGGCGTGGCGGTCACGTCTTCAAGCGTGTGTGTCGGGAGCCGATGCGTGTTCGCTCGGGCGGACACGGGAGCGGTGGCATCGCAAAATCTAACCGATCCGCGGCTTGGGAGACTCGGACTAGACCTCTTGGCGAGCGGCTTTTCCGCACCGCAAGTTCTCGGTCTTCTGATCGACAAGCGACCGGACATCGAGTTCCGGCAGCTTGCGATAGTCGATCGCGATGGGCGCACCGCGTCCTATAGCGGCGAACGAACGCTCGGACAATATGCCGTTGCGGAAGATAAGGGCTGCGTGGCAGCGGGGAATCTCCTCGCTAGCGAGGCGGTTCCCAGAGAAATGGTGTCCGCATTTCGCGGCTGCGATCAAACGGAGCATTTGGCGCAGCGCTTAATCAAGGCTCTCGAGGCCGGCCTTGCCGCTGGCGGGGAAGAAGATACCGTACATTCCGCCGCGGTCTACGTTGTGGAGCGACAATCGTGGCCGGTCGTCGACCTGCGTGTCGATTGGCACGAGACGACACCAATCGCTGAGCTCCGCGGCCTTTGGGATCGATATGCCCCGCAGATCGAACCGTACGTATCGCGCGCAATCTTCCCGAGTCTGGCTCCTTCATTTGGTGTGAAAGGAGACATTTGAGACGAATGCAGGCGCGTGGCGCAAGCGCCACCACTCGGCAGCCCGCCTCGCATCGCGCCCACGAGGCGATCAAGGAACTCATCCTGATGGGTGAGATCGCCCCGCTGAGTCAAATCGACGAATTGGACCTGCGCGAGCGCTTGGATTTGGGGCGGACGCCGATACGTGAGGCGCTTCAGCGCCTCGCCTACGATGGGCTTGTCACGATCGTGCCCTTCCGCGGGGCGATCGTTTCCGGAATCGACCTTTCCGATATCGATCGTATCATCGAGGTCCGAATCCCGCTCGAGATCCTGGCCGCTCGGCTGGCGGCAGAACGCGCCACGGTCGACGCTATTGAGGAGCTCCGTGAGGAGCTGGCCCAGTACAACGTAACGCAACTCTGCGAGCGGGGCGATTTCGTTCAGCTTTTGCGCCTCGATCAAGCAATGCACGACGGTATCGCCATTTTGTCTGACAACAAGTTCCTCGTCCGCGATCTACAACGACTGCGCGATTTAACCTGGCGGTTCCACGTATTGTACTACCGGCGCAGGCGGCCGACCGTGGACGACAGCTTCAATAACTACGATCGACTTTTGGACGCCCTTGCCGCCCAAGACCCGGATCACATGGAGAATATGGTACGCGAGCATTTCCGCGACTATCAACTTGGATTCCCGAAATGATCTCTCAACGCTAGAGGTGTACACCATGCAGCAGAAAATGCGACTATCCAGGCGCCGCTTCGTCCCCGTAGCCATTGGCGTGCTCGCGCTGTTCTCGTTCGGCGTCAGCGCGAGCGTGGCGGCGCCGAAGACGACGATAAAGCTCGGATTCATTGGGCCCATCTCGGGCGGCAATGCTCTGCAAGGGCTTGGCGCCGCCAATTCATTCCGACTTGCCATTCAACAAGCCAACGCGTCTGGGTATCCGTACAAAGTCGAAGGGGTTGTCTTGGATGACGCGTCGACTCCGACTACGGGAGTCAATGCGACGCTAAAGCTTGTTAACGATCCTCAGGTTGTCGCCGCGACGGGCTTCTGGAACAGTCCGGTTGCGCTAGCCGCGATGCCGATCTTCCAGCGCAATGGCATCCCGTTGATTGTGTGGGGGGCGGTCAGTCCTAAGATTACCGAGGAGAATCTGTCGATGATCACGCGCGACACGCCGACGCTGAGTCAAGAGAACGAGCCTCTTGCGGACTGGCTCGTCCGAGGCCTTGGCTATAAACGAATCGCGATTCTGACCACCACCGACGACTACGGAATCGGCGACAAGGACGCATTTACAAAGTTTGCGACGGCTGATGGTGCCACGATCGTCAGCGCGATTGCGCTGCCAACCGATACGACGAATTTCAAGCCGGCACTTTCGAAGATCGCGAGCCTCCACCCGGACGCTGTGTATTTTGGCGGCGTCATTGCGCCGGCGGCGCTCGTCCGCAAACAAATGAAGAGCATTGGCTTCGATGTCCCGCTGGCCGGCATCTCGGGTATCTACGATCCGAAGTATATCGATATTGCCGGGAGCGCGGCTGACGGGACCTTGGCCACGGAACCCAAGGTCATCGACAACCCGCGCTTAAATGCGTTCAATCGGGCCTATGCCGATGCACACTTCAAAGATCCGGCCGGACCGTACGGCAAGTACGCTTACGATGCGACGAATATCTTGCTCAAAGTGATCAAAGAGCATGGTCCCAAGGATCGGCAGGCGCTCGCGAAGGCGATTCGCGACATTCATTATGGAGGCGTGCTCGGCACAACGGTGTTTGATGGTCACGGCCAGACGAAGATTCCGATTACCACGGACCACTATACCGTCAAGAACGGCCACTGGATCGTTTATTCCGGCAAGTGAGAGACGGAGGCGGCCCCGAGGCTTTAGGTCACCTCGGGACCGCCCGCATGGCACGATGGTAAGATAGGAGATGGCGCGGTGGCCCCGACCGACGGACTCGCGAATAGCGTCTTGGAGCTCATCGGGTGGCTGGTCCACTTCGACACGACAAGCACAAACAGCAACCGTCCGCTCATCGATGGTATTGCCAATTATCTCGATCTGCGTCGCGTACCCGTGGAGCTCATCGGCTCGGCCGATGGCAGCAAGGTCAATTTGATTGCTACGATCGGTCCAAGCGATGCCAGATCGATCCTCGTCTCCGGTCATACTGATGTCGTACCGGCGGACGGCAACGCATGGGAAACGGACCCGTTCGTAGTCTCAGTCCGCGACGGGCGGCTATACGGTCGCGGTACGGCCGATATGAAGTCGTTCATCGGCCTGTCGCTCGCGATTCTTGCTCCGCTGCATAGCGTGCTTTCGAAGAATTCGGTGACACTGGCTCTGTCTTTTGATGAGGAAGTTGGATGCCGCGGAGCACCGCTGATGTTGCCCCATCTTGCCGAACGCCGGGAGCGGCTCGTGGGTTGCGTCGTCGGGGAACCCACCGAGATGCGCGTCGGGACCGCCCACAAAGGCAAAGTTGCTGTCCGTGCTACCGTCACGGGTCGCAGCGGCCACTCGGCGTACCCTCAACTCGGGAGCAACGCAATTGACGCAGCCGCGGAATTGATCACGTGGCTTCGAAGGCGTGCAGAGCGAGAACAACGCGAGGGCCAGATGGACGCACGCTTTGATCCACCGTACGCGACGATCCAGACCGGGGTGGTCGCCGGTGGAACGTCGGTAAACATTATCCCGGAACGGTGCTGGTTTGACTTCGAGATCCGCTCCCTCCCGGGCCAGCAGTCGACGGCCCTGATCGAAGAGTTCGAGCGCCACTTTCGGAATGGACTCCCAGACTATCTAAACAACCAGCCAAACTCTCCAGAGTTGACCATCGAGCGCTTAAGCGCATATCCGCCGCTGCTCGAACGCAATCACGTATTCGTTGATTGGGCGCGATCGCTGGCGTGCTCGCACGAAGACCCGATCACGCTGAGTTTTGGATCTGAAGCAGGCTTGTTCTCGTCGCTCGGCATCCCCACAGTTGTCTGCGGTCCCGGAAGCATACATCGAGCACACATACCGAACGAGTACATCGAACTGGAGCAGTTG
>JBOHTW010000241.1:0-9042 GCA_050733835.1 Vulcanimicrobiaceae bacterium | reverse complement strand
GCGGAACAAGTAGTCGTAGCCGATGACCGACGACGACTGCGCGACCAGTTGCGTCAGGACGCGAACGCTGTGGCCGTGCGCCTGCGTGACGCCGCCCGCGAGCGCGTCCCAGGCGACCGCGGTCTCGCGGGCCAGCAGCGAGATCAGGATGGCGATTCCCAGGCTGCCGCCGAGTTGGCGCACGAGCGCTGAGACGCCGGTCGCACTGGAAAGTTCGGACTTTGGAACCGGGGCGAGCATGACCGTCGTGAGCGGAACGAAGATGAAGCCCAAACCAAAGCCTTGGAAGACGCGCGGCCAAAAGACGTCACCGGCGCCCGCGTATTGATTCAAGTCGCCAAGCGACCAACACGACCACGCGAACAACACGGTGCCAAACGCCATCAACAGCCGGGAGTCGACCCGCCCGAACAGACGGCCGACGACGATCATCGAGACGGCGGTGGCGATTGCGCCCGGCAACAGGATGACGCCGGTCCCATAGGCGGTCATCCCCAAGATCGCTTGAAAGAACAGCGGCATGATGAGGCCCGTTCCGAACAAGCCGAACCCCAAGACGATCAGCAGCACGTTGCCGATGGCAAACGTCGGGAACCGGAACGCCCGCAGATCGACCAGCGGATGCGCGTCGCGAAGCGTTCGGATCAGGAACGCAATCAGCGTAACCGCGGAGATGACCGCTAACCATGTAATCGTTGACGAGCTCCACCAATCATCGTGTTGCCCGCGTTCGAGGACGTACTGCAGTGAGGCGAGCCCAGCCGAGAGCAAGCCGAGGCCGATCCAGTCGATGCCGCCCTTGGGCCGCTCGAGGTGACGCGGGCTCGGGATGAACGCCAACGTCATAAAAAATGCCGTGATGCCGATCGGAATGTTGACGAAGAAGATCAACGGCCAGGTCGCGTTGTCGACGATCCAGCCGCCCAGCAGCGGCCCGAGGGCCGGTCCGATCATAGCGCCCATGCCGAAGATCGCCATCGCGCTGCCGCGCTTTTCCGGCGGAAACGTTTCGAACAAGATCGCCTGGGCGGTCGGCTGCAACGCGCCGCCGCCAAACCCTTGAAGCACGCGGTAGATCGTGAGTTGCCAGATTCCGGTGGCCGTTCCGCACAGCAGCGAGGCGATGGTGAACAGTGCCACGCAACCGGCGTAGAACGTCTTGCGCCCGAAATACGCCGTTAGCCAGCCGTTGAGCGGCATCGTGATCACGCTGGCGAGGATATAGCCGGTGACGACCCAGGCCGCATCGTCGACCGACGCGCCGAGGTTCCCGGCGATCGTATCGAGCGCGACGTTGACGATGGTGGAATCGATAATCGCCATGATCATCCCGAGCATTACGGTGACGGTGATCAGCACGGTCGACGTCCGCGCGCTCGGTAACGCGCGGGCAACCGCGAGATTAGCCATCGCTGAGATCCGCGTTCTCGCGCAAAAAGGCGCGCAGCGCCCCGAGTTCGACCGGCTCACCGTCGCGCGGCGGAAGTTCGCGTTGACAGCCCGCGACGAACGCATCGAGGCGAGCGTGGGCGACGTGCCAGCGCCGGTCGTCAGCCCGGCCGGCGGCCTCGTGGAGCGCGGTCGCAAGGCCGTCGGCCGCGTCATCGGCGAGCTGGAGCAGCCTTAGCGACGGCACCGCGATGGTCGCGAGCGCAGCCTCGACCTGGCTTTCGACGAGCGCACCGGCTTGGGCGAGTTCATCCGGTTCGCCGGCCAGGACGGGTTGCCTCACGACCGCGTGACGCCGTCGCCGGCGGGGACGGCGAACGCGGCCGGCACCGGCGCGGCGGAGAGTTCGCCGCCGGTGACCGGTTTGCGATGGCGCGGCCGGATGCGCTCTTCGAGTTTGATAATCAACACGTAGAGGACCGGGACGACGAACAGGTTGAGGAGCGAGGAGACGAGCATGCCGCCGAACACGACGGTCCCGAGCGAATTACGCGACGCGGCGCCGTTGCCGGTCGCGATCACGAGCGGGAAGATGCCGAGCATGAACGCGATTGAGGTCATTAGGATCGGACGGAGTCGCGTCTCGGCCGCTCGCACGACCGCGTCGACGACCGAGTAGCCCTGGGCACGCAGTTGGTTCGCGAACTCGACAATCAAGATCGCGTTCTTGCTCGCAAGCCCGATCAGCATCACGAACCCGACCTGCGCGTAGACGTCGGCCACTTCAAACGTGTGGGTGAGGCCGGCGAGCAAGAAGTTGCGGATGAAGATCGCGCCAAGTGCGCCGAGTAGCGCGAGCGGAACCGAGAGCAGGATGATCAGCGGATCGATGAAGCTCTCGTATTGCGCGGAGAGCACGAGGTACGTGAACGCGATCCCCAACAGGAAGATCAGCAACGCTTGACTGCCGCCCTCGATCTCTTCGCGCGAGAGCCCGCTCCACTCGAAGCCGGTCCCCGGCTGGAGTTTCGAAGCGAGCTTCTGCATCTCGTTGATGGCGTCGGCCGAGCCGTACCCGGGCCCCGCCTGGCCGTTGAGTTCAACCGACCGGAACAGGTTGAAGTGGGTAATGACCGGGGCGGTCTTGGTTTCGGTCGTCGTCAGCAGCGAAGCCAGTGGAACGGTGCCGCCGCTGTTGCTGCGGACGAAGATGGTCTGCAGATCGTTGGTGCTCGACCGGTATGGCGCATCGGCTTGAACGTAGACCCGGTACGAACGATTGAGGTAGTCGAAGTCGTTGACGTAGACCGAGCCGAGGTAGACCTGCATCGTCTGGAAGATATTGGTCAGCGGAATGCCGAGGTTTTTCGCCTTTTCGCGATCGATCCGCGCGACCAGCTGCGGGCTGGCGATGGAAAATGTAGTGTAGGTTTGGTTGAGGACGGGGTCGGCGGCCGCCATTCCCATCAAATGGTAGGCGTTGTAGGCGAGCGGAATGAGGCCGATGTTGCCGCGGTCTTCCAGTTCAAAGAAGAAGCCGCCTTGGAATCCAAGTCCGGGGACCGCCGGCGGGACGAGCGGGAACGACGATGCGTTGGGGACTTGGCCCAATAGCCCGAACAGCCGCCCGACGACCGCGCCGGCGCCGTGCGGGCCGCCACCGCGTTCGGCGAGCGGCTTGAGCTTGATGAACATCGTCGCTTTGTTGGGACCGTTGCCGGTGAAGCCGAAGCCGCCGACGTCGAAGACATCGGTGATCTCGGGTTGCTGGAAGAGAACGTCCTCGATCTTCTTTTGGGCGACCAGCATTCCATCGGCGGACGTGCCCTCCGGCGCCTGCGAGGCGACGATGATGAAACCTTGGTCTTCGTCCGGAACGAAACCGGTCGGCGTCGACTTGTACAGAAACCCGGTGAAGACGAGCGCGGCAACAAACAGCGCGACCACGATGGGCCACCGCCGGATGAACGATGGTAAAATGCGATCGTAGCGCCGACGGGTCGTGTCGATCACCCGGTTGACGCGGCGGAAGAACGAGTTCTTCGGGCGCTCGACCCGGCCCAGCAGCAGCGCCGACAGCACCGGCGTCAGGGTGAGGGCGTTGAACAGCGAGATGGCGATCGAACAGGCGATCGTGAGCGCGAACTGCTTGTAGAGCGCGCCGGTCGTCCCCGGAAAAAAACCGACGGGAATGAAGACCGACAGTAGCACGAGTGACGTCGCGACGACGGCGCCGGATATCTCGCGCATCGCCTCGGTCGCCGCTTTGAACGGCGGCATGCCCTTGTCGTAGATGAAGCGCGCGATGTTCTCGATGACGACGATTGCGTCGTCGACCACGAGACCGGTCGCGAGGGTGAGCCCGAACAAGGTGAGCGTGTTGATCGAGAAGCCGAGTAGTTTCATCAGGCCAAACGTTCCGATCAGCGAGATCGGAATCGTAATGGCCGGAATAAGCGTCGTGCGCCAGTCTTGCAAGAACAGAAAGATGACCGCGACGACCAGCACGATCGCGATCCCCAAGGTGATGATGACGTCGTGGATCGAGGCGCGGACGAAGTCGGTCGCGTCGAACGCGATCTTGTAGTGAACGCCGGCCGGAAACTTTTGCTGGAGCCGGTCGAGCGTTTCCTTAACGCGCTTGGAGACGTCGAGGGCGTTGCCGTTGGGCAGTTGCTGGACGCCAAGACCGACCGACGACTGCCGGTCGAACCGCAGATTGGTCGAGTAGTCCTCGGCGCCGATCTCGACCCGGCCGATTTGGCCGACGGTCACCGCGCCGCCGTCGGGCGTGTTCTTGAGAATGATCCGGGAGAACTCTCGGGGCGTCGACAGCCGGCCGGTCGCCCGGACGGAGACTTGATACGGCTGGTGGCCGTTGGTCGGTGGGGCGCCGATCGCGCCGGCCGCGACCTGCACGTTTTGTTCCTGCAACGCTTGCACGACGTCGCCGGCGGTGAGCCCGTTGTCGGCGAGCCGCTTGGGATCGACCCACAGACGCATCGCGTACTTGCGCTCGCCGAAGATGATGACGTTGGCGACACCCGGGATGCGGCGGAGTTCGTTGGCGACGTTCAGGTCGACGTAGTTGCTTAGGTCGGTTGCGCTGATCCGGCCGTCGGTGACCATGCCGATCGCCATGACGAACGACGAGCCGGAGTTCTTGTCGACCGTTATGCCGGTCTGCTTGACCTCGTTCGGCAACCGGCCCTGCGCGAGGTTGACGGCGTTTTGGACGTCGTTGGTCGCCTGGTCGAGATTCCGGTCGAGGTTGAAGACGCAGGTGATCGTGCTGACGCCGTCGTTGCCGGACTGCGACGAAATGTAGCGTAAGCCTTGAATCCCGTTGAGGGCTTGTTCGAGTGGAGTCGTAACCGACGCTTCGAGGGTTTGGGCGCTCGCGCCAAGATAGACGGCCTGCACGGTGACCGTTGGCGGCGCGATCGTCGGGAACTGCTCGACCGGCAGCAGCGGAATCGAAATGAGACCGACCAGCAAGATGATGAGCGATGCGACCGATGCGAGGATCGGCCGCTTGAGAAAGAACTGGATCACGCTGTCCTCGACTCTGACAAAGGATGATCGGCTGCGCTCAACAGCCTGCGCAGGCGGTGTTTACCGCGCCGGATTTTGGTTGCTGCGGTCGCCGCCGGGATGCCGAGCTGCTCGCCGACGTCGCGGATGCGTAAGCCGCCGATGAGATGAAGCGCGACCGGCAGTTCGGACTGCACGAGCGACCGGACGCGGCGCGCGTCGTCGCCGGCGACGGCGATCTCTTCGGCCGAGGGCTCGGCGGCGACCGCGGATGGGGCGACCGCGAGCAAGCCGGGCCGGCGCGCGGCCGCAATCGTCAACGCCTTGCGGGTCGCGATCCGGTACAGCCACGGGTAGGGATCGGCGGCTGCATGAAAGCGCCGCCGTGCACAGAATGCGGCTAAGAACGCGTCCTGGGTAGCGTCTTCGGCGTCGGCGCTGTTGCCGACGATGCGGCGGGCGGCGGACCGCAGGCGGGGCGCGTACTCCGCATACCACGCACCGACGTCGGGCTCACCTAAATCAGTGGTACTCATCAAGTAAAAAGGTTATACTTGTAGACGATGGTACATGTCAATCCTGACGGGGTCCCCTGGCGCCTGTTTCATGAAGTCCTTCACAGCCAGAAGTATTGGCTCGCCGAGGTCGCCGCCGACTTGGGCATCAGCCCGCAGTTGGGTTACGCGCTGCACAACATCCCGGCGCACGGTGGCGTGACGATGAGCGAACTGGCATCTGAGATGGCGTGCGATCGGTCCAACGCGACCGGCGTCATCGATCGGCTCGAAGCGCGCGGGTTGGTCGAACGCCAGGCGTCCCGCACCGACCGGCGCGCAATTTGCGTCGTGCTGACCGCCGCCGGCCGCCGGTTGCGAAAAAAGATCGACGAGCGGTTGGAACAGGCGCCGCCGGCGCTGGCCGCGCTGAGCCCGACCGATCAGCGCGCGCTGCGAAGGATTCTCGAAACCGCGCTCGCACATGCGGCCGCGCAACGGCGCGACCGCGCCGCCGGCTGATCGACGCGGCTTTTCCTGACCAGTCCGAACCACCGAGCGATGGTAGCAGATGGGCAGCGGATGACTAGGACCGCTGTCGGCCCGGGCGGTTGGACCAGTTTCGAACGAACCGATTGGGCTTGAGAAGGAGTGGCGCATCGACGGTTGCCCCGCGGTGGAACGGCTGCGCGTTGGCGGCAGCTTCAATTCGATGACGAACGGCGTGAACCAAATTCGACAACTTCCCGAGTCTAAGCCGGGGTCGGCAATCGCGCGACGGCCGTTCGACGCGCGCGAACCCTGGCCGATCGGCCAGGTTGGTGTCGCGGTCGGTCGTTCTCACTAGTTTGCGGTGAACGTCGCGCGCAGGCGGATGGCTCCGTCGCGCAACTGATCGTGGTCGAAGGCGCCGAACCCTAAATGCAGCCCGGGCGGCGTGGGTCGTGCGAGCCGGTAGCGTGAGAGGTGGATCGCTTCAACGCCATTGTCAAATGCCGCCTTGGCGACTTCGCGGTCGGGGCGGTCCGAGCGGAGCCAGCCGATCGTCTGCAATCCGGTCGTTGTTGGAGCAATCTTGAGATAATCGCCGACGTAGTGATCCATCAATTCGGTGAACGCGCGCAACCGCTCGGCGTACAGTTCGCGCATCCGTCGCAGGTGGCGGTCGAAGTGACCGGCGGCCATGAACTCGTGCAGCACCAGTTGCGCTTGAATCGGTGGATACCGATCGATCGTCACGCGGGCGGCGGCAAATGCGTCGATGAGCGACGGGGGAACGACGACGTACGCGAGCCGCAGGCCGGGGAACAGCAGTTTGCTGAGCGCACCGGAATGGATCACGCGTTCGTATTCGTCGAGGCCCGCAAGCGCGGCGATCGGGCGACCGGCAAACCGATACTCCGAATCGTAGTCGTCTTCGAGGATCCAGGCGTCGCAGCGCGATGCCCACGCTAAGAGCTCCAACCGCCGCCGCACGCTCATCGTCACGCCGAGCGGGCACTGATGGGTCGGCGTGACGTAGACTAACCGTGCGCGGTCGGCGTCGGGCCCGACCGATCGGATGTCGGCGCCGTCGTGGTCGACCGGCAGCGGGCGAACGTCCAAGCCGTTGGCTTCGAAAACGAGCCGCGCGCCGGGATAGCCCGGGTCTTCAAGCAGCGCGGCATCGCCGGGATCCGTCAACAGCCGGGCCGCAAGATCCAGTGATTGCTGAACGCTGGCGACGATCATCACCTGTTCGAACGAGCACCGAAAGCCGCGAACGCGCGCGAGATGTTCGGCGAGCGCCTCGCGCAACGGGCGGTACCCGAACCCGCCGTCGGGCGACGCGAGCGCCCGGTCACTGAGCGCGACCCGGCCGGAGAGGCGCTTCCAGGTTACCAGGCTCTGCGCATCGATCCCCGGATAGTGCGCCCGAAACGGGCGCGGTTCACCCGGCGACGGTTGGAGCCACCGGTACTTGTTCGAAGCGATTCGCGTGCCGCGCTGCGAAAGTGGGTTGCACGATGCGCCGTCGCCTTCGATGCGCACCCGCGGCGTCGATGCGCGAAACCAGTTATCGGGCAACGACTCCGCGACGTAGGTGCCCGACCCGCCTGCGCTCGTCACGTAGCCTTCGGAGAGGAGTTGCTCGAAAACCGCGACGACCGTTCCGCGCGCAACGTGGTAAGCGCCGGCGAGCCGGCGGGTCGAGGGGACTCGCGAGCCGGCCGCGAGCCGGCCGTTGAGGATCGCGGTCCGGAGTTCGCCGTACAGCCAGCTAAACTGCGAGCCTTGGGTCCGCTCGCGAAGAGCGATCATCTCGGTGCGCGATCTCATCGCCGCAGGGTTCTCGTCGCACCGTCGCAATCGCTGCTTCGAGGGAGAAACTGTCACAGATGGCAGGTTCGGGAAACCGGCGCATGGCGATGGCGCTGGCGCCAATCTACGGCATCACGCTGATCGATGTGTTCGGCTACATGATCATGATCCCACTGCTACCCTATTTTGCGCGGCAATCTGCAGCGCGCGCAGGCCCGCGTGAGCCGACAGCTCGCGGCACTGGCCGACGAACGATCGCGGGAAGCCTTCGGACAGTTGGCGGCGCGGACGCTGAGGTACGCGCGCCTGCTACCCTTTGGGTACGGCGATGAATGTGAGCCTTCGACTCAATTGGCACGTCACGAAGGGCTCACCCGCGGAGGAGTTTTCGCGCGGACGTCTCGGGCAACGGCCAGGCCTATTCCGCCGACCCGCAAGTTCCCCAAGGTAGTGGACCCGGGTTCACCTCGCCGACAACGCCTCATCAAGCAATGCCGTGGGCGGGTTCCACCCCGGCGCCCGAAACGTCCCTTTCCCACCGGGCGTGCCGTACACGTTCGAGCAATATTTTGCCTGGAGTCCGCTCGATGCAAGCGATACGCCGACGCGCTTACTGGTGACATTCGACGTGAAGAGTCAAAGCGCGGTGAAATTGACGATTCCCGTACCGCAGTACGTAAGCCGGCGAACTTCCGAATCAGTTTGACGTGCGGTGGAACGGTCGCATCGGCTCCGGGGTAGATAGTAGGCAGGTCTCGCCACCTCGGCCGGCCGGCCCAATCCGCCGCCGACGGCTTAAAGGGCGACGGCGGGTGGCTCTTTCGGGACCGACAATTATTCAGGTTCACATGGGGCGTTCTTCGGCTGACTTCGATGGCTTGATGAGCGGATTCGCGTCGGCGAATGCACCCGCCGGGTTGGGCAACACCCAGACGCTAACGTCCCACGTCGCCGGCAGCAGGAAAACCGTTGCGACTTGCGCGGGCGACGATACGACGCCGAGCCTTACGAGGCCGGCCGCCGTCGGATGCTGCGCGTCGAGACCGGTCGCGGCGTAGCGCTTCACGCCGACGGCCTTTGAATAGGAGAAGCTGCCGTCGGCGTTCTTGACGACGTAGTGAATGTGCGCGCCGACTTCGTGAAACCGCGACCGAGCGATGCCGAACCGCGACGGGGCGTTCGGGCTGTCGTTTTTGAGCACGGAATAGTCGGCGCCGAGCAAGTGGCCGCGCACGTCGTACCACAGTTGTGACGGCTGGCTCGGGCCGGTCGAGTTCCAATAGTGCGGGTTCGCATAGCTGATCGCGCCGGTTTCGTCTTCGTT
>JBOHTW010000240.1:0-3878 GCA_050733835.1 Vulcanimicrobiaceae bacterium | reverse complement strand
AGATCGTCTACCACACGCAGACGCTGCCGGTCATTCCGCAGTTCTTTCGCAAGGACGACCAGACCGGGCGGGTCTTCTACGTCGGCAACGTCGAGCCCGATCACCGCACGATGGACGACGTCATGATCTTCGAGGCCGCGACGACCTCGCCGTTTCGCGAGGTCATCAATGCGGAGAAAGGAGTCGTTCAGGGTAACGAGCTGATCCTCAAGAACGCGCGGGTCATCCGGTTCAAGCGCAACGGGAACGTCGATGCGTACGAGCAGACGACCCACGGGCACACGATCACGATTCCGCTGCCGCTAGGTGAAGACGTCGACCAGTTCCTCAACACCGCCAACAGCGACCCGTACATGCTTAATTCGCACCAGCTTCAGGGTCAGATCACGTCGATGTCGGCGACTGGCCAAGGCGGCTCGGCCCTCGATCAACTGAAGATCACGCTGGCGCAGAAGCTGGCGTTCCCATTCGCGTCGTTCATCGCGGTCGTGATCGCGCTACCGGTCGCCGTCTATTTCGGCAGGAAAGGCCGGTCGCTGGGCATCACGCTGTCGATCGTGCTCTTCTTTTGCTATTACTTGCTGATGTCGGCGCTGGTCGCGCTCGGCAAGAACGGCGCTATCAATCCGTACGCTGCGGCCTGGACGCCGAACGTCGTCTTCGCGCTGGCTGGATCGTTCTTCTTTTGGCGCATCGAGCGCTAAGCATGCGCGGCCCGGCGCGCATGCGCGCGCCGCTGGCCGTGCTGACGTTGTTCGCGTTCACGGCGACGGCGGCGGCCCCACGGCCGGCGGCGGCAGCGACCCCGCTGCGCAGCGGAACGCAAGCCCAAGCCGAATCGCTCCTACACACCTCGTGCGCGGCCGAAGTCGCTCAGACCACTGCCACACCCGAGCCCAGCATCGCGCCGACCGCCAGCCCCACTCCAATTCCGACGCCAACGGCGACGCCGGCGGCGCCGACCCCCAACCCGCCGGCCGCGCCGGCCGGTCCCGTGCAACTCATACCGCCGACGACGGCCACTTCGCCGCCGCCGCCGCTTCCGACGCCGACGCCAACGCCATCGGCCGCCAGCGGGCCGGTCTATATCGCACCGCCGGCGGGTTCACCGCCGCCGATCGTTCCCAAGGGGGCGACGCCCACGCCGAGCCCGGCCGGTGGGGTGCCGAGCGCGGCGCCCAGCCCCGCGGCCTCGCCCTCGGCCTTTCCGACCCTGGGCCCGGACGAGATCGCAATCCGGGCCGACCGCGGTGACCGGCTCCCGAACCCGGGCCACCCGGCCGACCTCGACGGCCACGTCGCGATCTACTATCAAGAAGGCGTCATCGCCGGCGAGCACGCGCACTTCGACGGTGACCACACGTGGACGCTGACCGGCCATCCGTATTTGGTGAACAAAGAACAGACCGGCGTGCTCTACGCCGACCGCATCCTGTTCGACACGAACACCCGCAAGGCGACGCTCGAGGACGGCCGCGGCGAGACGACTCAAGGCGTCGAGCGCGGCGAGATCTATTACACCGCTCAGACATTGACGTCGACGCAGGCGACGACGCACGGCGTCAACGCGACTTTCTCGACCTGCGAACACCCGCGCGGTGGCTATCACATCCAGTCGAAGACGCTCGACATCACCCCGGGCGACAAGCTCGTCGCGCGCCACAACTTGCTGTTTTTGGGCGCGGCGGCGATCTTCTACATCCCGCTCATCGTCATCCCACTGAAGAACCGCAACCTTGGGTTGCGGCGGCGACCGGCGTTCATCCCGGAACTCGGTTACGACAAGGCCGAGGGCTTCTTCATCAAAGCGCGGGTCGGCTTCGGAACCTCCGACCACTACTACGGCTACTACCGGATCGATTTCTACAGCAAGCGCGGTCTTGGGCTCGGATACAACGGGACCTTCACTCAGCGCAACAACAAGCGCGCGGCGACGCTCGACTTCTACACGATCGACGATCACATCATCAACCAACGGCAGACAAATTTTAATTTACAGGACACCGAAAACTTCTCGCAGCGGCTGCGCGGGCAATTCGGCATCAACTATACGGGCGACTACGGCGCCGGCATCACGATTCCACCGGCCTATAACATCACCGGGAGCCTCAGTCACATCGGAGTTCACAGTAGCGAAGGCCTGACGTTCGCGCGCTTTATCCAAGGCTCGCAGTCGAACGACACGAACCTCGGCTTCATCGACCAGCTGCAGTTGTCGCCGACGCTCCAACAGGGAATCAACCTCAGCTACACCGATTTTTCGAGCGCATTCTCGACCTCGTCGACCTTCCACCTCAACACACTGACGCATCTATTCACGCGCCGCGCCGACTACAATCTGACGATCGACAAAACCGACTCGAGCAGCCCGAGCGGTTACGACAAAGTGCCCGAACTGCAGATTCTGCCGCACTTCTTGTTCCCGGGAATCTTCCGAACGCTCCAGACTCAAGTGACGCTCGGCAACTACACCGAGCCCGTGAACCATTTCAGCACCTCGCGGGCCGACTTCAACTTCATCTATCCGCTGCTGTTTCACGTGCTCGGCGACAGCGCGTTGTCAACCAACCTCACCCTCCGTCAGGACTTGTATGGAACCGGCGACGAAAAGGCGCAAGTGACCCAGCAGGCGACGTTGACGACGCCGGTCGGCAACCATATCGTCAACGCCATCACCTACAACGAGCAGAACCCGATTGGGCCGTCGATCGTGCCGTTCCAACTACTCGACCACCTGCCCAACGGCTACAAGCAAGCCGCCGAAGTCTTTCGGCTCTTCAACGGCAACGTCTACGCGCTGACGCTGTCGACCGCGACCCAGTTCAACCGCCAGGCTCAACCGGTTGAATATCAGATCAGCTCGCATCCGTCGCCGCGTTCGACCGTCAACCTCGGCGGCGCGTTCGTTCCCGGTCCGGGCAACGGTTTCTTCGCGACCAACGTGCAGGTGATTTCGCCGTTCGGGTTCGCTACCGACATCGCGTTTACGACCAACATCGATTGGAAGAACAAGGGCCGGCTCGAAAACAAGACGCTGTATTACCACAAAATCATCGGCGGCTGCTACGAGTTTCGGATCGGCTACAACCAAGATCTCAAACAGGTCAACGTCACCGTCGATCTGCTCGCCTTCCCGAGCTACGGGGCGAACTTCGGTATCGGCAACGCCGGTCCGATTCTGCCCGGCAGTTTAGCGTATTGAGCCGGCTACGGCGTGTTGATGATGAAGCCGTCGGTAAGCTGAGCGTGCGGGTCGGCGATGATCGTCCCACCGCACAGACAGGGAACCGGTCCGTTGAACGGCATCGAGGTGTCGACCGAAAACGAGTACGATACGTTGGTGACGCCGTTGATCCCAAGCGCGTTGACGGGAATCCCATTTCGGTCGACGACGAGGAAGTTGATGAACCAGGTATTTTGGGCGAACGTCGTTCCGCCGGGCGCCGGCGACGGGCTCGGCGTCACGCCGGGGACCGGCGAGCCCGACGCCCCGGCACTCGGGCTCGCGGTCGGTGGCGCCGTCGGCACGGGGGTCGGCGTCGCGTTGGGAAACGGCTGGTTCAACAGGTTGCGGTTGAACAGCAGTTGGAACTCCGAGTTGCGCCCGTTGGTGTTGTTTGTGAACGTGACCAGTGCCGGGTCGTAGATGATCTGACGGAATTGCAAAGAGTTGCTAACCCCTGGAACAAAGTAATATTGAGTCAACGTCGGCGAGGCCGCATTGGAGTTGGCGCCGACGGCAAACGCGTACGAGTAGTTTTTGAACGTCGTCGCGTACGCGTTGGCGTATGGTTCGCCGCCTTGTCCGCTCGTATTGAACAGGATCAGATAACTGTAGTTCGTCAAGTCGAGCGTGCCGACGGTGTCGAACGTGACCA
>JBOHTW010000239.1:0-6082 GCA_050733835.1 Vulcanimicrobiaceae bacterium | reverse complement strand
CCGCGGCACCGGCCCCGAAACCGCGCCCGATCGCGAATCCAGCCGCGGGTCTTGGCACGCTCTTGCGACCGCTATCGATCGCCGTCATCGCGGCCACGATCATAATCGGGTTCACGCTCGGGCGCTGGGCGATGGGTCTCGTCGCCCAACCACGAGCCGTTCAAACCGCGGCGCCGACCACCGCCGCGATCGCCGCCGTGACGCTCGCGCCCCCTACGCGCGCGGCGCCCCACCGCGTCGCCGTCCGCACGGCTCCTACCCCACGCCCGACCAATCCGCCGTCGCCGCAACCGACCGTCACGAACGCGACGGCGGCCGCCGCCCCGACCGCCGCACCGCCGCGAGTCGAGTCACGGCCGTCCGCAAAACCCCGTATTGCCAGCGTAAAACCGAAAAAACCGGTTGCCACTCCGCCGGCCCAACCGGCGGCGATGCCGGCGATTCAGCGCTTCAGTGCGACGCCGAGTACGATCATCGCCGGCGACATCAGCACGATCTGCGTGCGCGTTGCCGATGCCCATAAAGTCGTCGTCTCACACCTCGGCCGGTTCAATCCGGCGGTGCTCGGTTGCCGCGAAGTCCGGCCGTCCGCGACGACCGTCTATACGGTGTCCGCGATCAACCGCGACGGGCACGGCACGACCCAGTCGGTTCGGCTGACGGTCAAACCGCTGTCCGCGCTCGGCCGCACCGCACAAGCTCCATTGCCAACCCCCTAGCTGATCGCCCGGGAGCGTTCGGCGCCGCAAAGCGCGAACGCTTGGGCGATGAGCGATCGACCCGACGAGCTCAACCCGAACCCGATCGTCGCGCTGGCGATGCGAATTCGCGCGCGGCGCGAGTTGGATTCGGCGATCGACGAAACCGCCGGCGACGGTCGTGCGCCGCACACGCCCGATGCGGGCGAATCGCTGGTGGAGTTCGCCGAGCGCTTGAACCAAGGGACGCGGCGACTCAACTCGATCCTCGGGCGCAACGGCGTCACCTTCGTGCGGCTCGAACGACCGCTGCGCATCCGATTGCGCTTCGGCGAAAAGCGCGTCCGACTCGACCTCGACGACCCACGCCAACTCGTGATCGTGAGCGGCCTCGAACTCGACGGGGAATATCAATTCGATTCGGGCGCCGCGGTGCCGGCCCTGATCAACCTGTCGAAACTGTCGACGGAGGCCGGCTACGGCGAACCACTGACGCCGTCGGTTTTACTCAAAGTGATCGCCCGTGATGCCGAACTGCCGCGCCCAGCGCATTTGGACGACCTTGGTCCCCTTAAGTTCTGAGGCTGCTAACGCGCCACCAGCTTTGCTAAGCTGAACGCGACCGCCGCCGCGATGCCGCCGGTTAGCGCCGTTTGCGCCGCGCCAACCCACGGATTGACCTCGTTTATCCGGGCCTTGGCGGCACCGAAGATGAGCAGCGCCGTCAACGTCAAGCCAATCGACCACAGCAGCGCCGACGCGATGTCGTGCAGCACGACGTACGGTGCCAGCGGAATGACGCCGCCCGCAACATACGACGCGCCGATTGTCGCGGCACTGACCGGCGCGCGCCGCCGGTCGGGCCGTTCCAGCCCGAGTTCGAACCGCATCATGAAGTCGACCCAGCGAGTTCGATCGCTGGCGATGCGATCGACCAGTTGATCGAGCAGATCGCCGGCGACGCCGAATCGCGCAAAGACGTCGGCGACTTCGGCGCGCTCTTCGGCCGGCATCATGTGGGTCTCCTCGACCTCACGGCGATACTCGCTCTCGTAGTGCTCGACGTCGGACCGCGCCGCCAGATAGCCGCCGATTCCCATCGCGATCGCGCCAGCCGCGATCTCAGCCGCACCGGCGGTGACGATGATCGCGCTCGACGCACCGGCACTCGATACGCCGGCGGCCAGCGCGAACGGAACCGTCAATCCATCGGCCAGCCCGAGCACGACGTCGCGAACCATGTCCGACGAGCGGCGGTGGTGTTCGGAGTGATCCAGAGCGTGCGTCGACATCGGTGGTCTCCTCGTGCCCGACGCTTCCCGAGTCAGCCGCGGCGAACCCGGCGGGCGCGCATCGCGCGCTCGACGAGCGTTGCACTCGGGCAGAGCGCCCGCACGGGACAGCGGCCACATTCCGGGGTCGGGGCTTTGCAGATGCTGCGTCCGTGCAGGATCAGCCAGTGGTGGGCGTGACGCCGCTTCGCCGCCGGAACGAGCGCAACGACGTCGCGTTCGACGGCCAGCGGCGTCGTGCCCGTCGTCAGTCCCAGCCGGTTGGCAACCCGAAAGACGTGCGTGTCGACCGCGAACTCGGCCGCCTCGAACGCGACCGAGAGGACCACGCTTGCCGTCTTGCGGCCGACCCCGGGCAACGCCTCGAGCGATTCGCGGTCGCCCGGCACGCTACCGGCGTGACGATCGACGATGGCGCGAGCAGCTGCGATGATGTTCTTGGCCTTGGTGCGAAAGAACCCACACGACTTCACGATCGTTTCCACTTCGGCGACGTCGGCGTCGGCCAGCGCCTGCAGCGTCGGAAAGCGCGCGAAGAGATGCGGCGTCGTGAGATTGACGCGCGCATCGGTGCATTGCGCGCTCAAGATCACCGCGATCAGCAGAGTGAACGGCGACTCGAAGTCGAGCGCGGTCTGCGCGGCCGGATAGGCTTGCTCTAAAATCGCAAGCTCGGCCAGCGCGCGGGCACGCGTGACCTTGCGCTTGGGAAACGGAATGCCCGATACGCCCCAGGGGATCGCGACTCGATCGCTCATCCGACGGCGCTTTCGCAGGTCTCGCGCGAAAACATCGTTGCGCGCCGGAAGCGCCCTCGGACGCGTGGAAGCCCACCCGATGCCGTTCAAGAAGCAGAAAGATCCGACCGTTCCGCCGGGCCAGACCGTCACCGACGGCTTTCCCGTTCTCCACGTCGGCGACGTACCGGCCTTCGATCCCCGGAGCTGGCGACTGCGGTTCTTCGGCTTGTGCGACCACCCGTACGAACTCACGTGGGACGAGCTGCGGGCAGAGCCGGTAACCGAATGGCACGGCGACATCCACTGCGTCACCCGCTGGAGCAAAAAGGCCACGAGCTGGCGCGGCGTCTCATTCCGACGGCTGGTCGAGCGCGCGCAACCGTCGGCCACCGTAACTCACGTGGTTCAACACGCCGACAATGAGTACGCGACGAACCTGCCGCTCGCAGCGATGCTCGGCGACGACTGTTTGGTCGCGTACGAATTTGGTGGGGAACCGCTCGAACCGATCCACGGTGGTCCGGTCCGCATGCTGATCCCGAAACTCTACTTCTGGAAATCGGCGAAGTGGATCCGCGGGGTTGAGTTTCTCGGTCACGACCAGAAGGGTTTCTGGGAGGTTCGCGGTTACCACAACGAAGCCGACCCGTGGAAGGAGCAGCGCTACTCCGACCTGCCAAGCTGGTTTGGATAAAGCACTGGCCCGCGGCCGTCATTCGGCCGGCGGCAACGTTTCGTCGACGACCTTGGTCGCGATCACGCGGGCGACCGCGACCGCCGGGACGGCGACCAGTAACCCGAGGATGCCGAATAACTCGCCGCCCAAAAACAGTGCGATGATGACGACGAGCGGTGAGAGGCCGATCTTGTCGCTCATGATTCGCGGCAAGATGACGTTCCCTTCGAGCTGATTGATGACGATGATGCCGATGGTCACGAGGAGCGCGTTCTGCCAGCCGTTTGTCAGCAGCGAGATGGCGACCGCCGGCAGCCAGCCGGCGACGGCGCCGACGTACGGAATCACGTCGAGGATGCCCGCAAACACGCCGATCAGCAGGGCATATTTGACGTGGAGAATCAGCAAGAGCACGGTGATCAGCGTCCCAACGACGGTCGCAACGATGAACTGCCCGCGGATGAAACCGCCTATGATGGTATCGATCTCGCGACCCACGCGCGCCGCGGGCAGTCGCGCGGCCGGGGGAATCCAGCCCAAGACATGACGGCGAATCGAGTTGACTTCAGTCAAAAAATAGATCGCGAGTACCGGGACGACGATGATGAGCGCGACGATCGCCGCCGCCGACAACGCGAACCCGAAGATCGCCGTCGCGGCGGCGGTTCCGAGGCCGGCGATGGCGGTCGCGATCCGCTCCGGTGCGTGAACGACGTCGTTACGAAGCGTCAGCGGGAGCCGCGCCACGAGCGGCATGTTCACCGTCTGCTGCTGATACGACGCGCTGGCTTTGCTCATGTCGTCGCCTAAGGCCGAGAGGTCATTGACGAAGATCGGCACGACCACCACCAGCGCAATCGCCAGCGCGCCGACAAGGCTGCAATAGACGATCGCGATTGCCGTTGGGCGCGCGACTCGATGTTCAAGCCAGACCACCGCCGGCGAGACCGCGTAGGCAAAGAACATCGCTCCGATGACGATCGCAACGAGGGTCCCGATGCGATTGAAAAAAACATCGATGCTGCCCAAGATGAAGATCGAAAACGAGACCAACGCCGCGATTTCCAGCGCATAGATGACCTGCGGTTGATAGGGAAATTGATGCGGCACGTTTTTTCGCAAGTGTGCAACCTCGTTTCGGCGCTGGCACCTCGGCGCATTCGAGCAGCACCGGCCAGCTCATGCGAGCGTGACCGGCGGGGTAGCGCTTCAGACCCGCGGGCGCGTAACCAGATCGGGCTCCGGCTGCGGTGCGCCGGTCGCGAGATCGAGCCCCGACTCCGAACGCGCAAAATCGGCGAGCCGAGCGGCCGCTTCGGCGGCGGCCGATTGACTCTCGGTGGAGGGAAATGAGTAGGTCATCGCCGGCGTGCCGACACGCGCTTCGATCAACCGTTCGTAGGGCACATCGGGCTGTTGCGGTTGGGTGTAGAGGTTGAGCGGCAACCGAGCGCGGCGCCGCCGGCGGCCGGACCGCGAAGTAGCCCTACGCTTTCAGGCGGGCGCCGGCCGGCGTGGTTTCGACGACGCCGCCGGCCAATCGCGCGACGATCGTGGCGATTTCGGCCGCGCCACGGGCCCGCATGGCCGACGCTAGTTCAATTGACCAGGACAACTGAAACCGCCAGGTCCTGTGCGGCTGCTTCCATGCGTTGATCCGCCGTAAAGAGCATCAACTTCCGATTCGATGCCAGCGTCACATAAGCGGCATCGTACGCCGTGAGCGCGTAGCGTTTCGCCAGATCGATGTGCCTGCCGAAACCGCTGAGTCCAAATGGCTGGACCGTAATGTCGACCTTCTTCAGCAGCCTCAGCGCCTCGTTGAGTGCAGCGTCATCGATTCTGCGACGGCGTTTGGCTACAACTAAAATGTTTTCAATCTCAAACGGGAAGATGGCAGGAACGACCGCGTCTTGGCGGCTTACGGTCTTGAGAACCGCGTTCGCGCCATCCGACGCCTCATCGCGCACCACCCACTTCGCGGGAAGCGATGCATCTATGACGATCGGCATTAGCGCGAATGACCTTGGTGGGCTAAATCGCGCAGCCTCTCCCCTCGACGGCGTAGCTCGCCGGTTTTTTTGGTTTGGCTTCGCTGAAACGCTTTGAACTGTCGCACGAGTTCTTCGGGCGAGGTCCGTTCGGGCTCGATCGGGCGCAGTTCGGCTACTGGGGCTCCGTTGCGCGTAATGACGATATGCTCCCTTGTGCGACCGTATCGATCAGTCGCGAAAAATGCGTCTTCGCCTCGTAGACTCCAAAGGTCTTTTCCATAGACCTAGTCTATGCATTATATTCTGTTAGCGACAAGCGTTTCACTGGTGACCGGCACCTTACATCGTTGCCGCATTGCGATCCGCTCTAACCTCCGAAAAGTCGTCCCGCAGGGATCCGCGGGCCAACGCGATTGCCGCTACGCTTTAAGGCGTGCGCCGGTCGGCGTAATTTCGACGACGCCATCGCGGCCCAATCGCGCGACGATCGTGGCGAGTTCGGCTGCGCCACGGGCCTGCGCCGCCAGCGGTAGCCGGAGCTTGAGATCGAGGAGTGAGATCGCGTGCTCGGGACCGAGATCGCGCAGCACCTCGACGACCCGGCCGCGCAGGTAACGCGTGGTCTGCTCAAACGGCAGCCGCTCTTGGGGACCGCGTGGGCGGGCGTGATGACGGGAAAGCG
>JBOHTW010000238.1:0-2739 GCA_050733835.1 Vulcanimicrobiaceae bacterium | reverse complement strand
GGCCGAGGCCGCCCAGCAGCGCGCCCGCACCGCCAAGACCCACAACGTCACGATCGCGCTGCGCTGCGCGACCGCCACCCTCTGCAGCGACGCCGCCGACCGCAAACGGCTTGCCAAGGACTGCGATAGCGCTTGGTTGCGCTACGCCTTGGCCGTCCCCGATCTCGCGGGCGGTGACGATTCGACGCGAATCTTCGGCGACGCGGTCATCGTTCTGCTCGCGGTCGACGGCCCGGCGTCCGGCGCGGACGCTCATCGGCGGCTCGTGGACGACGCGGCGCGGCTCGCGGAAGCGCGCGGTTTTCGCGTCGTCGACGCCGGCGCCGAGACGCTGGCGGCTGCAGTTGCCGCATTGCGTTCGTAGACAAGGACCACACTGCCGTCTGCATGCCCGGTTTAGACCTGTTTGCTCAACAGGTGGGTGCGGCCCGGGCGCGAGGTAGGGTGGCGAATGCCGCCCCGTCCTTTCGTATCCGGAGCTGGTGCTCCCTAGGGTGATACGTTGGTCCAACACCAAGGCAAGTTCGCGTGCGAGCGCAGTTCTCGTCTGCGGCCATTATCCCACCGAATGCCTCGCGGTCAAGACTTGACAGACTGCGCGGACTCGTTCCGCCGTCGACATCAGGCCAGGACCTCCACGGCGCACCGGTCAAGCAAACCCCATGCGTTTGGAAGTCAGCGAACTCGAGATTCCGCTCCACCATCCGTTCACGATCACGCGGGGTTCGGAGAACGTCGCTCGGACCGCGTTGTTTCGGCTCCACTGGAACGGGCACGAAGGTCTCGGGGAAGCGGCCCCGGTCGGCCGCTATCGGGAGAGCATCGCGTCGGTGCAAGCGTACTTTGCCGAGCATCCGCCGGCCGGCGACGATCCGTACGCGCTCGAGGCGTTGCTCGACCCGCGGATTCCGCCGGCGGCCCGCTGCGGTCTCGACTTCGCGCTCCACGATCTCATCGGCAAAGATCTGGACCGGCCGCTCTGGCGGTTGCTGGGTCTCGATCCAAGCAAGACGCCGCTGACATCGTTCACGATCGGCATCGACGCGCTCGACGTCATGCTCGCGAAGGTCGATGAAGTTCGCGAGCACCCGGTGATCAAGGTCAAGCTTGGAACCGGTGCCGAGATCGAGACGCTGGCCGCGATTCGCAGCCGTTATACCGGCATGATTCGCATCGACGCCAACGAGGGTTGGACCGCCGACCAAGCCGTCTCGATCCTGCACGAAATCGAACGCTACGAGATCGAGTTTTGCGAACAGCCGATTCCGGCGGGTGCGCCCGAGCAACTGCGTTACATTCGCGAACGCAGCAAGATTCCGATCGTCGCCGACGAGGACTCGCGGTTCGCGAGCGACCTCGGCAAACTCGTCGGCTGCGTCGACGGCGTCAACGTCAAACTCGTCAAATGCGGTGGCATTCGCGCGGGGCTCGCGATGATTCACACGGCGCGCGCGCTCGGCTTTCGCGTGATGCTCGGCTGCATGCTCGAGAGCGCGATCTCGTCGACGGCCGCCGCCCACCTCTCGCCGCTGGTTGACTGGGCCGATCTCGACGGGCCATTCCTTACGAAGGACGATCCGTTCCACGGCATCGCGTACGACCGCGGCAAACTCGTGCTACCCGACGGGCCGGGTCTCGGCGTGATCGAGCGGCGGTCGCCGTCGGTGGTCGGCGCTTGAGACGTTACGCGATCCTTTCGCCCGGGTTGTTCGCGACGCGGGCCGCAAAGACGGCGCACGGCGTCATCGCCTACTCGCAGGATGCAACCGTCGCCGTCATCGATCCCGAGCACGCCGGCAAGCGCGTGCGCGACGTCGTTTCGTACCTCGATAGCGATGCGCCGATCGTCGCCGATATCGCGGCGGCGCGCGCATTCGGCCCGACCGCGCTGCTCGTCGGGGTCGCGCCGCCGGGTGGCGCACTGCCGCCGAGTTGGCGCAACGCAATCGTCGATGGTTTGGTCGGCGGGCTCGAAGTCGTCAGCGGTCTGCACGAAGAACTCAACGGGGACGCCGAATTCGCCGCCGCCGCGACCCACGGCAAGACTTCGATTTGGGACGTGCGCGTGCCGCCGGCGGTCCCGCTGTTCTCCGGGGCCGCCTACGACGTTCCCGCGCACGTCGCATTGTTCGTCGGCAGCGACTGCGCGATCGGCAAGATGACCGCCGCGCTCGAGTTGACGCGGGCCGCCCGCGAGCGCAACGTGCGGGCCGAGTTCGTCGCGACCGGCCAGACCGGAATCATGATCGCCGGCCGCGGGATCGCGATCGATCGCGTGATCTCCGACTTCGCGTCGGGGGCCGCCGAAACGCTCGTGCTCGAACACGCCCCCGACCGCGACCTGCTGTTCGTCGAAGGCCAGGGTGGGATCACGCATCCGGCCTACGCCCCGGTGACGCTCGCGCTCCTCTACGGCAGCGCGCCCGATTCGCTCATCCTCGTCCACCAGGCGGGCCGCACCGAAATCGAAGGCTACGGGACGCCGCTGCTCGGCTATCGCGAGTTGATTCGCATGCACGAAGCGCTCTGTTCGAGCGTCAAGCCTGCGAAGGTCGTCGGCATCGCGCTTAATACGTTTGGATCAGACGATGCCGGCGCCCGCGCCGCGGTCGCCGAGGCGCGCGCGCAGACCGGATTACCGGTCGATGACGTCGTGCGCTTCGGACCGCATGCGCTCTACGACGCACTCGCGCCGGCGCTGGCTGGAAAAGGCCGGCCCGCGCGCCGCGAGGTGGGCGC
>JBOHTW010000237.1:0-2649 GCA_050733835.1 Vulcanimicrobiaceae bacterium | reverse complement strand
CCGCGGCGCCGGCCTTGGTCGCCGGCCGCCCGTCGACGCGCACCCGCCCCGCGACGATCAGCGCCCGCGCCCGCGAACGCGTCACCCCCGCACGCTCCGCAACGACCTCGTCGAGCCGCAGCCGCCGTACCGAAGCGCTCACCGCCGTCGAACCGCTTCAGCAGACGGCGACATCAAGGGCCCATCGGTGCTGTTGATCCGGCCCTGACCCACCGCCCGCTCACGGGCGCCAGTCCGCAGTGAAATCAAGGCTCACCAACATTTCGTACAGTGTGCAACTTCGAACGCCAACGGTCGCGCATACATCCGGAACCTTTCTGTTTGCCCGCCTCTTGCTTGGAGCTGACCTTTCAAAGGTTACCACGGTTCGATTGTCAGCATCGGCAAGCGCGTATGATATTAGGAATGGATCGCGCCCAACTTGCTCTATTTCGTCCTCGTTCAACTCTCCGTAACCGCTATGCACGACACGCTGCACGAGCCCTTTCTTCGCTTGCTCATTGAGTAGCAAGGCGCCCCTTCTGTCTCTTACCCAGTCAACAATTTCGCCTCGGCCCCCAACGATCTCTTCATATTGCTCCAGCGGGATCTTGACGTACCCAGCGGCTCCTTTCGAACAGAGCCACTCCCAGAAGACTCGGAAGCGTTGCAATGGGTAGGCCAGGCGATCTCCTGTGATTATCGTATCCGCATCGAGCAAGAAGAGCACCGGCCGCTATGCATCACCTTCGCCACGCGTCGTTATACGATGAACTGCCGTAGGCTTTACGCCAAGGACGCGTCCCGCTTTCGACGTAGTCAAGGCACCGGCATCGACCATGCGCGTGACGGTCCCGATTAAGCTCTTGCCTAAGCGATGCCTACGCAACACATAGTAATTCGGTCCACCACCACCCCCCTTGCTTTGAGCGCGACTCTCTCTTGCGCTATCAAATGCTTGCACGAGATGCGCATATTTCGCTGCGGAAAGCTTCCCCGCGCAAAGTAGTCGATAGGCTACCATCGTTCGACTAACCTTGAAGTCGTCTGCCAGCCCGCTAATGTCGCCAATCAGCGTTTCGAGCGGGCTCTCGGCTGATACGTCTAGCCTCAGAAACTCGTCTGCCGGTAGCAAAAACGCAGAAGCAGCGTCATCGCAAACTCGCTCCAGTCTATCGTCGCCCCCGTAACCACTGATGTCACTCTGCCCCAGGAAGACATGCGCCAATTCATGCATTAGAGTGAAACTCCATGCGGACTGCGCATCCGTTTCGTTAATAACAACAAACGGCGCAACAGCGCTCGCAAAAGAGAATCCGCGAAACACCAGCGGACTGACGTTGGAGCGGTAGTTTCCAAGGTTGCCTATGAGCAGTACGTACACCCCTAGCGCCTCGACCGCGCTGCGCAGTATGGCAAAGGCCTCGGCAATCGTCCTAGCCGAACGATAATCGTGTAAGTTGAAGCGCAGCGCATTTGCCATTGCCGCCCGCAATTCTTCAGCGGAGGCATTTTCATGAACTGAGCCGACGACGGGCAGCGGTTCGGCCTGTTCTTCCTCCTCGAGGGCGCTTCTCAACAACGCCTGGCGTACGCGAGCGTCGCGCACAATAGCATCCAGCAGCGCCTCGTGTGCCGGGTCACGAACGGGCAGCATGCGAAAGTCCTGGTTGCGATTTCCGGGTTTCGGGGGCTCATTAAGGTAAAAGGTTAGAAGTGGCCGGTGATAGCGTTTGGCCATGGCGGCTATCTGCGTTCTCGATGGTTCAAGTTCGCCGCGCTCCATTTCTGCCAATCGCTCTTTGGCAGCGGGGCCGGACATCCCAATGCCGCGCGCCGCCTCCTCAAGAGTTAGCCCAGCAGCCATGCGCGCCCATTTTATCGTGCTAGGATTCACAGTTGACATTTTGCGCACGAGTGTAACATAAGTGTTGCCAAGTCAAAACGGGATCTCGTCGTCTTCGCCACCAACGCTCGCGGACGGTGCGCCGATACCCGGCTCCTGGCCGCTTGCCAGCGCGATTTCGCTCTCCGCTCGCTCGAGCTGTGTCTGGGCTTTGCGCGCGAGCGCCTTGCCTTTGCTAAAGAGCTTGACGGCCTGGTCGAGTCCGAGCTGATTGCCCGATTCGAGCGCCTTGACGATGCCCTCGAGTTCGCCGATCAGAGCCTCGAACGTGCGGGCCGGTTCGGTCGCCATGTCGTCTCCCTTCGACGCTCCCGCGTGCGCCTCCGCGAACGGCGGTTCAGTCCACCGCGGCGGCATCGGAGCGCTCCGCGACCGGCGCGACTTCGACCGGCCCCTCGGCGATCGCGCGCAACCTGCCCTTGGCGAGCTGCGCCTCGATCGGCGTCCCGCGCGCAACCGTAGACGGGTCGCGCACGATCGCGCCGCCCGCGTACACGATCGCGTAGCCGCGCTCGAGAATCGCTTCGGGGCTGGCGCTGCGCAGACGCGTCCGATGGTCGGCGAGCCGCTCGCGCGCCGCACGCAGCCGCGCGGCGATCGTTTCGTCGAGCGCACGCTCGAGCGCGCCGTGCGCTTTTCGCTGGGCAGCAAGTTGGCGCGTCGGTTCGCGCTGCTCGAGTCGCCGTTCGAGCGCGCGCAGGACGTCGCGTCCGGCGCGCGTCCGCCGATAGACGAGTCCCGGTAACCTCGCTTCGGCTTCGCTG
>JBOHTW010000236.1:0-5343 GCA_050733835.1 Vulcanimicrobiaceae bacterium | reverse complement strand
GCCGGCGAAGGCGCGACCGAGATTCACCGCGACCAGATTCTGCTCGGCCCGCCGTTCATCATCAGCGAAGTCGAAATCGACGAATTGGTGACCTTGCTCGACGACACGCTGAACGTGCTCGAAGCCGCCGTCTCGGTTCCGGCCGGCTAACCCTCGATCCGCTCTTCGATCGAGATATTATAGAGGTACAGGAACTTGTGCCACTCGCCGGGCAGCGTGTTGCGCTTGACGCGAATCCACGGAATGTACTTGGGAGCCTTGGGCTTGCGACGCAACTGCATGTTGGCGTGCTCGGGCGTTCGGTTGTTCTTGCGGTTATTGCAGCGCATGCACGCGCAGACCAAATTCTCCCACGTCGACGGGCCGCCTTTGCTGCGCGGGGCAACGTGGTCGACCGTCATCTGCCGTTCGCCGCGGATTCCGCAGTACTGACAGGTGTAGTCGTCGCGCAACAGCACGTTCTTCTTCGTCAGCGCGACCTTTTGCGACGGCCGGCGCACGTAGTACAGCATGCGGATGATCGACGGCATCCGCATCTCGTAGGTCGGCGACGCGAGGATCTGCTCGCGCCCGTGAACGACCTCGGCCTTCCCGGAAAAGATCAGCTTCACCGCGCGCTGGAAGCTCGTGATGTTGAGTGCTTCGTAGGTGAAGTTCAGCACGAGCACGTCGGTCATGCCGGGTCCTCGGCACGTTCGAACCCGACGAAAAAAGCGAGGTCGTGCCTCGCTTTCAGTCCGCCGGTCGCGACCATTTGAGGCACAAACCTACTCAACCCGTCGCGGTCGACGGTCACGTCTCGGTTCGCCTCCATCGGCGGCCCGGCGGCCGCCAGCACCTGGGATGACATCGTACCCCGCAGGGTACGGCGCCCGGGCCGCCGCTTCCCGCCGTCGCAGGGGCCGCGGCACGCGTCACCGGTCGTCGATCATCGCCACGAAATATCGGTGGACGCGATGGTCGCGCGTCAATTCGGGATGAAACGACGTCGCGATTGCGTTGCGCTGGCGGACGAAGACCCCGTGGCCGTCGACCGACGCCAGCACCTCGACACCCGGCCCGGCTCGCTCGATCCACGGCGCGCGGATGAAAATCGCTGGAAACCGCTTCGCGCCGAGCGCCGGAACGTCGATCGAAACTTCCGCCGAAGCGACCTGTCGCCCGAACGCGTTGCGGCGCACCGTGATGTCGATCAAGTCGAGCGTCCGCTGCTGGAGATCGGCGACGTCGTGGGCCGCGACGATCATCCCCATGCACGTCCCCCAAACCGGCATTCCGGCGCGAACGCGCTCGACGATCGGCGCATCCAACTCGAACCGTTCCAGCAAGCGGATGACGGTCGTCGACTCACCACCGGGAATCACCAGCGCGTCGACCGCCGCGAGATCCGACGGCGTCTTTACTTCGACTGGCCGGACGCCGCTGGCATCGAGTGCTTTTAGGTGCTCGACTACGTCGCCTTGGAGCGCTAGGACGCCGACGTTCGGTTTCGCTGTTACGAAGATGCGATCGCTCCTAACGCGCGGGTGCCGTCCGGGCCGGGGCGGCCGGGATTCCCCGTCGGGGACGCTCACGTTTTGCATCCGTGCAAAACGCGAGCTCGATTCTTGGCGCTCCCGCCATCCTGGCTCCGCGCCAATTCAGACGCCCCTCCGTGAAACCCCGGCCGCCCCGGCCCGGACTGCCTGCGGGTCAGTTTCCGCGTGAGGCGAGCAACTCGGATTGGGGGACGTTTCGTAGGTCGAGGCCGGCCATTGCTTCGGCACCGGCTAGCGATTTGTGGGCGGCGACGACGATTTTGGGATCGTTGAAGTGGGTGGTGGCGTCGACGATTGCTTTGGCGAATGCGACCGGATCTTTTGATTTGAAGATTCCGCTGCCGACGAAGATGCCTTCGGCGCCGAGTTGCATCATTAGCGCGGCGTCGGCGGGCGTCGACACGCCGCCGGCGCAGAAGAGCACGACCGGGAGTTTGCGGTTCTTGGCGACGTCGCGAACAAGCTCGTACGGGGCGCCGAGATCGCGGGCGCGCGCCACCAGTTCTTCTTCGGGCAACGCGGCGAGTTCGGCGATTCCGTCGCGGATCGCGCGCATGTGGCGGACGGCTTCAACGATGTTGCCGCTGCCGGCCTCGCCCTTGCTGCGAATCATCGCAGCGCCTTCGGCGATTCGGCGCAGCGCTTCGCCGAGATCGCGCGCACCGCAGACGAACGGCACCTGGTAGTCGTGCTTCCCAAGATGATACTTGTCGTCGGCCGGGGTCAAGACTTCGGACTCATCGATGAAGTCGATGCCGAGTTCTTCGAGACAGCGGGCCTCGCCGATGTGCCCGATGCGAACCTTGGCCATCACCGGGATCGTCACCGCATCCATTATCCGCTGCACGAGCCCGAGGTCGCTCATCCGCGCGACCCCTCCGGCGGCGCGAATGTCGGCTGGAATGCGCTCGAGGGCCATCACGGCGACCGCGCCGGCCTCCTGGGCGATCGCCGCGTGCTCCGGGGTCACCACGTCCATGATCACGCCGCCCTTGAGCATCTGCGCGAGCCCGCGCTTGACGGTCACCGTGCCGGTCTGTTTCCCGTTTTTCTGCATCGCTATCTCCTGTGTCTCTATCTTATAGAGCAACTTCAATAGAGACGCTAGGAACAGTCCCGGCGTTTCGTCTACGGGCCCTCGATCGGCGGCGTCGGCTCACCGGGGCCCGGCGGGGCTGCCGTCGGGCCGGTCGCCGTCGACCGGCTATGCCGGAAGGTTGCGCGGCCGGACGGTCCGCTTGGAGAGGTTCCCGGGGCTGCCGGCAGACCGGGGCCAGTACCGTCCGATTGATCGGGCGCGGGGCTGATCTCGTCGAAGTTCGGCGTTGGGATCGGACTCGGCGTCGGCGTCGGCTCGGGGGTGGGCTCGGGCGTCGGCGACGGGCGCGGCGTCACCCGTGGGTCGGGAAAGCCCGGATCGGTCGCGACCGCCATGACCTTGCTGCGCTTCCAGTCCGGCGGCCCGATCGTCCCGGTGGGTTCGGCGACCGGAATCGGCGTAATGACCGCAATCGGAAGCGTACTTCCGATTCGACCGATGACCCTGCCCCCAAACACGTTTCCAAGGGCAATCGACGCCAGCAAGACGACGGTCGCCGCGAGCAACAAGATGGAGAGGCGACGATACCGCACCGCCGGGTCATTCGCCGCCGTCTCCGGAAGCTCCCAACCGATGCCGATCGTCCGCGCCCCGGCGAAGGTGAATTTGACGCTCGAGGTCTTGGCCCGCCGACCCGACGGATTTCACAGTCTTCGCAGCTTCATGGTTCCCGTCGGGCTGTTCGACTGGATCGAGTTTGCGCCATCCGAGCGAAGCTCGTTGCACTGCACGGATCCCGCGCTCGCCGATGGGAACCTCGTCGAACGGGCGCTTTCGTTGGCCGGCGTCAGCCAACCGCTCGCGATCTCGATCGAAAAGATGATCCCCGTCGGCGGCGGTCTCGGGGGCGGCTCGAGCGACGCCGCGGCGACCTTGCGCGCCGTGATGGACGGCGCGTTCAACGCGCCTCCGCGGTTGGATTGGCCGGCGATTGCACGCCAACTCGGTTCGGACGTGCCGTTCTTTCTCGCCGGAACCGGGGCGCTGGTCGAAGGAACCGGCGAGCGCGTCACCCCGGTCGGCCGCCTGCCCCCCTGGTGGACGGTGATCGTGCGACCGGCGGCCGCGGTGGCAACCGCCCAAGCCTATCGTTTACTCGACGAACACCGCGAGCGCGAACCCGCGCCGTCGCGGTCGCGCGCGGACAGTCGTTCGCTCGCCGCCGTCGATGCGCTCCAGCGCGGCGAGTTTGCGACCCTCGTCGATCTGCTCGACAACGACTTCCACAAGCCGGTTCTCGGCGCGTATCCGGCGATCGCCCGCGCCCATGCGGCGCTCCTGGGGGCCGGTGCGGACCGCGCGCTGCTGTCGGGGTCGGGCTCGTGCGTGTTCTCGCTTCATCCCGACGAAACGTCGGCGCGGGCGATCGCCGGTCGGCTCGACGGCACCGATTGTGCCGGCCAGTTCGTCGCGCCGTTTTACGCCGCGCCGGAGTGGCGATGATCGCGGTCGTGCTCGCGGGCGGTCCACGCGACGCGATCGCGGCGCTCGAACCGGGCGCACCGAACAAAGCGTTCGTGCGCGTCGGCGGCATCGAACTCGTGCAGCGCGTGATCGCAGCGCTGCGCAGCGTTCCGGCAATCGAGCGAATCGTCGTCGTCGCGCCGGCGAGTGCGGCCGCGCATCCGGCGCTCGCCGGTGCCGATGAAGTGCGCGCCGACGGACCGCGGATCAGCGACAGCTTACGCTCCGGCCTGCGCGGCTTCGCGCCGGATCGAACGGCATTGGTTGCGACCTCCGACCTACCGGTGCTCACGCGCGCGGCAGTCGAGGAGTTCTTAGCGCACGTCATCGCGCGCGATCCCGATCTCGCCTACGCGTGCCTCGATCGACGCTATCACCTCGCGCGGTTTCCGGAGATCCCGCACACGTGGGCGCACCTGCGCGAAGGCAGCTTCTGCGGCGGCGGCCTCGTCGCGATCAAGCCGCGGGCGCTGCCGGACCTCGAGCGGTTTCTCGAACGGCTCGGCGCCGCGCGCAAGAACCCACTACAGTTAGCCGGCATCTTCGGCTGGGACGTCCTCGCGCGCTACGCGGTACGCCGGCTTTCCATCGGTCAAGCCGAAGCACGCGCCAGCGCCCTGCTCCGCGCGCCGGCGATCGCCGTGCCCTGTACGCAACCCGAGGTTGCCGTCAATGTCGACCGGCCGAGCGACGTCGCGCTCGCCGAGCGGCTGGCGGCCGGCGGGCGATGACGGCGTGGCGTTCGCCGGCGATCGCGTTCGCTTCGCGCGCAATGGCATTTGCGCGCTCCGGCGACGAACGGGATGCGATCGCTGCGGTCGACTCGACGTTTACGGGCCTCGCCCGGCTCGACGTTCGCGCGATCGTCGCGGTCGCGCGCGGTCGAGCCACCGTGCTCGATACGATCGAGCGCGGCACCGCCGCGTTGCCGCACGACGTAACGCTCGCGGCCCGGCGGGCAGCGAGCGCGCTGCGGTCACTGCGCCGGCAACCGGCCGGCGAATCGGCGCGCGCGACGTTCGACCGGGTGCGCACCGCGTTTGAACTCGATCGGCTTGGCCGCGACGATCAAGCCGATCTCGACACGTTCGCGGCAGTCGCCGACGAGTTCGATCGGCGCGGCCCGAACTGGACGGTCGACGAATTGATGGCCGCCTACGATGCCCGGGCTCGCCGGCCGCCGGTCGCCGAGATCGCGCCGGCGGCGCCGTTACCGCACCGCGAACCCGAGCCGGCCCGGGC
>JBOHTW010000235.1:0-2455 GCA_050733835.1 Vulcanimicrobiaceae bacterium | reverse complement strand
GCGCGACACTTTCAATTTGATGATGGAGGGCGGTCGGCGGCCGGATACAGAGGCAGGGCGGGAGACTGCGTGGTGCGCGCGATCGCGATTGCGACTGGCCATGCGTATCAGCAAATCTACGATCTTGTGAATAGCGCCGCGGTGCACGAGCGCACGGGGAAACGGAAGCGCGGGAAGAGCAACGCGAGGACGGGAGTTTACAGGACATCGATCCGGCGAGTGATGAAATCGCTGGGGTGGGTGTGGACGCCAACGATGGAGATTGGGTCCGGGTGCATGGTGCATTTGAGAGCGGACGAGTTGCCGCCGGGAAGATTGGTGGTGAGCGTATCGAAACATCTTACCGCCGTGATTGACGGAGTGATTCACGATACGAATGATTGCTCGCGGCGAGGAACGCGATGTGTTTATGGATATTGGCAGCCGGGAGAGAACACGCGAGCGCGACCGGCCGGAGAGAATCCGCCTCCAAGAAAAAAGACTGAGGCTCCTGGCCGACCGAAGACATTTCTTGAGTGGCTGTTCGGTTGAATTCAAGAACAGCGGGCTTGGTGGGTGAAACATTTAACGCCGGATGCCCAGGCCAGGCCGTCGGGTTCGGGGCCGGCGTCAATGTGGCCGACGACTTCCAGCGATTTCAGGTCGATCACCGCGACATAATTGTCTGGAATGCAGGCTACGTAGGCGCGGGCACCGTCGGGTTGTATTTCGATGCCTGCGGCACCGTGACCAATTGGCACGCGCTTGATTTCTTTGCGCGTGGCCGCGTCGTAGATGACAAGGTCCGGTCCGCCCAGACTTGAGATCAGAACCAGCTTTCCATTTGGAGTGAATTTAAGGCGATTGGCGCCGCGCACATTTGCGGCGAGCGTTTGCGTGACCCGTTTGCTGGCCTTGTCGATGATCGAAACGGTGCCGTCCTGAGCGTTGGCGACCCAGATCTCTTTGCTGTCCGGTGATACATCGAAACCCTCGGATCCTCTGCCGACTGGGATGACGGTTTCGTCCCAATCGCCGCCGGGGACGCCGCGGGGGCCGGTTTGCGTTGGAGGCGGTGGAGGAACTCCAAAGGCATTTGGCATGGGAGGCGGTCCGCCGGGGCCGCGATTCTTGCTTTTCTCAATGAGACTAACCGTGGCGGAACTTACGTTGGTCGTGACGATGAATTGCTCGTCTTGCGAGACGAGGATCATGTGCGTTCTGTTCTGGCCGGTGCCGAGGATCCAATCGACTTTATTGGTTTGCGGGTCGTAGCTGCCGATGGCTTTGGCGCCCTCGGCGGTGAACCATGCTTTGCCGCCGACAAAGGTGAGGCCATGAGGGCCTCGCAAAGGGCCAAGATCGATGGCCGGCAGAGCTCTTTGGTGGACCAAATCGACTCGGGCGAGGGTGTTGAAAGCACCAAAACCGTAGTTCGACACGTAGGCTGTGGTGCCGTCGGTCGAGGCGATGACTTCGTGGGGATCGTTGCCGACAGGGACGCGCGAGAGGACCTTGAGCTCGACCGGGTCGGCGATGGCCAGAGTGTGCGCTTTCTTGGAAAGTACGAGAAGGGTTTGGCTGGGCGTGTTTTGAGCGGCAAGTCGGGTGGAAAGTACAAGGCTTAGGCCGAGAAACGCGATGGCGTGCTTCATTTTCACGGGGCTAAGATTACTCCGAACGAGGCGCGCCGCGCACAAGCTTTTAGCGGATGCCCAGAACCCAGTTGCCTGCGGTGCGAATCGATCCGGCGTCCATGTCGTGCGTGCAGGGGATGAGAGCCCCACCCCCGGTGTTTTTTGTAAGTGTTGCAGATACGAGAGTTAGAGGTCACACAGCACGTAAGTGTTGCAGATACATGACTTAAAGTAGCTGAATTTTCAGCGAGATGCGCGGTACTTGTAACTGTTGCAGATAAAAAGGTTACGGGCGTTGTATTCGTAAGTATTGCAGGGAAAGGAGTTAGGAGGGACGTGACTGGTGATTCGCGACCTGTGACTCGTCGAGGAAGAAGAACTAACGCGCTGCGCGGCTCGCACGTGAATGGACGCGGCGTGGGGCAGCTGGGCGAGCTGGGCGACTGAAACATGAGGAAGGGTAGCATGGGATTGGCGAAGAGGTAAAGTAAATTGCAGGGACTGGTCGAAAAGCGGGGTTGAATGGTCGTCTAGGGCAGCGAATGGATTCGACGGCGAGCGAGAGTCGCGTCGGAGAGTCGGCTAGACGCCAAGATTGCTTGGGAGGAGGAGCCGACAACGTCATAGAGGGACGTTTCCTCGGTAGTTTTGCATGCGGGCAGCGGAATGGGAATCTATTTCTCAAAGGTCAGCTCCGTTTGTTCTCGGGGATGCGAGGCAGTGCGCGGGCGGCCGCCCCGTCTATCCCCGGGTTTCCTATGCTGCGCATGGATTAGAGTGCGAGAGTGCGCTGCCTAAAGAGTTGACCCTGCACCTGTGTATAGGGTTCAGAATAAGGA
>JBOHTW010000234.1:0-2752 GCA_050733835.1 Vulcanimicrobiaceae bacterium | reverse complement strand
GGCACGGTCGTCGCCGTGCGCATGCGCGAAACACATCCCCGGACCATCATCACGACGGTCACAGGAGTTCCGTTATGATCTTTCGTCAGCTGCTCCGAGCGGAAACCGGCTGCGCTTCGTACGTCTTTGGTTTAGGGGGTCAGGGCCGCGCGGCGGTCGTCGATCCTCATCGTCAACGAACTCAAGACCTTGGCCTTCATCGAACGCGCCGAGAACATCATCCTGTGCGGGCCAAGCGGCGTGGGTAAGACCCACGTTTCCATCGGTCTGGGAATGCACGCCTTGAGCGCCGGTTATCGCGTCTACTTCGTTACGGCGCAAGACCTACTCGATCAGATCCACGCCGCACAGCTAGACGGCATTCCCGGGCATAAGCAACGGCACCCTCAACACCGTCCCGCTGCTGATCATCGACGAGCTCGGATACGTCGAGTTCGAGAAACCTGCGGCGACCTGGCTCTTTCAACTGATCTGTCAACGCTACGAACATCGATCGACGATCATCACCAGCAACAAGAGCTTCGCCGAGTGGGGCCAGATCTTCGGCGGCGACGATACGCTGGCCGGGGCTCTGATCGATCGACTCCTCCATCACAGCCACGTCCTCAACCTCAAAGGCGACAGCTACCGGCTGCGCTCGCGAGCGCGAGGGGCTCCCGCGCCGGTTGGCAAATCCGGGCTACACGTCAGTCAGCGTGTAGGAAACCGGGAACCAGATTCATGTCGTCGCTATCAGAATCGACTCGCCGCTCGACGTTCGAAGGCCATCGGTTCGGCCGTTGAAGTAGCGTTCATTAAGATCGGCTCCCGACACGTGCTGGACCTGAGCAAAACCGGCTTCGCGGGCCAGCGCCAGCATCTCGGGCGGGGAAAAGAAACTGAGGAAGGGCGTTCCGGCGGCTTGCGCACCCTTCTCGGCCGCTTGTAGTCCGGGGCGCACCTCGGGTTCGATGAGATCGAGCGGCAGCAGAAACGTCATGGCCAGGGTCGAGCCCGGGGCGAGCGTCGCGAGCCGGCGCAATGAGGCCGCGACCGCATCCCGCGTGAGGTACATGCTCACTCCGGTGGAAGCCACGACCGCCGGCTGATCTATCTCGAAGCCGGCCGACTGCAGCCGCTCCCACCAGGACGAGCCCGCCTCGAAGTCGACCGGCACGAGCCGTAGCCACGCGGGAATGCCGTAGCCGAGATCGGCCAGGCGTTGCCGCTTCCACGCCTGGACGCCGGGCTGGTCGACTTCGAAGACGCGCAGGCGTGAGGCCATTTCCGGCCGGCGCTGAGCGAAGGTGTCGAGCCCGGCACCGAGGATGACGTACTGGGCGACGCCGTGGCCGGACTGTTCGGTGACCAGGTCTTCGATGAAGCGAGCACGAGCCACGATTCCTGCCCGGAAGGTGCGGGTGAATGCTGGGTCCATGTCCGGACGCTGCCGCCAGCTAGCGTCCGGGGCCACCAGTTGGAGGCCGAGCTCGTCTTCGAGGACGTGCGGCGGTGGATCGACCTGGACATGGATGGCCCGCCACAACGCGACCCGCACCGCAGTGTTGTCGGGTGCGCCTGTTTGCTTATCGTGCATCCGGGTTCAGTCCTTAGCTGGAGCCTTAAGCCTCCAGATACGTCCGTCGGGGTCACGGACGGTCATCTCCCTGGTCCCCCAATGGGTGTCCTCAAACGGCGCGACCACGTCGACGACGGCGTCAGGGCGAAACGCAGCCGAATCAGCTACCTTCAAAACAATGTGCGCCTCGGGCTCTTGGCTCGCGGGAATCTCCGCGATGAAAAGAGCGGGACCGGGACCGTTGCGGAGCTGGCCGGAGTTATGGTCGGTCTCGAACTCCAGGTCGAAGCCAAGCGCTTGAAAGAACTTGGCCGCTTTCCCCCAGTTGTGGGTCGTAAGATAAACGGCGTCGATGCCCTCGGTCGTCAAATCAGCGCTCCTTCCAGACGATAGCTGGCCCTCGTCGTGGGCGTCGAGGTGGGCGCGCAGCGCATCAGCGACCAACGCTGAAAGCGACAGCTCCGTCTCGATGGCGTAATGCTTGATCTGCCTGATCAGACCAATCGGCAAGTAAACGTTGAACTGCTTGACGGTCTCATCGCTCACGAACGCTAGTATGCTAGTAAGCTATAAAAGAGGCAAGCCATGAGGCAGAGGAAGGGGAGCTGAATGTACTAAACGATACAAAAATTGTACCTTACTTGAAAGAGGACCATGAGCAAACCGCCGTTGCCGCCGTTCACCGCTGAAACTGCCGCCCAAAAAGCCCGTCTAGCGGAGGACGCCTGGAACTCGCGCGATCCCGTGCGCGTCGCCGGCGCATATACTGAAGATTCCCGCTGGCGCAATCGCGCTGAGTTTCTTACCGGAGGAGAGGCGATCGTCGCGTTCTTGCGTCGGAAGTGGGCGCGCGAACTGGAGTACCGGCTCATCAAGGAGATTTGGGCCTACGATGGGCGCCGCATCGCGGTCCGGTTCGCGTACGAATGGCACGACGACAGCGGCGCGTGGTTCCGCAGCCACGGCAACGAGCAGTGGGAGTTCGATGATGACGGCTTGATGCGCCGTCGTGAGGCAAGCATCAACGACGTGCCGATCGCCGAGGGGGACCGGAAGTTCCGGTGGGATGGCGACCGCCGTCCGGCCGACCATCCGGGTCTGAGCGATCTCGGTCTGTGACCGCACGTGACGCCGTCCCCGCTCTCGGCGAAGTGTTCCGTGAGAACGGCTTTAGCGGGACGAGCCTCTCGCACA
>JBOHTW010000233.1:0-1606 GCA_050733835.1 Vulcanimicrobiaceae bacterium | reverse complement strand
CCCCAACGCCGGCGCCAACCCAACGGCCAACGCCATTTCCGACGCCGACGGCCAGTCCGCCACCGGAACCAACCCCGCGCCCGCGAAAAACGCCGCAACCCGAGCCGACGTCAAGCGGGGGCGACATACCTATCCTCCCGTTCCTCACGTCGACGCAGCGATCGATCGAATTTCGTTCGTTGCACGACCAACCGGTCACGCTCAGCGTACAGGCGGCGGCGAACGCCGGCTTCCTGACCGCGCGGTCGTCGAACCAATCGATCGCCGTCGTCGCGCTCGGCACCGGCCATAACCAGTTCACGATCGCGCCGGGTACCGGCGGCCACGGGAGCGCGACGGTGACCTTCACCAATCCCGCCGGGCCGAGCATCGCGGTCGTCGTGACCGAAGCGTTCGATGCGGCCAGCAGCCAACCGCCCGCGGGTACTGCGAGTGCCGCGCCCGACGACAAGCCACGAATCGCTCCGCCTCCGGCGCCGCCGCGGCTTGGGCAGTCGTTCGTCCGCCTGCAGCCGGGGATCACGTCGCGGGTGACGGTCGCCGAACCAAACTATGCGGGCCGGTACACCGTAACCGGCGCCAATCCGGCGATCGCGAACGTCACCCTCGAAGGCTCGGGTGCGAACGCGGCCCTGCTCGTCCAAGCGCGCTCCGCCGGCATATGCACCGCGATCGTGCGCGATGCGGCGGGGCGCCAGACGACCCTGTTGATTCGCGTCGAGGCGAGCGGAATGCGCCGGAGCTTACCGGCGGCGCGTCGCCCGAGCTGAACCCGCCACCCCCGGCAACGGACTGCCGCGGGTTACCCATCATTCCCAACGCGGGCCGCGGGCGCTGCCCGCCGGGAACGTCGAAGGGCCACCCGTGAAGTTTCGCAAGGCGCGGGTTTTCGGGCTTGGCCGCCGCGGCGTTAGCGCGACCGTCGTGGTGGCGTTTGCGATCGCCGGATTGCCGGCATCGGCGCCCGGCGCAAATGCGATTCCGATCGTAACGCGCGTTGCCGGCAACGTGAGCATTCAGTCGAACGGCGGCGGCGTCCGGTCGGTTGGGACCGCCGAACGCACGAACGAAGGCGACACCCTGACGACCCAAGCCAACGGTCTCGCCGACGTCGTGTTCGCCGACGTCGGCCGGGCGCGCGTCGGCCCCGCGTCGGTTGCGCGCGTGCAGCAAACCTCCGGCGACCTTGCGATGCGCTTGGTCTCGGGCGCGCTGTGCGTCAACGTCGAGCAGAGCGCAATCACCATCGCCATCGGCAACCTCGCGATCACCTCGGGTGCGGCGCCGAGCGTTTTCAGCGTCGTCGAAGATGCCGCCGGACCGAGCATCGTCGTCTACGAGGGCCAAGTGAAGGCGCTCGGTTTGAGCGCGCCGGTCACCGCGAGCGCCGGTGACGCGTTCGCCATCGATGCCGAAGGCAACGCAACGTTGACGGATTTTGCGCCGCTGCAGAAGCGGCTGGCCGGACTGAAGTGCCCGGCCGCCGACATGATCGCGCACACGCAGAAGCTCGCCGCGAACCCACCCGCCCTCGGCAACGGCACCGTTGCGCATAGTGGTGGCGGCGGCGCCGGCGCCGCCCTCGGCATCCTCGGCGGCCTCGGCC
>JBOHTW010000232.1:0-2605 GCA_050733835.1 Vulcanimicrobiaceae bacterium | reverse complement strand
GGACTTTGCGGGTCGCAAAAGTAAACCTCCAATCCGGTATCGATCCGAAGCTGAGCATGTTGGGCTAGCTCCGGGCGACCTTCTGGGCTTTGCTGTCGAATTGACCTCTGCGCGCGCAAGCAGGCGGATGATGGCGGTCTCACACTCCATGGCATCGCGCGATCCGGCCGTTGCAGTTGCTTGCGCGAACGCGACATCGAAGAGTCCGCGTAGGGTGTCGTCCACGAAGACCGGCCCGGCAAACGCGAAGGACGAATCTGCGCCGTCGCTGATGTCCGCCCGCGTTTCTTGGATTACGGTCGGATCGAAGTAGAGTATCCGCCACGATCGCGGCCGCCCGCCAATTGCACGGCCGTCGTGCACTTCGCCGGGATTCACGAAGATCAAACTGCCGGGACCCGCTTCGACCTGCCCTCGATCACTGAGCGAAGCGTGTGCGCCGGAATCGACGACACCCATTCCGTATTGGTCATGGGTATGTCGCGGGAACGTGCGCGTCGAAGTTGCGCTCATGGCGTCAACTCCGGCGAAGGGGACTTTGTGAAAACGATTCACGCGGGACACCGCGCGACGCATCGGCCGACACGGCGATTCGGACCCTGCCGCTCATGCCTTGCGGCTCCGCCGCCGACCCGGGTCCTTGGCATCGTCTCGGGACGCCACGAACGCGCGCGTGTGTTCGATGAACGCGCGCAGCTTCGGTGAGACTTGCTTTCGGTCCGGGAAGTAGAGAAACACGCCGCGCGTCGACGGTGCGTACTTGCCGAGCACTTCGTCGAGCCGACCCGCCGTCACGTGTTCCCGTGCAATCGGCTCCGGCACCTGGGCCAGTGCTGCGCCCCCAATCGCGGCATCGAGCATGCTCGAATAATCGTGCACGATCAGTGGGCCCGATACCACGAGATCAATCGAGTTGCCCCCGTCCTGCAGCCGCCAATTGGCCAGCGCCCCACCGGAGCGGCGCATCCGGACGCAGGCGTGGGATGCGAGGTCGGACGGCGTGCGCGGTCGTCCGGCCCGTGCCAGATAACTCGGGCTGGCGACGACAACGAGGCGCAAGGACGGCGTGAGCCGAACCGCGACCATGTCCGACGCGATGAACTCGCCGAGCCGAATGCCCGCATCGAAGCCGTCCTTGGCGAGATCGACCAGTTCCTCGCTCGCCTCGATCTCGACCGAGACGTCGGGGTAGGCCGCACAAAACGACGCGAGCAGCGGCCGCAGCAGGACCGGAACCACCGCGCGCGGAACGGCGAGACGAAGAAGACCTGAGGGTTTCGCCGCGAGATCGCTCGCCGCGCTGCTCGCGGCGATGATCTCCTGAAACGCCGGCCCTGCGCGCTCGAGGAACCGCTGACCGGCTTCGGTCAAGCCGACGCTGCGTGTGGTGCGCGTGAACAAGGCGATGCCCATGCGCGCTTCCAGCGCCCGCACCGCCTGGCTCACAGCGGACGGCGTCACGCCGAGATCCGTGGCTGCGGCACGAAAACCGCGCCGCCCGGCGACACGCAAGAACGCCTCGACCCCGTCAAGCGCGCCGCGCTGGACTGTGTATCTCTGCTTCACAGTGCGTGCAGATTAAGCCGATTTATCGAACAAGCCCAGCGGCGTAAGGTACGCCCCGTTGCATGCGAGAGGAGCGTCACGTCATGTCCCGTCCCAAGATTCTCGTCACCGGCGCAACCGGCAAGACCGGTAGCGTGGTCACGACCGAGTTGTTGCGGGCCGGGCCAATACAACCAAAGCAGGAGACCTGATATGCCTGATCTCGTTGAGGCAGTAGAGGGCACGGCCGTCCAAGCGGATCCAACCTGGTCTGCCGACGGTTGGTTCGCCGGTGGTGAGCGCGTCGGCTACGACCCCCAAGCTTGCGCTATCGTTGCCGCGCAAGACGCGCCCCTCAAGGTTTTCGTGAGGCGGGAGGGAGCTCTTGCGCACGCCATCTCCTTCCTGCCCGGATTTCCCGACGGGTCGTTCGGGTGGGCGAAGGTTCAGCCGCATTTGCCGAAGGCGGCCGAGATGCCGAAACTCTTCATCGAGTATGTCGGCATGGGCGATAGCGACAAGCCCAAGGACTACGCCTATTCCACGGCCGAGCGCACCGATCTCGTCGAGGCGATCTGGCGGGATCTTTCTGTCCGGTCCACAACGCTGGTCGTCTTTGATTTTTCCTCGCTTGTCGTCTTGGAGCATCTGCGACGCCGGCTTGAGCGCGCTGAGCGGGGCGAACCCGCGGGCGGGCCGGACATACGCGGCGTTTTCATCTTCAATGGTGGGCTCTTCACGGACGGGCACTCCCACCCGTGGTTCACGACGCCAGTTTTGAGCCGCCTCCCTAACCGTGCACGCCAGCGTCTGGGCCGCTCCTTCACCCTGTTCAAGATGATGGTGGCGGTGATGTGGTCCAAAGGCTATCACGTAACGGACGCCGAGATCCGCGAGCTCCATAGCGCCCTGGACCGCCACGACGGCCTGTTCTACCTAGCCGCAGCAGCAGGTTTCGTGGCTGATCACAAAGCGCAGGGCGATCGGCTCGACTTCGGACAGCTCTTCAAGGCTTATCGCGATCAGTTCCCGTTCCTGGTGGGCGGCAGCCATGCAGATC
>JBOHTW010000231.1:0-29726 GCA_050733835.1 Vulcanimicrobiaceae bacterium | reverse complement strand
CCGCAACGCTGTCAGCCGCTACCGATCAGCCGCCGCTGGCGTGGGCTTCGCGTTTGGTTACGCGGTAGACGTTGCGGACGTCTCTGAGCGTGCGGAGGCGAGCGATGACTTTGTGGAGATGATCGAGATCGGTGATCTGCAAGGTCAGGCTGATCAGTGCGGTCTTGTCGCGTTTGACGCGGGCGGTAACCGATGACGCCGACGTCTTGTACTCGGCGCAGACGCCCATCACGTCTTGGAGCAGGCCGGCGCGGTCGAGCGCTTCGACTTCGACGTCGACAGCGTGGGTGAGTTCGGCCACGTTGTTCCAGGTGGCCTGAAGAATGCGCTCCGGCGTGGCGCTCATATAAGCGACGTTTGGGCAGTCGGCGCGGTGGACGGAGACGCCCTTGCCGATCGTCACGTAACCCATGATCGGATCGCCGGGAACCGGGCTGCAGCATTTCGAGAGCCGAACGAGCACGTCGTCGACGCCGGCGATGCGAATGCCGTGCGCGCTGCGGGTGGTGCGGCGCGCGACTGCCGGGCGCTGGAGCGAGGCGATATCGACGATATTCGTCGACTTGAGTTCGTCCTTGAGACGCGTGACGACCGAGATCGGCGAGACGTCCCCGAAACCGATCGCCGCGAACATGTCGGTCGGGGTCGCGAAGTTCATGCGCTTGGCAATTCGGTCGATCGTCTCGCCGCGGGCGACATCCGGGCGCAGGTGCTCGCGCAACAGTTCATTTTCTAGCGCCTGCTGACCGATCAGAACGTTCTCTTCCTTGCGCTCCTTACGGAAATATTGGCGGATTTTGTGCTTGGCGCTGCTGGTGCGGACGAGCGCTAGCCAGTCGAGCGAGGGGCGCGAGCTCTTGTTGACGAGGACCTCGCAGATGTCGCCGTTCTTGAGTTGGTAGTCGAGCGGGACGATCTTTCCGTTAACCTTTGCGCCGACGCAATGATTGCCGACATCGGTATGGACTTGATAGGCGAAATCGAGCGGCGTCGCATTGGCGGCCATCGAGAAAACGTCGCCTTTGGGCGAAAACACGAAGACTTGGTTTTCGAATAGGTCGAGCCGCAGGTTCTCCATGAAAGCCCGCGAGTCGCGCATCTCGTTCTGCCACTCGATAAGCGAGCGCAGCCAGGTCAGCTTGTTCTCGAACGCGTCGTGCTTACCGCCCTCTTTGTAGCGCCAGTGAGCGGCGATGCCGAACTCGCTGGTGCGGTGCATTTCGACCGTCCGAATCTGAATCTCGAGCGGATCACCGCCCGGCCCGACGACCGTCGTGTGCAACGACTGGTACATGTTGGGCTTGGGCATCGCAATGTAATCTTTGAACCGGCCGGGCAGCGGCTTCCACATCGCGTGGACGACGCCGAGCGTTCCGTAACAGTCTTTCACGGTCTCGACGATGATCCGAACGGCGGTCAGATCGTAGATCGTCGAAAAGTCTCGACCCTTGCGGATCTTGTTGTAAATCGAGTAGAAGTGTTTGGGGCGGCCATGAAGCTCGGCGTCGATGCCCAGTTCGGCGAACTTCGTACGCAGTGTCTCGACGACCGATTCGACGGCGGCCTCGCGCTCGTTGCGCTTCTTGGCGACCCGCTCGGCGATGTCGCGGTAGGCCTCGGAGTCGAGGTAGCGCAGCGCCAGGTCTTCCAGATCCCACTTGATCTTCCAGATCCCGAGCCGATGCGCGATCGGGGCATAGATCTCGAGCGTCTCGCGCGCGATCGTCTGTTGCTTTGCCGCCGGCAAGCTCGCGAGCGTCCGCATGTTGTGCAGCCGGTCCGCGAGCTTGACAATGATGACGCGGATGTCTTTGGCCATCGCCAAGAACATCTTGCGCAGATTTTCGACCTGAGCGTCTTCCTTGGACTGATACGGGATGCGGGTCAGCTTGGTGACGCCGTCGACCAAGGTTGCGATCTCCTGGCCAAACTTGGCGGCGACTTCGTCGCTGGTGACGACGGTGTCTTCGACCACGTCGTGCAGCAGGGCCGCCGCGATCGTCGCCTGGTCCATCTCCATCTCGGCGAGGATTCGCGCGACCGAGACCGGATGGGCGATGTAGGACTCGCCGGAGGCGCGCTGCTGGCCTTCGTGGGCGCGGTCGGCCAGGTCATAGACCGACCGCAGCCAAGCGGGATCGAGCGCCGGATCGTAGCTCCGAACCTTCGCGATCAGCTCGTCAATCGGCGCAGTGGCAATGTCCATGGATAGTTCGGACTATAATGCCACAAGCGCGGCCCAAGTGTCCACGACGTAGGAACGGTCGCCGGGCCCGGGACGTCCCGGGAACCGGCTAATTGGGGCTAGTAACGGATGAAGCTGGCGACCTCGCGGCCGGCGAGCGCCTTGCGTCCCTCGAGCGCCGCCAGCTCGATCAGAAAAGCGAATCCGACGATCGAAGCGCCGAGCCGGTCCAACAGCCGGCCGGTGGCCGCTGCCGTTCCGCCGGTCGCTAGCAGGTCGTCCACGACCAAAACGCGCTGGCCGCTGCCGACCGCATCGGCGTGGATCTCGAGCGAGTTGGTCCCATATTCGAGCGCGTACTCTTCGGTGTACTTGTTGCCGGGCAGCTTGCCGGGCTTGCGCACCGGAACGAAACCGGCACCCAGGGCGTAGGCGACCGGCGCTCCCAGCATGTAGCCACGGGCCTCGATCCCAACGACGAGGTCGATGCGCAGAGCCTGGTAATGCTCGACGAACCGGTCGATCGCCGCCCGGAAGCCGCCGGCATCTTTGAGCAACGGCGTGATGTCGCGAAAGAGGATCCCGGGAATCGGAAAATCAGGAATCGTGCGGATCAACGAAACAAACTCGTTCAGAGCAGCCTCCTTCACTCGCCGCGCGATTCGGTCCGGGAGCAGCGGAACCTGCGGTCGCCGGCGAAGCACCGAAACAATGAACCGCACGGGGACGTTATCCGTGCGAATCGATAGGAGAGAAGGCATGAGAAAGCAGCTCGTCGCCTCGGCATTGGCGGTCGCGATCGCATTCGGGGGTACCGCCGTACCGGTGCTTGCCGACGGTGCCGCCAGTGCGCGGAACATTCTCATCACGGGCGCAGCCGCCGCGATCGGCATCATCAATTTCAACCATCGAAAACGCGTCAAGCAGCAAGAACAGCAGGAGCAACAGCGGCGCCAAGCTTCATACCGCGCGTATTTCTACCACAAGTACGGTTACTATCCGACCGAGCAACAGTTCCGCGACTGGTATTTCCGAACTTACGGTGTCTACCCGACATAGATTGCACGGGCGCAGCTGAATCTTCCGGGAATCGATCCACGATCCGGCCGGCGCCTGATCTTCGCATTCGTGGCGGCGCTCGCGCTCCACGCACTCGCCGGCTTGCTCGTGCCGCGCCACGCCGGCCCGACGGATGACCGCCAGGTGGTCGCCGAGCACATCACGATCTCGCGGCGACCACCGCCGACGCCGCGGCCGACGCCACGACCCACCCCGACGCCCAAGCCGTTTCCCAAGACGCAGCGGAAGGTTCACAAGATCGCGCCGCGACATCGCGCGGCACCCCACGGCCGGGCCGCGCCGCGCCGCAAGGTCGTCACCCGGCCGCGCGTTCGTCACACGCCGCCGCCGCGAACGATTGCCAAGCGCGCCAAGCATCCGATCGTGCCGCCGGCGCTTTCCACCACCGGACCGGCCGGTAACCCGAAATCACCGGCGAGCGTGACGGGAGTCGGGGCCGGCGCGACCGGTTTTGGCGCGGGCGCCGCCGGCCACGGCAACGGGACCGGCGGCGGCGGCACCGGCGACGGGTCCGGCGGCGGCGGCACGCCGTGTGGTTTTGTCGAGCTGACCGGCCTACGCGCCTACGGCTGGAGCGGCGGCGCCCACTACCGGATGATCCGGATCACGGTGCACCTAAGCGATGGCGAAGCGGTCGCCGAAGAACTCCACTGGCCGTTTTACTATCCGAACGAGGCGGCCGACCCGTTCTCGGAGATCCACCGCAACGACGATTTTCCGGCACTCTTGCAGTTGCCGCCGAAGGGGTTCGATTTGGCGGGGATGCAGCAATCCGCGACCGTCTTCGCCGTCGAGCACACGGGTCCGGACGGCTACACCGATCTCAAACCCTGCCCCGGTCAAGGATCGAATTCGGCCGCGCCGTAAACGCTGCGGGATTAGGCAGCTAGCGCTTTGTCGAGTTGCACCTTGAGGTCCGCGACCGGAGTCTCACCCGATGCGACGTACCGGATCTTCCCGTCCTTCCCGATCACCACGATCGTCGGAAAGCCGCCCTGCAGGTACTGCCGTGCGACCTCGAGGCTCGGGTCGAACGCGATCGGATAATGGACCGAGAAGTCTTTCGCGAACGTGATGACGTCTTCGGGCGATTCGGCATCCGTACCGTTCATGCCATACTGGCTGCCCGAAACGGCAACCATTGCGATTCGCCCGCCGTAGGCCGCGTAGATCTCGTCGAGCGCTGTGGTCTCGTGCTGGCAATGCGGACACCAGGTCGCGAACACCTCGAGCAGGACGGGCTTGCCGGTTGCCTTGGCAAGATTGAACGCGCCGGCGGTGGTCGAGACGGTGAAGTTCGGAGCCGGTTGGCCAACCTTGAGCTGCGCAACCTCGGGCGCCGCGGATGCGCTCTTCGGTACGGCGGTCGGCGTGCGCGACAAGTAGCCGATGACGCCGATGAACACGATCGCAAGCACCGCAACCGTCGCGTAAAGGATCGGGCGACGCGAATCTTTCATCGTTAACTTCCCTTCTGGTTCACAGAGTTCGGACCGCCGAGCCGTAAATCGAGCGCCGCAAAACCCGGTGCGCGCCAAGCCACGACTACGGCCGCCGCGCCAAGCGCAAGATCGCGAACGATGTCGCCCCATGAGGCGACGGCGGTGTCGGCGGGGCCGAAGCAACCGCACGAGACCGGCAGATGCCGGAGAACCACCGAAGCGATGACGCCGGCGAAGATCGCCAACTGGACGGCCGCGACGATCGCCGCCGCGCGCGTGTAGAGTCCGACGATGAGGTACGCGCCAAGACCGATCTCGAAGAACGGCAAGAACAGCGCGAGCGGCGCGACCAGTGACGCCGGCAAGACGCGCATCGCCGCCAACTCCGACGCAAATAACGCGCCGTGACCGACCTTCAATGCGCCCGCGCCGAGAAAGACGCAGCCGACGACCAGCCGCAGCACCAGGATCACGACGCCCACTGTGAGACGCGTTCCAAAAGGGCGAGTTGCGCGGTCGGTACGCTGGTTTGATCGGCGGCATCGGGGGCGGACGGCGCGTCGTCGTGAACGCGAATCGTCGCTTCGACGCAGCGTGCGAGCGTCGCGAACTCGTAACCACCTTCCAGACAGTAGACCAAGCGGTCCTCCGTGTAGCGATGCGCGATCTCGCGCAACAACACGGCCAGTTCGCGGGCCGCCAAGGGTCCCGCGACGCCGAGATCGCCGATCGGATCGCCCGCAGCGAAGTCGTAGCCCGCGCTTACGACGATGAGGTCAGGTCGCACGCGTTCGGCGACCGCCGGCAACAGGCGCTGCCAGGTTGCAACGAACGGCTCGGTGCCGTAGCCATCGGCCGGCAGCGGGCAGTTTACGATCGCCCCGCGCTCGTCGTAGCGATTCTCGCCGGGCATCCCGGTGCCGGGGTACGCCGGCGAGGCGTGAGTCGAGACAAATGAGAGGCGGTCGCCGCTGGCGGCCTGCGTGCCATTGCCGTGATGGTAGTCGAAGTCGACGACGAGCGCTCGGCCCCCGGTCTCGGCGATAAATGCGCGAGCCGCAACCGCGGCGTTATTGAACAGGCAGAAGCCCATGCCGCGCGTCGGTTCGGCGTGGTGTCCCGGCGGGCGAACCAGCGCAAAGACCGCTCCGTTGGTCTCGACGGCACGCTCGACCGCGCGGACCGCGCCGCCAGCCGCTCGCCGCGCAACCCCGAGCGACGCGGAATCGATCACCGTATCGCCGGTCGACAGATAACCAACGCGGCCCGCGAGCGCATCGACGTCGCGTTTGACGCGTTCAAGATACGACGGCGGATGGACGCGCATCAACTCGTCGTCGGTGACGTCGCGCGGCGCCTCGCGCCCGGCGAAGAGCCCGATGGTTCGCAGGTGTTCCGCGACGTGCGCAACCCGTTCCGGCGACTCCGGGTGCGACACGCCGCTGAGGTGGTCGGTGTAGCGTTCGTCGTAGACGACGATCATTAGCCTGCCGCTCGGGCGGTCACTTCTTTTTCTTGGAGGCGGGCTTAGGCGGGCTCGACGAGCGATCGAGGTCCGCAATTAGCTTTTTCACATCGGCCGTCGTTTTGGCATCGTTCTTGACGAAGCCGAGGAATTGAGTATAGGCCGTCTTAGCTTTTGCCGATTCGTGATTTGCCGCGTAGGCCTTACCCATCAAGAAGAGCACGGCCGGATTTTGCTTGATGAATGTCTGGCCGTTCTTGTCGATCGAATCGAAGATCGACGCTGCCTCTTTGTAGTTGCCGAGCTGGAAATCGGCGGCGGCGATCCCGGCGAGTGCGTCGGGAGTCTTGGCTATCTCGAACGACTTGCGATACGAGTCGCGCGCCTCATGGAACTGCCGCTCGCCCATGTATGATTCGGCAAGCAGGAACGACGGTCGCGGATCGTTCGACGTCAACTCGTCGAGCCGTTTGAAGTTCTCGACCGCTCGCTTGGCATCGCCGGTCTGAAGATAGTAGTTGCCGAGCCGGAAGAGTGCGTCGCGGTCATCCTTTTTGTCACCGAGCGCTGCGTTCCACTCACTCACCGCGTCGCTGAATTTCTTCTGCGTTGCCAGATAGTCGCCGTAGGCTAGGTGCGCCTCGGGAACTTTCGTGTAGAGCGACGCAGCCTTCTTGAAGGTCGCCGCGGCTTCCGATTCCTTCTTTTCGGTCGCATAGAGATGGGCTTCCTCATCGAGGATGCCGGCCTTGGAGAAATCGTCGCCGACGATCCCGCGGAGTTGTTCGTACTGCGCGATCGCTCGGTCTAGCATATGTTCCTGGCCGAGCACGCGCGCGCGACCGAGCAGCGCGTCGACGCTTGACGGATCGACCGTGACCGCGCGATCGTAGACTTGTTGCGCCAATGCGAACGCCTGTTGCGCCTCATAGGTGTGCGCCTCAAGGATCAGTGGCGTCACGTCTTTGAGATTCAGCTTGTACGCAGCCTCGAGTTGGCTGCGCGCCTCATCGTATTTTTTCTCGTGCGCCAAAACCAACGCATAGTTGATCAGGACGTGGGCATCCTTGCCGTTGAACGTGACTGCTCGCTTGGCGACGCGTTCCGCATCGGCCTCTTTGTTCGTGCGAATGTAAAGATCGGTTAACGCGAGCAACACCTGCGCGTTGGTCGGATCGAGATTCGAGGCTTGTTCGAGTGCGCTCGTTGCTTCGGGAACCTTGCCGAGCTGTTCGTTCGCAATTCCGTCAATGTAGTAGACTTGCGCCGTCTTCTCGCCGAGCGAGATGAGCTTCTGCGTCAGCGGCAGCGCCTTGTCGGCGTGATCGCTCGCCAAGTAGTAGCTGGCCAGCTTGACCAGCACCGTCTTGTCGTTGGGATTCTTCTTTAGTTCGGCTTCGAGTCGCGGAATGGCGATATTCGCGGGTTCGGGCGTCTCGGTCGGCGTTGGAGCCGGCGACGGCGACGTTTTGCTCGCCGCTGCCTTGCTCGCCGCGAACGCCCCGTGCGCCCCGCCGCCGAGGATGAGCGCACAGGCGAACGTTGCGCCGAGGGTCCAAGTGTAAAAACGTCTCAATGCAATCCTTTACCGATCACGCCGCTTTGGTCTCACGAACGAGTTTCGCGAGCTCCGGGACGATGGCGAAGAGGTCGCCCACCACGAGCAGATCGGCGAACTCGCCGATCGGAACATTCGGGTCTTTGTTGATGGCAACGATCGTGCCGGCGGTGCGCATTCCAACTTTGTGCTGAATTGCTCCCGAGATGCCGCAGGCGATGTAAAGTTGCGGGCTGATCGTCTTGCCGGTTTGACCGACTTGGTGCGAGTGCGAGATCCAACCCGCGTCGACCGCCGCCCGCGACGCACCGACCGCACCGCCCAATGCCTCGGCGAGGTCTTTGAGGATGCCCTTGAAGGGATCGGGGCCGCCGAGCCCGCGGCCGCCGCTGACGACGACCGACGCCTCCTCGACGCCGAGTTCGGCGGCGGCCTCGGCGACCGTCTCTTCAATTTTCATGCGGTACGTCTTACCGGCCGGCTTGGCGATCGTAACGATCTCCGCTGCGCCCGACCCGGGAGCGGCGGCGAAGACATTTGGCCGGATGGCTGCGACGCCGAATGCGGAATCTTTGAACGCACAGGTTGTAATGGTTAGTCCACCGAGTTTCGGCGAGCGGCAGGCGACCCGGCCGTCGGCGACCTCGATCTCGGTTACATCGGCGGTGATGCCGGCACCCAATCGGGCCGCTAGCCGGCTGCCGGCGTCGCGGCCGATCATCGTGTTCGGGACCAGAACCAGTGCCGGACCGACGTCGGCGGCAACCGCTTCGAGATAGTCAACCGCTGGATCGATCGCGAACGCATCGACGTCCGCATCTTCAGCAGCATGGATCACGTCGACCGGGTACGCGCGCAGCACGTCGGCGAGCGCATTCGCACCGGCGCCGAGGACGACGGCGTGCGCGCGGCCGCCGAGTGCGGTCGCCAGTTCCTTGGCTTTGGTGGCGATCTCGAGAGAGACGCGGCGCGGGGTTCCGGCGGCGTGCTCGACATAGACGATGACGTCGCGCATTAGAGCAGCTTCTTCTCCTTTAGAAAATCAACGATGATCCGGGCACCGTCGGTGCCGTCGGCGGCGTTGGCCACGCGGCCCTTCTCGCGGCCCGGCGCGGCCGCAAGCTCGACCAACTCGGTCTTCGCGCCGATCGATCCATCGATTCCGAGTTCGCCGACGGCGTGGACGACGATCGGTTTTTTCTTGGCCGCCATGATGCCTTTGAGGGCCGGGTAACGCGGCTGGTTGATCGATTTCGTCACGCTGACGAGCGCCGGCAGGTCGACCGAGATGCGCTGATACCCGGTCTCGGTTTCCCGCTCGGCGCGGATCGTCCGTCCGTCGAGTTCGAGTCTTCGGATAAACGTCAGCCCCGGAACGCCGAGGTGTTCGGCCAACGCCCCGGGCAGTTCGCCGGTAATTGCGTCGGTCGACTGCGTGCCGCAGATCACGAGATCGAAGCCGACGCGTTTGATGAGCGCCGCCAGCGCCGCGGCCGTCCCGGAGAGATCGCTCCCCTCGAGCGCGGGATCGGCCAGCAGGACGGCGTCGTCGGCGCCCATCGCCAGCGCTTTGCGGACGACTTCCTTGCCGGTTTCAGGCGCCATCGTCGCGACCGTCACGGCCGCGTCACCACCGATTCTTTCCTTTAGTTGCAGCGCGGCTTCGAGCGCATATTCGTCAAATGGGTTGAGGACCGTCTCGACCCCGCTGCGGACAAGGCGCTTGGTCTGCGGGTCGATGCGCTTGTCCGCATTGGTGTCGGGCACGAGTTTGACGGTGACGACGATCTTCAACGGAACCACTCCTGGCGGCGATCAGGCAAACTCGACGCAATTGGCAGCCGGTGCCGCCTGCCCCTCTTCTACCGTGCCGGCCCGCTACAGTGCCGGCCCGCTAGGGATACTCGAACGCGCCGATATCGTACGCCGGCCCGAGCGGCCGCGAATTCCCCAGCCAATCCGAGGTTACAGCCGGGACAGTCGTTCCCGCGTCGACGGCCGGCGAACCGGCTGCCAGCGCGAAACCGGCCGGTCCGGCCGAGATTCCGGCCTGCGCGAAGTGCGGATCGCGGCCGGCGACGTCGCCGCTTCCGGCCGCGTTCCCGGCGCTTCCGCCATACCAGAGATTGTGCTCGAACGTCAGCCCGGCCGTCGTGGAAACGCCGGCGTTTTGACCGGATGAATCGCCTTGCGCGAAGATGTTATTGGCGATCAGCGTGTTGCGATGCAACGAACTCGCCTCGATCGCGATCGTCGGATAGCGTCCGCTCGGTTGAAAGAAATCGTTGTTCGCAATCGTATCGTTCACCAAGCCGCCGCCGTTGCCGAAGTCCCCGTAGTAGAAGCTGCTGTTTCCGCCGATGACGATATTGTCGTCGATCAGGTCGTCGTGCCCAATATTTTGCAGGCCGTAGGGTTCGTTGGCGATCGAGATGCCGGTTGCCGGCGTGGGACCGACCCCCGAGATCGTTTTATAGTAGCCCGGATCGTTCTCGTAAATAAAATTCTTCTCGACGCGAATATTGCTCGCGTTGTCGAGGTACACTTCGGCGCCGAAGTTGTCGTGGATCGTGTTTCCCGATGCAACGCCGCCCTTGCAGAGAATGAAATCAACCCCTTCGCCGTAGTTGTCGTAAACGGTGTTGTTCAAGAACTGCACGTTGCTGGCGCCGAACGCGCGAACGATCGCCGGCCACGGTTGGCCGTCGCGACCGGAATTGACCAATCCATTGCGATACACGGTGCCGTTTTGAAAGACGACGTCCTGCGCATCGCTAAAGTTGTCGGACTGGCCGGCCTGAAACGCCGCCTCCTGAGAATCGTGAATGGTCACGCCCGAGATCGTTACGTGGCTGGCGCCGGTCACGTGCAGCGCGGTCGACGGCGAGTTTCGAAGCTCGAAGTCCGCGAAGTCGATGTAGCTGCCCGAAATGTCGATCAAGTCGCCACCCGACAGATTCGAGCCTGTGAAGACGACGTGTTCGCCCGCGTACGGCTTGAAAACCACGTGGGCCGACGAACTGCCGTTGGTTTGGATTCGAATCGTGTCGCTCGGCGCGTAGGTCCCGCCGCGGACGACGATCGTCGTCCCCGGTTGCGCGTCGCGCGCGGCTTGCACGAGCGTCGCGAGCGGCGCGCTAAACGATCCGGCGTTGCGATCGGAGCCCGAAGCGGAGACGTAGAGGGTGGGGCCGTTAGCGGCGGCCGGATTCGGCGCACCGGGGGCCGCCGTCGGCGAGCTGCCGGGCGCCGGCGCGGCGCCGGCCGGATTGGCCGGTTGACTCGCTGAGGCGGGGAGGCTCTTGGCACCTCCGCCGCCGCCGCCGCACGCGGTGAGGGAAGTGAGGACTAAGGCGAAAATGCCCGCGCGAATCCGTTCGCTCGTCATAGGAGAAGCGATGTACACGTAGATTTGCCTCGCGAGAAGGGACCGCACGCGAAATGGGGCGGCCGTAGACTGCAATGGACCCGGCGGTCGGGCGAGGGTGATTTGGGGGTGCTGCAACGGGAGGCCGGGCCGCTCGACGGCGACCAGGTCCAAGGCCGGTTAGCGTGTTAGATCGGCGAGCCCTGCCCGTTACTGGTTGGTGGGATGACCGAGACTCGAACTCGGACGCCCTCGCGGGCTGCAGATTTTAAGTCTGCTGTGTCTGCCGATTCCACCATCATCCCGCCGACGTGCGTTAGTCACTCCTCGGGCGATTACCGCTCGCTAAATAACCGAGCAACAGATCGTTGCTTTCGAGCGTCGCGCGATCGACGCCCAGCAGTTCGAGTGCCACGTCGAATAGAATCGCGCCGGCCGCCAACACGTCGGCGCGCTGCGGAATCATTCCCGGCATCGCGCGCCGCCGTTCGAGCGAAGCCGCGAGCAACCGATCGAGAACCGCCGCGAGCTGCGCGCGCGTCAGTTGCTCACCGCGAACTCCGGCCACGTCGCGCTCGTACGCAATCGCCCCAAGGGTCAGCGGCGTGCCGGCGACGGCTCGTACCTCATCGACCGGTGCAAGCTCGGCGATCCCCGCGAGTTCGCGACGAGCTTGAACGCGAGCCGCACGCGCCGCGGCCCGTGCCCGCGCGGCGCCAACCGTCCCGATCAAGCCGGGATGGCGTTCGGTGAGCCGTACCGAACCGATTTCGACCGATCGGCTGGCGTCGATCGCCGGATAGCGGCCGACGGCGCACTCGGTACTGCCGCCACCGATATCGAGGACCCCAATCCGGTCGGCGCATGACGCCCGGCCGAAGGTGGCGCCGCGAAAGCTGCAGGCCGCCTCCCGCGCCCCGTCGAGGATGTCGAGCGGGGCGCCGCAGACCGTAGCGACGCGGTCGGAAAACGCCCGGCGATTGGTGGCGCGGCGGACGGCGCTGGTCGCAATGCACGAGAGCGCGGCATCGTACTCGCGCGCACGCTCCGCAAACGCTGCGACCACGGCCAACGTCCGGTCGATCGCTGCGGCACCCAGCGCCCCGCGCTCGCCCAAGCCCTCGCCCAGCCGCGTGCCGACGGCCGAATGCTCGAGTTGAATGAGGCCCGCAACCGGATCATCGGCAATCACCAACAGCCGGATCGTGTTGGTGCCAAGCGAGATCACGGCTCGCTGCAACGGATCGCCGATGGTTAGTAGCGCTTGCTCGCCGAAGCGCGGCGCGTCCGTTGCACCCGCGTCAGCGACCTCTCGTAGTCGGCGAGCGCGAGGCCTGCGTAGAGGGTGTCGATGATCGAGAGTTGTGCGATCCGGCTCGACATCGCTTCGCTCCCGAACGCGGTCTCCTTAGCAGCGGTATACAGCTTGATCGCTGAAAAGTTCGTGATCGGCGAGGTCGCGCGGTGGGTGATGCAGACCGTCGTCGCACCGTTGTTCTGGGCGTTTTCCATCGCGTCGCAGACATCGCGGCTGGCACCGGTGTGGCTGATGCCGAGCGCAACATCGGTCGGTTCGAGGAGCGACGACGACATCGCCATCAAGTCGGCGTCGCTGAGCCAGACGGCCGAAATCCCGAGCTTCATGAACTTGTGGTAACAGTCGTGCGCCAGCGGCGCGCTTCCGCCGATGCCGTAGATCTCCACCCGCCGAGCCTTGCCGATCGCTTCGACCGCGCGCGCCAGCTCATCGTCGGAGAGAACTTCGATCGTGTCCTTCAAAGCCTGTGCATTGGCAGCGAAGACTTTGGCCTTCAACGTCACCAGCGAGTCCGTCGGTTCGATCTCTTCGTAGACCGTCTCGGTCGGGCCGACGAGATCGCGCGCGAGCATGATCTTGAACTCTTGGTAACCCTTGTAACCAATCTTCTGACAGAGCCGCACGACGGTCGATTCGCTCGTCTGAGTCTGATCCGCAAGTTCGGTGACCGTCAGATGGATCAACTCTTCGGGGTTCTTCAGAATGAAATCGGCGACTCGTTGCTCGGCCATCCGCAGCGAGTCGTAGGTCCCGCGAATGCGCACGAAGCAACCGGGAACCTTGACCGGATCGATGCGAACGCCCGGATTGTCCTTCATGCGGCCGACGGTTCTACGGTGCGCTGCTGCGGGCCTCGAACTGCGCCGCGCGCCGCTTCTTGCGAATGAAGTGGCGTTCTGCCGGCTCGGGCCGGTCGGGCGGCGCCCAAACCTCGGTCGCCTTGAGGTAGGCCGCGACTTTTTCTTCGAACGCCGGATCGACCAGCGGAGCCGGCGCCGTTGGAAGCGGCGCTGGTGCCGGCTCGGTCGACAGGGCGACCACCGCACGCGGTGCACTGCGCAAGACGGCGAACGCAAGCGCCACGCGCGACCGCAGCGCGCTTTGGTAGCGCGCGCGATTCGCGGCGAGTTCGCCGGCGGTTACCGCCGCCAGCCCGCCGTCCGCGAGCCGCACGGTGGCGCCGAGCTGGTGTATGCTGATTACGATGCCGACGGCGCGGCTCAGGGAATCGCTCCGGTCGAATCGCCGGCGACGCCCGGCCGGCGCACCACGATCACCCGTTCGTCGGGTGCGAACAATCCAAGCAGCCGGTGAATCTCCGGAATCGCGCCGCGCGGATCGCGCAGCCGGGCGACATCCTGCGATTCGAGGTCGCGCCGCTGCTCGAGGGCGCGAACCTCGACGCGGCCGGCGGCGAGTTCGTTCCCGAGCGCGACGTCGCGAGCGATCAGTCGCGCAAACTGCATGAGCACCAGTAAGCTGATCCAAACGCCGAGGACGGCAACCGCGATGCGACCGGCAAACCGCAGGAACTTCAAGCGCGCACCGAGAGTTCGCGCTGCTGGTCATGCCGCCACGCGCCGATGCGGCGGTACTTCTCGTAGCGTGCCGCGCGAAGCGCGTGCGCCGGCAGCATTTCGAGGCGTCCGAGCGCAGCGCCGACGCGGCCCAACAGCCGGCCGGCGAATCCGGCCGGATCGCGATGCGCGCCGCCGAGCGGCTCGGGTACGATCTCGTCGATGATCCCGAACCGCAGCAAATCGTCGCTCGTCAACTTCAAGTGGGCCGCGGCCTCGGCAGCGCGGCCGGCGTCGCCCCACAAAATCGCGGCGCAGCCTTCGGGCGAGGCCACCGAATAGACTGAGTTTTCCGGCATGATGACGTAATCGGCCAGCGCCAGGGCCAGCGCACCGCCGCTTCCACCTTCGCCGATGATCGCGGCGACGACCGGGACTTCGGCGCGTGAAAGCGCCACCAGGCACGAAGCGATCGCCTCGGACTGCGCGTGTTCTTCCGAACCAATCCCGGGGTCCGCACCCTGCGTATCGACCAATGTCACCAGCGGCAACCCAAACCGCGATGCCAGTTCCATCAACCGTTTAGCCTTGCGATAACCCTCCGGCGAAACCATGCCGAAGTTGCGACGGATGTTCTCCTTCGTGTCTCGGCCTTTCTGCTGGGTCAGCACGACGACCCGCCGATCGCCGAGCCGGGCGAGACCACCGACCAGCGCCGGATCGTCGCGAAAATGCCGATCGCCGTGGAGTTCGACGAATTCATCGAAGAGCGCGAGGTAGTCGCCGGCGAGCGGCCGCTTTGGGTGGCGCGCCATGTTGACGCGTTCCCATGGGGTCGGCTTGCCGAAGATGTCGCGTTGGAGTTGCGCGTACTTCGCTTCGAGCGCGCGAATCTCGGCGGCGTAGTTTTCGGCAGCGCGCGGATCGCGACTGCGCAGATCGGCGATGCGCTCTTCGAGTTCAGCGAGCACCTTCTCGCGCTCGACGATCACATTCACTTGACGCTCGGCTCCAGTACGCCGGTCAGCACGCGCCCGACTCGCCGCCGGTCGACCAAATATTCGAGCAAAGTGACGAGAGTCGCGCGCAGCTCGGCGCGCGCGACGACGAGGTCGATGTGACCCTTTTCGAGCAAGAACTCGGCCGACTGAAAATTCTCCGGGAGGCGCTGGCGAATCGTTTGCTCGATCACGCGCCGTCCCGCAAAGCCAATCGCGGCCCGCACCTCGGCGATGATCACGTCGGCTTCGAACGCAAACGATGCCGAGACGCCGCCGGTCGTCGGATCGGTCAATACGGTAATATACGGCAACCCGGCATCGCGTAATCGTTCGACCGCACCGGTCGTCTTGGCCATCTGCATCAGCGCGAGCATGCCTTCTTCCATCCGAGCGCCGCCGCTCGCAGTGAACACGATGCACGGGACATGCCGACGGGCCGCCTCTTCGAGCAGTAGCGTGATCCGTTCGCCGACGACGGTGCCCATCGTGCCGCCGCGAAAATTGAAGTCCATGATGCCGAGCGCTAAGGGAAAACCGCCGATCGACGCAAACCCGGTCATTACCGCTTCGCTCAACTGCGATTTCGCGCGATCTTGCGCGAGTTTCTGCGGATACGAGCGCTTGTCGACCCACGCCAGCGGATCGCCCGGCAGAACGTCACCGCCGATCTCCGTGAAGTCAGCGTCGACCAACATCGCGATGCGGTCGTACGCATGCATTCGAAAGTGATGCGCGCAGCGCGCACAGACCCAAAGGCTCGCCTCGAGGTCTTTGCGATAGAGCAGTTCGCTGCAGTGTGGGCATTTGATCCACATGGCGGCGTCGCGCTCCGTCTCCTGACGCGACCCACGCAGCCGCAGCCACTCCGGCACCGGCATCAGGCGGTTCGCTCGTCGGGTTGCGGAAAGTGTTTGTGCGCGAGGCGCTGGCCGTAGATCCGGCAGAGCTGCCGCAGATAGTTGAGAATCTCACCTTGATTGAGCTTCGATTGGCCGGCGACTCGATCGGTGAACACGTACGGAACCTCGAGCGCGCGCCCGTAGCGCGCCTTCGCGATGACTTCGAGGCCAATCTTGAAACCGATCGGATCGAGATCGACCCCCTCGATCGCGTCGCGCCGAACCAACAAGAACCCGCTGGTGATATCGCGCACGGGCGTCAGTGGCTTAGCCAGCGCGATCGCGACCAGCGACGTGACCTTCCGCCGCATCGGCCAGTTCTCGATGCCGCCGCCGGCGACATAGCGACTGCCGATCGCGAGGCCATATTCGCCCGACTCCAAGGCCGCGACCAGCTGCGGAATGATGCGAACGTCGTGACTGAAATCCGCGTCGATCGCGCCGAGGGCCGCGGATTCCGGCCGCGCGAATTTCCAGCCGTCGATAACGCCGCTCGAAAGTCCGAGCTTGCCGGGACGATGCAGACAGCGCACCGGATACCGGCCCACGAGCCGATCGACGATCGCGCCCGTCCCGTCGGGGGAGTTGTCATCGACGACGACGATCTCGCCATCCAGGCCATTGGCACGAAAGACTTCGTCGAGCGATGTGATGAGGCGCTCGATGCCGGCGGACTCATTATAGGTCGGAACGACGATCGAGAATTTCACTGATCGGAAGCAGTACGACGCGGCGGGGGCGGCTTCATCCCGCGCGAGGCTCGGCCTACAGTTCTCCGAGGGCGTAGCGCAGGATGCTGCAAACGACGATTCCGGCGGTCTCGGTGCGCAGGATCCGGTCCCCGAGCGAGACCGTTGCGGCGCCCCGGCGCTCGGCGAGCTCGACCTCGGCATGGGCGAAGCCGCCCTCCGGGCCGATCACGAGCAACAGGTTTCGCCGGCCGGCGATCAGCGCCGGCAGTCGCTCGGAGAGCGGGACGCGGTCGGCCGATTCCCAGGGGACGAGGATGCAATCGGTGGGAGCGACCGCATCGAACAGCCGCGTAAGATCGTTCGGGTCGTCGACCGTCGGCACGTGGGCGCGGCCGCACTGCGCCGCCGCGGTTCGCGCCAACCGCCGCCAACGCTCGACTTTGCCGGTTCGGCCGCCGTCGGGGATCGTCCGTTCGGTGATCAGCGGGACGAATCGCGCGACCCCGAGCTCGGTGCATTTTTCGATCACGAAGTCCATTTTCCGACCCTTCGGGATCGCCTGCGCAAGCACGATCGTGGACTCGGCCACACGCGGCTGGTTAAACGCGCGCTCCAACCGCGCGCGAACGCGGTGGTCGTCGATCTGGAGGCTCGCAACGAACGCGGTTCCCGACGCGTCGCGCAACTCGACGGCGTCGCCACTGCGCTTGCGCAGCACGACGCGCAGCTTATGCGCATCGCCGCCGCCGATCTCGATCAGGTCGCCGATCGCATGGCAGCCGTCGACGAAGAACCGCGGCGCGCTCGGCGGCACTAGTCTACCCGGAACGCATCCTTGAACCGGTCGAGAAAGCTCCGCTCATCGATGCGGTCGCCGCCGAGCCGAGCAAACTCCTCGAGCAGCTCGCGCTCCTTGCGCGAGAGCTTCGTCGGTACGACGATGTGAACCGTGACGATCAGATCGCCCCGGCCACCGCCGCGCACTGCGGGCATTCCGCGACCGCGGACGTGAAAGACGGTACCTTGCTGAACGCCGGGCGCAATCGTCAAGCTCGCCGGCCCATCGATCGACTCCACTTCGAGTTGCGCGCCGAGCGCGGCTTGGGTGAACGAGATCGGGTGCTCGATGAACAAATGCAGGCCGTCGCGCCGAAAGCGCTCGTGGGCCGCCACCCGTAGATAGACGTAGAGATCGCCGGCCGGGCCGCCGCGGCTGCCGGCCTCGCCGTTGCCGGAGAGGCGGATCCGGCTGCCATCGTCGACGCCGGCCGGCACTTTCACCGAGAGCGTGCGGAGGCGTTCGACGCGCCCACGGCCGCGGCAGGTCTCGCACGGCGTCGTGATCAGCCGGCCCTCCCCGGCGCACAGATTGCAGGTCGCCTGCGTAACGAACTGCCCGAGCGGCGACTGGCGAACGCTGCGCATGACGCCGCTGCCGCCGCAGCGGTCGCACGTCGTCGGCGAGGTACCGGGGCGCGCCCCGTTGCCCGAACACGTCTCGCAAACTCCGAGGTGTTGGAATGAGATCTCGCGCTCGATCCCGGTGAACGATTCCTGAAGGGAGATCTCGAGATCGTAGCGCAGGTCGGCACCGCGTTGCGGTCCGGTCGTCGGTCGCGACGCCCCGGTCCGTGCCCCGTTAAAGAACAGATCGAAGATGTCGCCAAATCCATCGGTCTGGCCGAAACCGCCGAATCCGGCGCCCGGCGCCTGCGCGGTCCCAAACCGATCGTACGTCTGGCGCTTTTCGGCGTCCGACAGGACTTCGTAGGCTTCGTTGATCTGCTTGAAGTGCGACTCCGCCTGCGCCTTGTCGTCGGCAACGTCCGGGTGGTACCGGCGCGCCAGGGACCGATAGGCGCTCTTGATCTCGGCCTCCGAAGCGTCTTTCTCGACGCCGAGGACCGCGTAGTAATCGGTCGGCACGCTCTTCACCTATCGAATTTCGGCGTCTACGAGATGCTTATTGAGCGACTCCGCCGTTCCCGAGGCGAGCGCCAGCAGCCGGGCGTAGGGCATCCGGCGTGGGCCGAGGATCGCGATGACGCCGACCAAATCGTTGCCGAACTTATAGGGAACGGTAACGACGCTGCACTCGGCGACTTCTTCGAGCACCAGTTCGTGTCCAATCTTGACGCTCGGTGCCTCACCGACGAATGAATCGGCAACCAGCTCGTAGAGGCTCTTTTGTTCCTCGATGATGCGTAAGATCGAGCGGAGCTTGCGCAGATCCTGAAACTCCGGTTGATCGAGCAGATGTTGAGCGCCGCTCGAAACGATCGCCGGCTCTTCCGACGATGCGGCGCTTCGAAACGCCGTCGCGATCGCGCCGGCCAATTCGGCTGGAAGGGCCGCATCGTGGACGATCGCGGCGAGATTTTGGCGCAAGACGTCGCGCAGCGCCATTCCGGTCAGTCGTGAGTTCAGCCGGTTCGACAGTTTCGTGAGGTCGTCGGCATCGACTCCGCTCGAAAACTCAAAGAAGCTCTGGGCCGCTACGCCGAGCGAGGTCACGATCACGGCGAGGCCGGTGCGCTCGGAGAGCCAGATCAGTTGAATGTGGCGGAAGCTTTGCATGTCGCGCTGCGGCGCGACCATGAAGGCGACGTTGCGCGAGAGCTGGCCCAACATCCGCGTCGTCTGCTCGATCAGTTCGTCGAGTTCGCGGCTAGCCGCGCGAAACTCGTCGCGGATGCGGCGCTGCTCGTCGGCCGCAAGCAGTTCGGGCTTCATCAACTGGTCGACGTAGGTGCGATAACCGGCATCCGACGGAATCCGGCCCGACGACGTATGCGGCTGCACCAAATAGCCGGCCGCCTCAAGCTCCGCCATCTCGTTCCGAATCGTCGCCGAACTGACGCCCAGGTTGTACTTTTGCGTCAGCGTGTTCGAGCCCACCGGCTCGGCCGTCGCGATATACTCGTAGACGATCGTCGAAAGAATGAAGGCCTTGCGCTTATCGAGCTCCGGTCGAGCACCCTGAGGTTTCATCGACTCCTAGTTTAGCAGTCTTTATCCGGGACTGCTAGCATTACAAGCAGCGTACCAAAAGCGGCGCCGTTCGGTCAAGTCCGCGACTAAAGTCGGCGTGCCGCCTGCCGAAACACCACAGCAAGGCCGGTGATCGAGCCTAGGATCCGGGGACACCTCATGCTGATGAACGCCCGTCCGAACTCTGCGCACGATCACCGGCCTTCGACGCCGCGAAGAACCCTCGCAGCTCCGCCAGATCGGCAACCCGGCGGGCGGGCGGCAACGCGGCGACGATCGCGGCACCGTAGCGCATCGCGGTCGCGCGGCCGTCGAGGAGAACCAGTAAGCCGCGATCGGCGCGCGAGCGGATCAACCGGCCGAAGCCCTGTTTGAGGCGCACGATCGCCGCCGGAATCATGTACTCCTCGAAGCCGGAGCCGCCGGCCGCCTCGATTGCCGCCAACCGCGCGGCGACGACCGGCTCGCTCGGCGACGGGAACGGTAACCGATCGACCACGACGCACGAGAGCTGCTCGCCGACGACGTCGATGCCCTCCCAAAACGTGCCGGTTGCAAACAGCACCGCGCCCGGCGTCCGGCGGAACCAGTCGAGCAACTGGCTGCGCGGCAACTCGCCCTGCATGCGGACGGGATGCACCAAACGCTCGCGCAACAACGCGTAGAGTTCGCGCAAGCGCGCGTACGACGTGAACAGAACGAACGCGCGGCCGTCGCTGAGGTCGAGTGCTTCCGCGACGATCGGTGCCGCTTTGGCGGCAAAGTCGGCGGCCTTGGGGTTGCAATCGGGCGGTGCGATGTACAGGCGCGCTTGCCGATCGTAGTCGAACGGCGACGGCGCGGCGTACTCCTGAGCTTCGTCGATGCCGAGCGAACGTTTGAGAAATGCAAACGAACCGCCCGTCGCAATCGTCGCACTTGCTAACACGATGCTCGGAACGCGCGTAAACAACGCCTGGCGGAGCGCGCCGGCAACGTCGGAGGGGGCCGAGTTCACCTCGTAGCCGGCGTCGCCATCGCGCCGTTCGACCCAGCTGATCGCGTCGTCGGCGCAGCGATGCGTCCGCTCGATCGTTGCGACATGCGCGGTGACCGCGCGCAGTGCAAGATCGCGGCGGCGCTCGGCCTCGGCGACGTTCTCGGTCGGCCGCCGCAGGGCAGCTTGCCAGTTTGCGTAAAGCCAGTTCTCCAGCCGGAAGAACGCGGCGTGCAGGCCGTCGAGCGACTCGAACGCCGCTTCGTTGGCAGCCAGCGGATAGCGATCGCCCGGGACGGCGGCGAGCGTCGCACCGAGTCGACGCACGCCCTCGTCGATCTCGGCGTCGAAATCGGCCGGCAACGCATAGGTTCGATGCAGCCGGCGCATCATGCGCCCGACGGTCGCCTGCGAGAGCGTCGCGGTGAACGCCGCCGTCGCCCAGCGCTCGCACTGATGGGCTTCGTCGAGGACGACTAAGTCGTAGGGCGGCAGCAGCGCGCCGCCGGATGCGACGTCGAGAAAGAACAACGCGTGGTTGACGACGAGCACGTCGGCGTACCGGGCGGCGTCGCGCCGCGCAAAAAAGAAACAGTCTCCGTAGCGCGGACAGAGTTCGGCGATGCAGTCGTCGGCGTCGGCGTCGAGCGCTTCCCACTCGTCACTCCGCGGAACGACGTCGAGTTCGCCGCGGTCGCCGGTCGCCGTTCGGTCGGCCCAGGCCCAGATCCGTTCCATCGTTGCGCTCGACGCGACCAGCCGGTCGGCGCGCAGTTTTTCGAGTTTGGTCCGGCACAGATAATGGTTGCGCCCCTTGAGCAACTCGACGCGGGCCGGGATGTCGAGCGCGCGCGCGACCAGCGGGATGTCCTTGCGCACGAGTTGTTCTTGCAGAGCGATCGTGCCGGTCGAGACGACGACTTTCTTTCGGCTGCGGAGGGCCGGCACGAGATAGCCGAGCGATTTCCCGACGCCGGTTCCGGCTTCGACGATGGTGTGGCCGCCCTCGAGAAAACCGCGCTCGACGAGCTTGGCCATCTGAACTTGGCCCGGCCGCGGTTCAAACGCACCGTGCGCGCGAGCGAGTGGGCCGTCGGCTCCAAAGAGTTCGTCCAGCGAGAGCGTCGCGCTCATGCCGGCGGCCCGACTGCCGGCGGTTCCGAAGGCCGCGGATCGCCGGAGAGGCCGTCGGCCGGCTGCGCAATTGGAGCGCGCCGCAGTCGAATCGAGTACGCAACCGCCAAGCCCGCGGCGAAACCACAGATGAGTCCGCCGAGGTGTCCGGCGTTTGAAATATTTGGAACCAGAAATCCGAACGCGAGGTTGATCGCGATGATCGGCACCGTTTGCATGACGAGCGACCGGCCGGGACTCCCCAACCGCAACCCGATCGCGACCAGCGCGCCGAACAAACCGAAAATGGCACCGCTCGCGCCGACCGTCACCTCCGTCGGCGCAAAGATGACGACGGCAATGCCCGAGCCGATCATCGCGATGAAATACAGAATCGCCGTACGCAGCGAACCTAACAACATTTCGACGAGCCGGCCGACTTGGTAGAGGGCGATCATGTTCAGCGCGATGTGCGGGATGCCGCCGTGCAGGAACGCGCCGGTGATGATCCGCCACCATTGACCGGCGAGCACCGCCGGCCCGTAGAGCGCGCCGTGGGCGAGCAACGAATTGAGGTTGTTCCAGCCGCCCGTCAGCGCGAGCCAAACGAACGCGACGACGTTCAAGCCGACCATCGCGTTGGTGAACGGCGCTCGGCGCTGGCGCGCGATCATGCCGGCTGCGCGCGCCGGCGGCTAACGGTGGGCATGCGGTCGAGCGTCTACTCCGCGGCGGCGGGATCGTCGGCGACGACGGTCACCATCCGCGCGAGCTCGAGCGAAATCGCATGCCGGGCGGACCCGATCTCGACGGTGACCGGACCACCGAGCGGGGCCTTCGCGAAGACGACGACGCGCGCTCCCGGCCGCAGCCCGACCTCGGCAAGATAGCGGAGGATCTCCGGGACCTCTTCGGTGACGCCGTGAACCACCGCGCCGGCGCCGGCCGGCAACCGTGCCAGCGGGACCCCGGGACGCGGCGGATCGCTGCCGTCGGCCGGTGGGATCGGGTGGCCGTGCGGGCAGACCGTCGGGTCCCCGAGCACCTCGATCAACCGCTCCTCAACCCGCGCCGAGATCGCGTGTTCGAGCCGACAAGCATCGGAGTGGACGGCGTCCCACGGCATCCCGAGGATGTCCGTCAGCAGCCGCTCGGCTAACCGATGGCGCCGAACGACCCGGATTCCGACTTCGAGCCCCTTGGCGGTGAGCTTCGCCTCGCCGCGGGCGCGGTGTTCGATATAACCATCCGAGGCAAGCCGTTTGAGCATCCCCGAAACCGATGCCGGTGCGACGCCGAGGTCGGCAGCAAGCCCCGAGGTCGTCGCCCCCGGACCCTCGCGTTCGAGCCGGTAAATCGCCTCGAGATATTCCTCGGTCGCCTCGTCGAAATGCGTGTGAGCCGGCATCGCCCGTTCGACCTTCGCCGGCCGCCGATGGTTTCCAGGCAGCCCGAGTTCGATTTGACGAGCAAGGATGCAAAGCCGTCTCGTCGAGCGTCTGGTTCGGGCGGCGGGTGACGGCGGACATAGTTCAGCGACGGCCTGTAAACTGACCGCCAGGCCGCCGATATGTTAAGAAACGGTTATCCGCGTCGTGCGCGGCGAGCAAGGCTGCCAGCATCGGGAGATTTATGAAGGAGCGACGCGCCCTACCGCTTGGACGGCGTCGGCACTCCGAACGAGGTCAGCTCTTGCCGCTTCTAGCCGCCGGGGTCGTGGTTCTGCTCGGGATGGTGGCCTTGGCGGTCGACGTTGGTTTTTGGCGCTATCAACAGCGGCTCGAACAGGCGGCTTCCGACAGCGGTGCCGTGGCCGGCGCGATCCGTTTGTACTACCCAACCACGACGCAATCCGGCAGTACCGCTCCCGTCGAGGTTACGGCTGCGGCGCGGACCGCGGCGGGCTCTGACGGTTTCACGGACGACGGGGGCGTCGGCAACGTTTCGGTCACGGTAAACAGCCCACCGCAAGCGTCAGCAACCTCGTACCCGAGCAATACGGCCGTCGAAGTGACCGTAAAGAGGAAACAACCAGTATTCTTCGCCGGCATCTTCGGCAATACCAATCAGTTCGTTAGCACGCGAGCGGTCGCGGCCATCAAGCCGAACAGTTCCAATTGCATTTACCAACTCGATCCACACGGCGCACTTCAAATGGTGCCACCGGGCTACATTGGTGCGGTGAACTGCGGCATCGCCGTGAACGGACAGATTCCCACGGGCACGATATCGGCAAAATCGCTATCCTACTCTGGGCCGGCACCCGGGGCGTCGTTGATCCCCCCGCTCATTGCGCAACAATCTCTAACAATCAACGATCCATGCCTCACAATTTCCGGGTGCGCCTATCTTCAAAGAATGACGTTCCCACCGGCCAGCGGCGCCGCTAACGCGAGTGGCATGACGACCCTGAATCCCGGCGTCTATACCAACTGTTGCGCAAACATCACGACGTTAAATCCAGGCGTATATTATTTCTACGGAGGCATCACCAGCGGGACAATCACGGGCAACGGCGTCACCGTCGTTAATGTCGACGGCGGCGTCACGTTCAACGGTCACAACGGGATGTCTATTACCGCTCCGACGACCGGCCCGACGGCGGGCATAGCATTCTATCAACCTCCGAGCAACGCGAACCCGTATACGGGCAACGGTAAGCCCGGATATTTCCAGGGTTTATTTTATGCGCCGACCGCCACGTACAGCACGAATGGGAACGGCGATACCTTTGGGTACCTCGTTGTCGGCGGCACCGACGTGACGGGCAACAAGCCGCTCACGGTTGACCCCACCCTCAGTCCAGGCACCGTCGATCTGCAGGCGCAAGCGACGCACGTCGTGCTGACAGAATGAAGCTACGACCCGTGAGACATGCGGTCGCGAACCGTCCGCCGACCATGCGCGCTAACCGGCGCCGGTTGCGCCTCCGGTCGCTGGCATTAGCCGATACAGGCCAGGCTGTGCTCGAAGTCGCCATTATTGCTCCCTTGTTGTTGCTCCTAACTGTCGGGCTCGTCGAGGTCGGAAAGTACCTCTACGAAGGCATTGAGGTTTCCAACGCGGCTCACGCTGGGGTGCAGTTTGGGGCGCAGAACGCCACGACCGCCTACAATACGCCTGGCATGGTGAACGCGGCGAAAGCCGACGCGAACGAAGTCCCAAGTTTAGCCGCCACGGCTTCAAACTACTACACCTGCGACAGTGCTCCGTCCGTACAATTTTCGACGCCGGCCGCGTGCAATGCATCACCGACGGATCACCTTATCACGTACGTTCAGGTCGTCGCGAGCGGGACGTTCCGACCATTCATACAGTATCCGGGGTTGCCGAGTTCGTTGACGATCAGCCGAACGGCGATCCAGCAGGTCAGCCCGTGACCTTCGGACGCGACGACGGCCCGAACCAAGTGGCGGAACGGTCCTCGACTTTGCGCTTTGCCCGACACCACGAACGCGGTCAGGTCCTCGTCGAGTTTGCCCTAGCCGGGACGATCGGGTTGACCTTGATTTTCGGGATCATCGATTTCGGGCGAGCCCTGTTTACGTACGATCTCGTTGGGAACGCGGCTCGAATTGGAACGCGCTATGCAATCGTCAATGCAACACCGTGTAGCAACGGCGTGACGTCACCGTGCGAAACGGCGATTACGAACTACATCCTTTCGAAGTCACCTGGGCTCGATAGCTCGAAGTTGCAGCCGCCCGTCTACACCTGGGAAGGTCCATCGACAAACTGCCCAGGCACTGGGCAGCCGGGATGCTACGTGCGCGTTGCACTCAGCTACAATTTTTCGTTTGTCTTGCTCCCGCTCCCCGCGCAGACTCTCGCAAGCTCGTCGCAGATGGTCATCTCGCAATAATGAGACGAGACTCGCGGCCCTTGCTCCCAGGAGCGTCTACGTTGCTGCGGAGAAATCCGGAGCGCAGCGATCGCGACGATTTGAGACGAGCGGCATATCCTGGCGTACCCATCAGGGCCGTGAGCTCGGCCAACAGCCGGCCGCGACCGGTTCGATCGCCGGCCTGGGCCGTCACCGGTAAGGTCCGTCTGGCGCGACGATACCCCGCCCGGTAAGATATAGCTTGGCGAAATTCCGTGATTTGACAGTCGAGCGAACGCGCCGTATACTCAGGGACGCTCGGCGCGGGGTGGAGCAGTCCGGTAGCTCGTCGGGCTCATAACCCGAAGGTCCCTGGTTCAAATCCAGGCCCCGCAACCAAATCGAAGCGCCTCGGTCACCGCCGGGGCGCTTCGATTTTGCTCGCCTAACCGTAGCGGCCGGTGATGTAGTCTTCGGTTCGGCGGTCTTTCGGGCGGGTGAAAATCTCGGAGGTCGTTCCGACCTCGATCAGTTCACCGAGCAAAAAGAACGCCGTGTAATCGGATATCCGCGCAGCCTGTTGCATCGAGTGGGTGACGATCGCGACCGTGTAGTCTTTCTTGAGCACCTGGATCAGATCTTCGATCTTGGCCGTCGCGATCGGATCGAGCGCCGAGGCCGGTTCGTCCATCAGCAAGACCTCGGGTTCGACGGCGAGCGCGCGCGCGATGCACAGCCGCTGCTGCTGACCGCCCGAGAGTTCGAGCGCCGATCTATTCAGGCGATCCTTGGCCTCGTCCCAAAGGGCCGCCGCCCGCAAGCTTCGTTCGCAGATCTCCAGCAAGGTCGCGTGGTCGCGCATTCCGTGAATCTTCGGGCCGAAGACGGTGTTCTCGAAGATCGACTTCGGAAACGGGTTGGGCCGCTGAAAGACCATTCCGATGCGGTTTCGCACCGTCACCGCGTCGACATTCGGGCCGTAGATGTCCATCTCGTCGAGCCGGACGCTGCCGGTCACCCGCGCGCCGGGCGTCAGGTCGTGCATCCGGTTGAGGGCCCGCAAGAACGTCGTCTTACCGCAGCCCGATGGGCCGATGAAGGCCGTAACGTGGCGATCGGGCACCTTGAGGTCGGCGTTCTTCATCGCGTGGAAGCCGCCGTAGTACACGTTGAGCTTCTCGACGGTCACCTTACTGCGGGTTATCGCGGGGGCGTCGATCATGGGCCCTTTCGGAGATGCCGTCATCCGTCCGCCGACTGCGTAGACGGAGCGCGGTATTCCTTCCCAGGGTGCTTCGCCGGCGGTCGCTGCCGCGTTCACGCCGACCTTAAGGATTCCTTAAGCAACGGTTTTTTGCCGGGGTCCCGCGGCGCAATCGGGTCGCGGCCGAGAGCGACCGCATCGCGCAGGGTCAGCTCTTGCCAATGCGCCTCGAGATACGCCAGCCACAGTGCCCGGAGTTCGATGCACGTCCCATCGACCATACGCCGCGAGCGTAGCACGCGCCGATTATCCGCATGTTATCGCCACATTAAGAGTTCGCGAGCGGAAACCAGCACGAAAACGTCGATCCGACGCCGAGCTCCGAGTCGACGGCGACCGCGCCGCCGTGCGCCTCGACGACTTGCTTGACGATCGAGAGCCCGAGCCCCGTCCCGGCAGCCTCGCGCGTGCGCGACCGCTCGACGACATAGAATCGTTCGAAGATGTGGGGGACGTCGTTGTATGGGATGCCTTCGCCCGAATCGCTCACGCTCAGCCGGGCGCGATCGCCGTCGCGCGTCAGCCGGACCTCGACGTTGCCGCCCGAATGGGTGTGCCGCAAGGCGTTGTCGACGAGGTTGACGATCACTTGTGCGAGCCGGTCGGCGTCGCCGTCGATCCGAACCCCCTCGAGCTGCTCGACGAGCGCGATCTGCGCGCGTTCGGCGCGCGGGGCAAATGGCCGTAACGTCGCGGTGGCGACCGCGCCGAGGTCGAGCGGCTCGCGCCGCAGGCGCAGCCGGCCGCGCTCCGCTCGAGCCAGGTCGAGTAGATCCTCGACGAGCGCGACCATTCGATCGACTTCGCCTTTGATCTGCGGCAAGAACAGCGCGCGCCGCTCGGCCTCCGCCGGCGCGTCAAGCAGCGTCTCGACCATCAACTTGATCGCCGAGAGCGGCGTGCGCAGCTCGTGCGAGACGTTCGAGACGAACTCGCGCCGGGTTCGCTCGAGTTCGGTCTTTTCGGATTCGTCGCTCGCAATGACGATCGCGCCCCCATCGTCTCCAAACGGCAAGGTCGCAACCGCGAGCGACCGCGAACCGCGCGCGTTGGTTAGTTCGATCGGCCCGCGCGACGCGCGGCCGGCGAGTGCATCGCGCACGCGCTGGTCGAGGTCGTACGAAGGCACGAGTTCAATCATGGCGCGACCGCGCACCGGCCGCGTCACGACGTCGAAGATCGTCGCGGCGGCGGCATTGAGCCGCGTGACGTAACCCGTGCGGTCGATCGTCACGATGCCGACCTCGAGTGCGTCCAGCAACCGATCGAACTCGGAGTCGGGTTGACCGCTGCTCGGCGTACCGGGTGGCCGCGCCGTGCGGGCGCGGACGGTGCGCCGCACGAGCAACCCGCCGACCACCGCGCCGGCGGCGAACGCGACGGCGAGCGCGGGAAGCAGCGCCGTCAGCTCGGCCGCCATCGGCTCACCCGCGGCGGCTCACTCTTTGAAAAGGTAGCCGCGACTGCGCACGGTGATGATGTGCCGTGGATTGTTCGCATCGATCTCGATCTTCTCGCGCAGCCAGCGAACGTGCACGCTGATCGTTTGCTGATCGCCTTCGAAATCGTAACCCCAAACCTTGTCGAGCAACGTTTGTCGGGTGACGACGTGACCGCGGTTTTCCATCAGTACGCGCAGCAAGCTAAACTCTTTGGGCGCGAGCGCGATCTCGCGCCCGCGAACCGTCAGCGTCTGGCGCGACGGGTCGAGCACAATCTCGCCGTTACCGATCGGCTCGCTGCGGCCGTTTCCGTCCGCACCGTTCTGCCGCCGCAACCGCGCCTTGATGCGCGCCAGGAATTCGTGCAGCGCGAACGGCTTTACGACGTAATCGTCGGCGCCGAGTTCGAGCGCCAAGACCTTGTCAATCTCTTGGTCTTTAGCCGTCAGCATGATGATCGGAACGTTGCTGTGCTTGCGGATCTCCTTGCAGGCCTCGATGCCGTCGAGTTGCGGCAGCATGATGTCCATGACGATGAGGTCGGGCCGTTCGGCCGCCGCCAGCGCGATCGCGGACCGCCCGTCGCCGGCGGTGGTGACCGCGTAGCCGTTTCGCTCTAGGTTGAACCGCAAGGTCGCAACGATCGCGACCTCGTCGTCGACGACCAGGATCTTCTTGAGCGGCGCAACCGGCGGGTTCATACGCGCTGCTCGAGTGAATCCGATTCGTCGTCCTCGTCGGCGCAAGCGGGTTCGATCTCGCGCGCGACGATCGTGGCCGGCAAGCCGAAGGCGCGTTCGAACAGATCGGCCTTGTAGCACGCGCCCTCGATCTCCGGTTCGATGTTCTGTAGGGCGTCGACGGTGATCTCGACCGCCCCCGGCCGGCGCGTAACGGCGAGCGTCCCGGCCAACCCCAGGCGCCGGCGGTCGAGGCCGTCGGCGATCCGTAACAGCGCGCCCAGGCCGAGGATTCGGCGGCGGGTCGGCGCATCGGCAACCGCAAACTCGGGATGCGTCGGTTTCGGCAGCGAACGCCGGTGGTAGCGGACCAAGGTCGCGATCAATTCGACCTCTTCGGGTCGCCAGCCGTCGATGCCGGCCGCCCGCACGAGGTAGGCACCGTGTTTGTGATGGGCGCTCGGATTGACGGTGCGGCCAACGTCGTGCAGGATCGCCGCCGCAAACAACACGTCGCGATCGGCCGGCTCGAACCCGTGGACGTCGCCGAGCCGGTCGAACAGGTCGAGTGCCAGCCCGGCGACGTGACTCTCGTGCGCGCCACCGGCATGAAAGCGCCGCGCGACTTCGTGAACCGCATCGAGACGGCGGGTCCGTTCGTCGCCGACGCGGCGCGCGACCGCGAGGTCGCGCTCCAAATAGTCGACGACGATGCCCTCGCGGAGCGCTCGATCGCAGACGACCAACTCGTCGCGGCCGAGAATCTCGAGTGCCGCGATCGCGATCGCGTTGCCCGCGACGATGATGTCGCTGCGCCGCGGGTTCATCCCCGGCAGCTTCCGGCGCTCGGCCGGCGCCAGCCGGAGCATCGTTCGCTGCAGGTCGCGCATGGCGTCGAGCGTCAGCACGTAGC
>JBOHTW010000230.1:0-18812 GCA_050733835.1 Vulcanimicrobiaceae bacterium | reverse complement strand
TCGAAAGCATGGCCCACGGGATCCGCTCGCATCTGCTGCCCGGCGATCCGTTCGTCGGTTCGAGCTACGATCTATCCGACCACGAGCGCTCCGAGCGGCGCATCCGAACCTTACCGAAATCGCTGCGCCAGTCGTTGCTCGAACTGGACCGCGATGCCGTCATCCGCGGCGCCCTCGGCGATCACATCTATCACGCGTTTCGCGACGCCAAGATCGCCGAATACGAGCGCTATCGCCGCGCGGTCCACCCCTGGGAGCGCGAGCAGTACCTGCGAATCTACTAGCGATGTACGGCTAAATCACCCGCCGTTAAGCTCGACGAAGAGTTCGGTCGCAAACGCGATCGCGAACCCGACCGTCACCATCGACGTCGTCACAACCGTCAACCCGGTTCGTTTGAGCATGCTCCAGAGTTCGCCGATGACAAAGACGAGCGCACCGATCGCGATTGCAAGGAACAACACCGAGAGGGTCGGAGAACTGAATTGATAGCCGACGACCGTCCCAAGGAACGTCGGTCCGCCGGCGACGATTCCGGCGAGGCCGAGTTGCGCCCACGATGGCGTCATGCGGCCCGCCAGCGGCGCGGCAACGCCGAAACCTTCGGTCGCGTTGTGGAGCGCGAACCCGACGATCAGCCCGGCGGCAACCGCGGTCGCGCCGCTCGCCGCCGAGGCCCCGATCGCCAAGCCTTCGGCGAAGTTGTGCGCACCGATTCCGATGGCGATGATCATCGCCAGCAGCAACGGCTTTTCGGTGAGCTGCGAACCGGCGCGCTTGGCGAGTTGCGTCGCCGCCGTTCCCAGGCCAACGAGGCCGACGAGCAAACCACCGGCGAGCAACCCGCAGAGCAGAACCGGAAACGGGCCGCCGGCGTGCCACTCGTCGATGGCCGCCTTGACCGGTCGCAACGCGTTGCCGGCGATCTCGATCGTCAGATAGACGAGGATGCCGATGGCGACGGCGTTGAGCGCGCCGATCACGGGCGGTGAGAGCGAGCGCGCCCGGGCGACCGGCAGACCGAGGAAGATCGTCAGCCCGGCGATCGCTCCGAGCAGCACGGTCAAACCGAATCCGAGCGGCGCACCGCCCATCGGGTGCGGCCCCATCGCCGTCCGCATCGCGGTTCCCATCGTCGCGAGCGTCTCGGGCGTGCCGGCGTAGTGAATCGCGGTGATGAGCCCATCGGGCAGCCCGTCGGTGTTTTCGGTATGATCGGCGACATGGCAGTGCACGAGCCACGTCCCCGGCTTGGCATCGGCGGTCACGATAACGTCGGCTCGCTGCCCGGGACCGACCAGCACCGTATCCTCGACGTCGCGCGTTTCGACCGGTTGGGCGTCGCGCGCGATGACGAGTTGGTCGTGTCCGTGCGTGTGCATCGTGTGAAACGCTTCGCCCGAGATGTTGATCCAGCGGATTCGGATGCGATCTCCCGACTTCACTTCAATCGGTTTGGTTGCCGGGTACGCCTTACCGTTGATCGTGAACTCGTTCTCGGCTGCGCTCTGAATCTGCCATGACGAAAGCAGTTCGAGATCGTCGTGCGCGACGTGGCTTTCGACGGGTCGCGGATGCGTGGGCTCGACGATGATCGCACCGTACAGGCCCGAGTCGAGCATCGCTTCGTTATCGTGCGTATGGTAGATGAACGTTCCCGATTGGTCGGCAACGAACGAATACGTAAAGTGACCACCGGTCGTCACCAGCGGTTGCGAGATTCCAGGGACGCCGTCCATCGCGACCGGACCGCCGTGAATCCCGTGCAAATGGATCGTGTCGGGCGTTGCGATCTCGTTGCGATATTCGATGACGACGTGATCGCCTTGATGGACGACGAGCACCGGGCCGGGAACGACGCCGTTATAGGTGTTCGCCATGACGGTTAAGCCCGGCCGGAGCGTCCACGGCGCTGCCCGTTCGACTAACCGGAAGAGTTTGGTCGCGCCATGGACCTCGGGAACAGCATCGAAGGCGCCGTCGGGCCGGGCAACGACGCGCGACTCGCCCGGGTACGGCGTCGCAATCGGAAGCGGCCCGCGCAGCGGCTGCAAGCCGTGCGCGCTCGCGTTGGGCGCGGCGCTCATCTCATCGCTGCCGGCGATCGCACCCGCCGGCAGACTCGCTAGGGCGACGACCAACCCGACCAGACGCAACCAGGACACGATCTTAGGAATCCCTCGCGAGCGTATTAGGCTCGACTATATTGGGGAACGACGCCCCCTAACCCCCCCTGGCGGAGTCAGTCGAGGCCGCGGTGTTGCTCGCCTTTGCGGTAACCGTGGCGCCGCTCCCAGCGGACGGTCAACGACGGGTCGAGCGAGGTCGCGACCGAGCCGAGGAGGTCGCGGACGTCGAGCAACAGCTCGATCGTCATCCGCGAGAGGCCGATCAAGGTGCTGAGGTTCGCCGCGACGGCGTCGAGGCCGCCGGAATCGAGGCCGCCGATCGACGCCCGCATCTCCCGCCGGAGCACGCCACGATCACGCAGCTCGAGGTTCGGCCGGTAGACCTCCGGGTGGCTGAGCTCGGTCGCTGGTTTCTCCGTCTGCATTCCCATCCTCCAGTTCAGGTATCGGCTGAAACCAAGCAGCCCGTCCACGGCCCTCCCGTGCTCCGGCGAAGGACGTTCGGGGCCCGCCGTGGGAGCCTATCGAGCGATGAAATACCGGACCTATCCCAAGACGCAGATATCGGTCAGCGAGGTCGGCTTCGGCCTGTGGACCACCGCGACCGATTGGTGGGGCGCGATGACCGACGACGAGGCGGTCGCGTTGCTGCACGAAGCGCTCGATCTCGGCGTCACCCTCTACGATGCCGCCGATACCTACGGGAACGGCCGCAGCGAGGAACAGCTCGCGCGCGCGTTCGCCGGGCGGCGCGACCAGGTCGTCTACGCGACCAAATTCGGTTACGACTTCTACAGCTACGCCGGCGAGCGCAAAGGGCAAACCGAGATCCCGCACGACTTCTCGCCGAAGTTCGTGCGCTACGCGCTCGAACAGTCGCTGCGCCGGCTGCAGACCGACGTGATCGACATCTACCAAATTCACAACGCGCACTTGGAGCAGGTTCGCAGCGACGAGTTGTTCGGGCTGCTCGAATCGTTCAAAGCCGAAGGCAAGATTCGCGCCTACGGAGCCGCGCTCGGACCGGCGATCGGGTGGCTCGTCGAAGGGATCGAATCGGCCGCGCGGCGCAACGTCACGAGCGTCCAAATGATTTGGAACATCCTCGAACCGTTTCCGGGCGATTCGATGCTCCGGGCCGCTTACGAATCGGCCGCCGACACCGGGTACATGGTCCGCGTCCCGCATTCGAGCGGTATGCTCGAAGGTCACTACACGAACGAGACGACGTTCCCGCCGAACGACCACCGCCGGCATCGGCCGCGCTCGTGGCTGCTCAACGGCGTTAAGAAAGTCGAGACTCTGCGGTTTCTCGAACGGCCGGATCGAACGCTCGGTCAAGCGGCGATCCAATGGCTACTGGCCGAACCGCGGATCATGTCGGTGTTGCCGAACATCTACGATCGCGCGCAGCTGCGCGAATTTGCGCTCGCGCCCGAGTCGCCGGCGCTGACGCCGGCCGAACTTGCGCGGATCGCCGAACTCGCGGTGACGAACTTCGGGGTCGTCGAAGAACCGATGAATTACAAGGGGACGATGCGCGTAGAGGATGCGCCGCCCGCGGCCGAAACGGTTCGCGCATGAAACCGATTTTTTCGGCTAAGGTTCCCAAGCCCGTCGGTCCCTACAGTCCGGCGATTCGCGCCGGGAACTTCGTTTTCTGCAGCGGCCAAGTGGCGCTCGATCCGGCAACCGGGACGCTCGTCGACGGCGACGTCACCGCCCAGACCGAGCAAGTCATGAAGAACGTCGCCGCGGTCCTCGAAGCGGCCGGCGCCGATTTCGGCGACGTCGTCAAGACGACCGTCTTCCTGACCGAGATGGCCGATTTCCCGGCCGTCAATGCCGCCTATGGCCGGCATTTCGGCAAAGTACCACCCGCCCGCTCGACCGTCGCCGTCGCCGCATTGCCGCTCGGCGCACGCGTCGAGATCGAGGTCATCGCGCGAAAGTAGCCGCCGTTCGCCGATAATCGGTGCATGGGAACCGTTCTCAGAAAACGCGCCCGCAAGATCGGCGCACTGTTTGCGTTGGTCTGCCTCGCGGCGACCCTGGCGGCGGCACCGCCGCAACGACCGCTGACCTTGGTGCCGGTCACCCGGCCGAAGATTGCGGTCCTGCTGTTCCATCAGGTCAGCGACGACCCGATCCACAGTGTCGGCGGGGTCGACAACGTCCAGAAGCCGTGGGATACGCCCGCGCAATTCGAACGAACGCTCGACGAACTCGAGCGGCGCGGGTTCGAGTTCATCACGATGGCGCAGGCGCTCGACTACCTCGACGGCCGGCTCGACGCGAGCACCCTGCCGCGCAAACCCGCCCTCTTGACGTTCGACGACGGCTACGCTTCGGCGTGGACGGTGGCGACGCCGATTCTGCGGCGCCACCACGCGCCGGCGGCGATGTTTTTCGAGGGCGCGCGCACCGATACGACCACCGGCCGGTTGACGTCGGCGCAACTCGAAGCGATGGAACGCAGCGGGATCTGGACGCTCGAATCTCACGGCTGGGCGGGTCACAGCGACCTCGTCGTCAGCGCTAGCGGTACGCAGAGCCCGTACTGGTACGCTAATTTAGCTTGGCTGCCGGCCGAGCACCGGTTCGAAACCAAGCACGAGTTCGCCGCGCGCGTCCATCACGATCTTCTCCATTTCCGCGAAACGTTCGAAGCGCGCTTTCATACCCATATCGACGCGTTCGCATATCCAAGCGGCGAGTTCGGCCAAAACGCACCGCTGGGACCGGGCGCCGACCCGAATACGCGCCTTGAGGCAGGGCACTCGAACGCCGCCGGGCTCACGCCGCTCATATTCGATGCGTTGCGCCGCGCCGGCTATCGGGCCGCGTTCGCCGTCTCGATTCCGGGCGTCATTCACGCGGCTTCGCGCGAAAACCTCATGTACGCGCTGCCACGCCTGGGAGTCGGATCGGACTTCGCGTTTGGATCGCTCAAGCAGTTGGAGGTAACCGGGATCGAACTGCCCGAGATCACGAGTTTAGGAACGTTCGCGGACTGCGGCCCGCTCGGAATCGCGGCGGGCAACTGGTGGACGGCCTCAACCGGGGCGCCCGAGATCTTCCGGCTCTCGCCCGTCGGCCGCATCGAACGCAGCTGGACCTTGCCGCGATTGCTCGACGACCGGACCGGTGACCCGTCGCTCATCTCCGCGGTGATTCCCGACGGCAACGATCTCGTCGTCGTTCAGAAATCCGGTTGGTGGCCGCACGGGACGCCGCAACTGACGCGAATTCAAATTACGGGCAAGCAGGCCCGGGTCGTCGCGCGCAAACCGCTGCCGGAGGCGCTGAACTGGACGGTCGGGGCGATCAAATGGCACGGCCGGCTGATCGCGATGACCGACGAAGGCGACGTCTACGAGGTCCCAGCAGGCAAGCTGCTCTTCCAAGTTGCTCCAGCCGATACCGGAAAGAGACAGGACCGGTTCGCTGGTCCGGTGGCGTTCGGCGACGATCTGCTCGTCTTCGACCGTCAATTGCATACCCTGCTCGTCGTCAACGACCTTGGCCAGATCACCGCATCGACGCCGTTTGCCGGCGATATCCGCGAGCTAGCCGCTACCGGCGACGACCTGCTGGCAGTCGACTGGTCGGACAATCGTCACCTCGTTCGAACCTACAGAGTTGAGATGCCGTAATGAGCCGCTTCCTTCCGGTCGCCGTCGCGATCGGCGTTCTGATCACCGCGGCGACGCGAGCCGCCGGCGCCGATCAAACCGGCTATCTGTATAGTTATGCCGTGAACGACACGCGCTACGCCGACACCGTCGGCGCGATCGACGCGTACAAGCCGTTCGGTTCGCCGGCGGCCGTGGTGCGGCCGTACTTCGGCTTCCTCGCCTCGCTCGACTCGCGCAGCACCGGCGGAAGCGTGCCGCAGACCTACAACGACAACTACGCCGTCGGCGCACTCGGCCTGCAGTACACGACGCCGAGCGGGTTGCGGGTGTTCATCCAGGGCGGCGTCTCGACGCCGCTCGGCTCGGTGGCTGCCGTACCGTCGGGAGGTGACCTTCGATACGGCGTTCAGCTCTACCGCGAGTGGACGGGCGGCGCGCACGCGCCGCGATATTACGGAAATTTTTACGGCAGCGCCGCATTTACCAGCCGATACTCGGACTCCGAGCTGTACAACCAACTCGAAGTCGGCCGGCGCGTCGGCCGAGGCCCGCTCGGGACGCAACTCTACGCACGCGGGACGTTGACCCTCGATACCCACGGTTACTTTTACGCAAACGCGGCGGAACTGGCGCTGGGGGTGCGGTTTTACCCATTTGGCGCGCACGGCCCGTCACTCGCCATCGAACAGGTCGGCGGCACCTATCTGCGCGGCATTCCGCTTCCGACTGGGACGAGTCCAAGCTACACCGACTTTCGCCCTACCGTCACTTTTGGGATGAACATTTGACGTGAGCACGACCGCCGGAAGCATCGAAATCGTCCGCGACGCCGCGCAGCAACTGCTGAATCGATATGGAATGGCGTATGCCCGAATCTGGTTCTTCCCGGCCGAGGCGGCCGACGACGACGTCGTCGGGCCGGCCGCGGTGGCCCGAGCGGCCAACGCCGCCGAATACACCGGCGGCCTGTCGGTCGATTCGATTCGGCGCTTGCACGATGCCAAGAACGCGAGTTGCGAACTGCTCGCGTCGGTCGACGCCGATGCCCGGTTCGACGGCGCGTTCCCCGGCAAGGCGTTCATCGGTTTGCCGTTGCGCAGCGAGAACGGGTTCGGTGGCTACATCGAAGCCTATCGTGGCGATCCGATCGATTTTGCGCTCGCCGCCGAGATCCAGCGGTTCGCCGGTGAACTGGCCGGGGTACTCGCAGTGGCGCAGACATCCGCGCCCGGCAACGGCGCGACGCGCGGTAAGATATTGATCGCCGAAGACGACCCGGCGACCCGCGGGTTGTTACGCCGCATCCTCACCACCCGGCACTTCCAAGTGATCGACGTCGAAAACGGCGCGCTTGCGTGCGACGCGGCCCGCCGCGAGCATCCCGACCTGATCCTAATCGACTGGATGATGCCGGTGATGGACGGTCGAACCGCGACCGAACGGTTGAAGTCCGATCCCGAGACGCGCGGGATCCCGGTCGTGATGTTGACCGCCCAGGCGCAGACCGACGACAAGATCATCGCCCTCGAGGCCGGCGTCCAAGATTTCGTAACCAAACCGTTCGACGCTCGCGAACTGATCGCACGCGTCGAACAGCAACTGCGGTGGCGCGAACTGCTAGCGGCCGACGAACCCAGCGACGCATCGGATGACGACGCTCCGCCCGCAAGCGCCGGGCCGCCGGTCGGTGGCGGCGAGGATCCGTGGAGCAAGGCCGTCTCGGCCGCCCAGATGGGCCGCCCGCGCGACGCGCTCGGCCTGTATGTCGCCGAGGCCGAGTCGTGCGATGCCGCCAAGCTGTATCCGCGCGCAGCCATCGCATACCGGAGCGCGTCGCAGGTCGCCGCGCAACTTCGCAAGCACGATCTCTCGAACAAGTTTCTGCGGTTGGCCGGGAAGATGTATCTGTGCTGGGCCGAATCGGCGAGCGACTCGCGCTCGATTCAAGAGGCTTACGTTTCCGCCGCGCGCTGCTTCTTAGCGGCCGGCAATTTGACGCTTGCCAAGAAGTCGGTCGACATGGCGAATTCGCTTGACGCCGTGATGGCCGACAACTTCCCGTCGGCGCTGTCGTGAAAGTTTGCCTGTTGACGGAGGGGACGTATCCGTACGTCCGCGGGGGCGTCTCCACGTGGTGCCACGAGTTGGTCTGCGGCCTTCCGGAGATCGAGTTCGTCGTCTTCGCGCTGACCGGTGAGCCGAGCGGGCGAGTCGAATACGCGCTGCCGCCCAACGTCTCCCGGCTGATCAGCGTCCCGCTCTACGGCCACGGCGGCCTCCGCGAATACAACGGCCGCGACCTCGGCGGCGGGCCGCGCCGCCGGTCATCGCCGGCGTTACGCGAACGCGCCGTGCCGCTATTCCAGACGCTCTTGCGACAGGTCATGCTCGGAATGGAGCGCGCAGCCCCCGAGGAGTTGCTCGATGCGATCGTCGGGCTCTACGGTTACTTCCGCGAGCACGACTACGACTGGACGATGCGCCAGCCGGAGATCTGGGAGACCGCGATCGCGCATTTTCGCGCACAACAGTGGCACGCACGATTCATGTCGTCGCTCGAGGCGATCGAACTCGTGCGGGCGCTCTACCGCTATCTGCTGCCGCTGGCGATCGAGGTCCCCGACTGCGACGTCGTCCACAGCTCGGTCTCCGGGCTGTGCGGAACGACCGCCGTCGTCGCCAAACGCGCGCTCGGCATTCCGGTCTTGTTGACCGAGCACGGAATCTACTTGCGGGAGCGGGTGCTCGAACTCGCACGCTCGGGGATCCCGTTCTCCGATCGAGCCGTCAAGAAAAACCTGTTCTCGTCGATCGCGCGCGCCACGTATTCGGTCAGCGACGTGATCGCGCCGGTCTGCAGCTATAACACGCAGTGGGAACGGTTCTACGGCGTCCCGGCCGGCCGCATAGAGGTCGTCTACAATGGGGTCGACCAGGCGCGCTTCGACGACCGCGATCGCTCGCCCGACGTGCCGACGGTTTGCGCCGTCATCCGCATCGATCCGCTCAAGGACGTCCCGACCTTGATCTCGTCCGCGACAACCGTGCGCAAGAAGATTCCCAACGTCCGTTACAAGATTTGGGGACCGGCGCCCGATCGCGAATACGAAGGGCTCTGCAAGCGGCTGATTCGCGAACTTGGGCTCGAGGCAACGGTCGAATTGATGGGCCCGACCAGCGATGCCGCTTCGGCGTACGCCAACTCGCACGTCGTCGCGCTGTCGAGCATCTCCGAAGGCTTTCCGTACTCAGTCATCGAGGCGATGATGTGCGCCAAACCGGTCGTTGCGACCGACGTCGGCGGCGTTCGGGAAGCGGTCGACCGGTTCGGCGTCGTCGTTCCGCCCAAGCGGCCCGAGCGGCTCGGCGCAGCGATCGCGGAGCTGCTCGCCGAGCCTACGCGCGCCCGCGAACTCGGCAAACGCGCGCGCGCCTTCGCGCTCGAGCGGTTTACGCAAGCACGGTTTCTCGGCAACTACCGCGAACTCTACGAACGGCTGGCATACGCGCGCGCGCCTGCGCCGGCGACCGAGGCGCTCGCCGGATGAAGGTCGATTTCGCCGGCTTCAGCGTCTTCGACGACCGGCAGTTGCGGCTCGAGACGGCGGCCCGCAGCGTCGTTGCCGCCTGCCGCGAAGATCGTTTTGGCCGAGGCTGGCGGCCCAAGGGCATCGACGAGACGGCGATCGTGCTCGAATCGCTCGGCTACAGCTCCGAGGTCGTCGCCGAACTGTGGTACGATTCGCTGTTCGAACTTGCCCACGACGTCAACGAGTTAGTCGAAAAGTATATCTCCGACGGACCGGCACCGGCCACTGACGAGCCGCACTGGTTCATGCGGGCGTGTAAAGACTACGCGGTCGGCGCACTTTACTCGGGACCGTTCATCGTAGCAATCTTGGGGATGGCGGCGTTCGGCGCGGCGCTTTGGTCGAGCATCTCGACGCCCGAGCATCTCGCGACGGCGATCGCGCTCGGGGTCTACGCCGCACTCGTCGTCAGCGGCATCTTCTCGCAAGTCATCGGGCGGCGCGTCGTCTCGTACGTACTGCAAGACAATTACCGGCTAACGACCTGGTTCTTGGATCGCACCTTGGCGCTGGCCGTCGGCGTCTTTGCGCTCCTGGGACTGCTTGGATGGCTTGCGCTGCGGCCGTTCTACGGCGAGCAGGATGCCGGTCTAGCAGCAAGCTTTTTCTTCGGCGCGGGCCTGTTTCAAGTCGCCCTCGCGCCGCTCTACGCGCTCCGTCGCTTGCTCTGGATCCTGTGGATATCGGTCGCGACGACCGCGCTGACCGGCGCAACCTTCGTGTTGAGTTTCCACCGAAGAATCGTCTTGCCGACCGAGCCGGCAACCTTGGCGGCGGAACTTGCGGTGGCGGGACTGCTGACGATCGTCGGGACGCTGTGGTGGCTGCGGCGCCGCATCGGCCGCACCCACGGCCGGATTCTGCCGCCGTCCCGGCGCGCGGTCGTTCGCGACTCGCTGCCGTACGCGATCTTCGGTGCGGGTTACTTCCTGATGATCATCGTCGACCACGTCGCCGCCGGACTGCACAACGGCCTACCGTACGCCTATCGCGCGACCTACGAATTGGGTACCGACCTCGCGCTGCTGGCGATCGTACCGGTCGTCGGGGTCATCAACGTCGTGCTCGAGGTCTTGCCGCGGCGAATCCTCGCCGGCTCGCGCCTGCGGATCGCCGAGATTTCGCCGTTCGATCGCCATATGAAGCGCTATTTCTTGGCGGCCGCGGCCGCCGTCGTCGGCGCGACCCTGCTGGCGGCCCTGTTCGCCGCGACCCTCGGTCACGTGCTGTTGCGCCATGTCGGGCTAGCGGGCGCGCCCGCACCGGCAACGCTGTTCGTCATTCGGTATGCCGCGGTCGCCGACGGGATGCTGATGTTGGGTCTGTTGAGCAGCCAGTTGCTGTTCATCGTCAACCAGCCGCGGATTCCCGTGCTGGCCGCGGTGCTCGGTGTCGCCGTCAACCTGACGATTGGCATCGTCGTCGATGCCGCGCGGCTACCGGTCGGCTGGTGCGTCTTCGGCCTGGACGCGGGCGTCGCCGCATTCGTCGTTCTCACGACGGTCGCGGCGTATCGAACCATGTCGCGCTTCACCTACGCGTATTACGCGGCCTACTGATGAGGCACAACGGGATTCGCACGCGCCTGGTGATCTTGGTCATCGTGCCGCTGGCGCTGCTGGTCATGATGATCACGAGGTTCGAACAACTATCGGTTTCGACGCGCGATTCCGAACGATGGGTCGCGCACTCCGACATCGTGCTCGAAACATCGCAAGACATCCTCAACGACCTGTGGGATGCCGACGCGGCCTCACGCAGCTACGTTTTTCAACACGACGCTCGATCGCTCGCCGAGTACGGTCAAAGCTCCGCGAATCTGCACGCGGGACTTGCCATTCTCCCAAGCCTCGTTCAGGACGACCCCGACCAGGAAAGGCGCGCTCAGACGGTCGTGGAGCGAGCGCTGTTCCGAAATGGTCAGTTGGAAACGACGATGGCGCGCGCGCGCGATGGCCGCCTTTCGGTCGCCGACCTGCAACACCAGTTTCTGCTGCAGAAGTCGGCGATGGATTCGGTTCGGCTCGCCGCCTCCGACTTCCAAGGCGCGGAGATCGTCCTGAAGGCCGAGCAATCGAATCAACTCCAACAGCGCTGGGAAACCGTCACCAAGCACGCGCTCGTCACGCTCGTGATCGGAATCGTGGTGACCTTTGGTCTCAGCATCTCGATCGGTGGCCGGCTGGCGCGCCGGCTACGGACGCTCGTGGAAAGTGCGGCGGCGTTGGCCGAGGGTGGTCCGGCACCCGAGGCGTTGGCCGGCAACGACGAGATCGCCGAGGTTGACCGGCGGCTGCGCACGATCGTCGCGCGACTCGGCGACCGCGAGGAGGCTGTCAATCGGTACCGGATGCTCGCCGAAGACACAAGCGACAGCGTCATGTTCATCGAGGGCGATCTCATCACCGAGGCCAACTCGGCGGCGGCGGCCGCCTATGGGTATTCGCGCGACGAGATGCAGGGACTGTCGATGTTTGCCCTGCGCGCGCCGGAACTTCACGCCGATCTGCGGGCGCGGCTCGCGCGGCGCGAGGTCGGGGAGGCTCGGTACGAGACGATTCACCAGCGGCGTGACGGCAGTCGCTTCCCGGTTGAGATTTCGGTAAGCCGGACGCGCATCGGCGACCAATCGACGATCCTCGCGCTCATTCGCGACATCTCCGAGCGGAAGGCCAACGACGTGGCCCTGCGGAGCGCCCTCGACACGGCCACTCAAACGTCGCATTTGAAATCCCAGTTCATGGCCTCGATGAGCCACGAGATCCGCACGCCGCTGAACGCGATCTTGGGCATGTCGGAACTGTTGCTTGGGACGCGGCTCGACGGCGAGCAGCGCGATTACGCCGAGAGCGTGCAACAAGCGGGTGAGGCGCTACTGCACACGATCGACGACGTACTCGACTTCTCGAAGATGGAGGCTGGGCAAGTCTGGCTCGAAACCGTCGAGTTCGACCTCGGAGCGTGCATCGAGTCGGCGGCCGGTTCGTGGGCGGTCGCCGCCCAGAGCAAGGGTCTCCTGCTGTCGACCTTCGTCGATCCCGATTTGCCGCCAACCTTGCTCGGCGATCCGGCTCGGATGCGCCAGATTCTCGCGAGTTTGATTGGCAACGCCGTCAAGTTTACCGAGCGTGGCCGGATATCACTCTCCGCGACCCTCGAACATCGCAGCGGACACATTGCCGACGTCCGGATCGCGATCGCCGACACCGGAATCGGCATCTCCACGGAGCTTCGCAACCGAATCTTCCGCCCGTTCCTTCAAGGCGATGGCTCGGCAACGCGCCGCTACGGGGGAACCGGAATCGGCCTCGCGATCGTGCACAGCGTCGTCGAACTCATGGGTGGGGTCATCGACGTCGAAAGCACCGAAGGTTCGGGCTCACAGTTCACGCTACGCCTTCAACTCGCGGTCGCGGATGTGGGTGCGCAGGCGCGGCTCTCGCAACTCGAACGCAAGCGCGCACTGGTCGCCGATCAAGATCCGGTCGCGCGTGAGATTACGACGCGCTATCTTCGTGCATGGGGGGTCTCCACGACCGAGGCCGGCAGCCCGACTGTCGCCAGCGGCATACTTGCCGACCAGGCGCAGAAGGGCGAACCGTACGACATTACGTTCTTGGACTTCTCGCTCGCGCGTTACGACGAGACCGAGCTTGTGCGCCTTCTGAGCGACGCAAGTCGCGGATCGGCGCACGTTGTGCTGACGTCGGCGTTCGACGCGCCGACGCGCGGGGAACGCGCCGTCGCCGCGGGGTTCAACGGTTACATCGTCAAGCCGATGAAACAGTCGCATCTGTTCGACTGCATCTCGCATCTGCTCATCGAACCCGACGGCGCGATCAGTGAACGGGCAGCGCCGGCCAATCTTCCCTCGAACATCGCCGCTCCGTCGCCGGAGCATTCGGAGCGACCGCACGTGCTCATCGTCGAGGACAATCCCGTCAATCAGAAGCTCGCCACCCGCCAACTGGAAAAACTCGGCTGCACGATCGAGCTGGCCGGCAACGGCCGCGTCGCGCTCGAGGCCGTGGCGCACGCAACGTTCGATATGATCCTCATGGATTGCCAGATGCCCGAGATGGATGGATTCACCGCGACCCGCGAGATCCGCAAACTCGAGGTTCGGACCGGCAAGCGGGTACCGATCGTGGCGATGACGGCCGACGCGCGCGCCGAGGACCGGATCGCGTGTCTCGCCGCCGACATGGACGATTACCTCGCCAAACCCGTCTCGCTGCCGGCCCTGCAACAGGCGCTGGCGCGCTGGCTCGAAGGAATCGGGCCGACCGGAAGCTAGGCCTTGAACGCGGCGACGTCGGTCTTAAAGGTCGCGACCGCCGCGCGCAACGCACCGATCGTCGCATCGGTGGTCTCCAGTTGCGCGTCGCGCGCCGCCCGTTCGATCGTGGCAGCGAGCCGTGAGAGGGGTTGCGCGCCGACGTTCGCGGCGCATCCCTTAATCGCGTGCGCCTTGGCGCGCACGACATCGCCGTCGCGAGCCGCCAGCGCGGGAGCTAACTCGGCAACCGCAGCGTCGATGAAACCGGCGGCCTCGTCTAGCAGCTCGGCGACGGCCTGCCGGTCGCCGTCGAAGATTTCAAGCAGCGGCTCGACGACCAGACTCGACTCCATGGAACTCCCTTTCCGCGGCGGCCGGTGAAACCATCGAAGCGCCCGGCACGGATGACGCGCGACCCGCGGCGAAAGGCCCCCGATGCCCGATCTCGCGCCCGCCGTCCATCTCCGCCGGCTCTCGCCGATCGATTTTTTGGAGCGCTCGGCCGCGGTCTTCCGCGAGCAGACCGCCGTCGTTGACGGCGCCAACCGGCGGACCTATCCGCAGATGCTCGACCGTATCTACCGGTTCACCCATGCCCTCCACGAACTGGGCGTCACACCCGGCGACCGGGTCGCGGTCCTCGCCAAGAACCAGTCGGCGCTGCTCGAGGCGCACTTCGCGGTGCCGCTCGCCGGAGCGATCCTGTGCGCGCTCAACACCCGGCTCACCGCCGGCGAGATCGGTTATATCGTCGGCCACTGCGGCGCGCGCGTCGTCGTCTTCGACGACGAGTTCGCGCCGCTGCTCGACGGTGTCGCGCCCGATGTCCTGCGCGTCGCAATCGGCGGTGCGAGCGCAAACGGCACGAGCGGCCGGCGCGAATTCGAGGCGCTGCTCGCGGCGGCACCGGCGACGCCGGTCGAGAATCCGGTGCGTGACGAAGACGCGACGATCTCGATCAACTATACGAGCGGCACGACCGGCCAACCCAAGGGCGTCATGTACACCCATCGCGGCGCCTACCTGAACGCCCTCGCCGAGGTCTTCCACGCGAACCTGCAAGCCGAATCCGCGTACCTTTGGACCTTGCCGATGTTCCATTGCAACGGCTGGTGCTTTCCGTGGGCCGTGACCGCTGCCGGCGCAACCCACGTCTGTCTTCCCAAGGTCGAACCCGCGCGGATATTCGAGTTAATCGAAGCCGAAAGCGTGACGAACTTCTGCGGCGCACCGACCGTGTTGATCGCGCTCGCCAATCATCCCGGTGCAAAGCCGTTCGCAAAGCCCGTGCGCGTCACGACCGCCGGGGCGCCGCCCGCGCCGACCACGATCGCGCAGATGGAGGCGCTTGGCGCGACCATCACCCACGTCTATGGCTTAACCGAGACGTACGGTCCGATCACCGTCTGCGCCTGGCAATCGCAGTGGGACAGCCGGCCAAACGAGGCGCGCGCGCGCCTGAAGGCGCGCCAAGGCGTCGCGATGATCACGGTCGGCGACGAGGACCTCCGCGTCGTCGATAGCCGGATGTGCGACGTTCCGTGCGACGGCCAAACCCAAGGCGAGATCGTCATGCGCGGCAACAACGTCATGAAAGGCTACTACGATGATCCGGCCGCGACTGCGAAAGCATTTGCAGGCGGGTGGTTCCACAGCGGCGACGTCGCCGTGCGCCATTCCGACGGGTACATCGAGATCCAAGATCGCGCCAAAGACGTGATCATCAGCGGCGGTGAGAACATCTCGACGATTCAAGTCGAGCAAGTCGTGCTGACCCATCCGGCGGTGCTCGAGTGCGCGGTCATCGCAATCCCCGACGACAAGTGGGGCGAGGTACCCAAGGCGTTCGTAACGCTGAAATCGGGGGCGAACGCGACGGTCGAGGAGATCATCGCGCATTGCCGGGCGCGGCTGCCGGGGTTTAAGACCCCCAAGGCCGTCGAGTTCTGCGACTTGCCGAAGACGTCGACCGGCAAGATTCAAAAATTCATTTTACGCGAGCGCGAGTGGGCCGGCCGCGCGAAACGCGTAAACTAGACCGAAACGGGAGCCGATGCACACGACCTGGGAAGATTTCGACCAAGCCGAACTCGACCGCCAATACGATACGTCGCGGACGGTTGCGTCGCCGGACGCCTACTTCGACACGTATGCGCGCGAAAGCGAACGTGTGCGCGCCGCGCTCGACTGCCGCTGCGACCTCGCGTACGGCTCGCGGCCGCGCGAAGTCCTCGATCTGTTTACCGCGCCGCGGCCCGGCGCACCGGTGCTCGTCTTCATCCACGGCGGATACTGGCGGCGGCTGCACAAAGACTTCTTCAGCTTCGTCGCCGAGCCGTTTGTCGCGGCCGGCGCCGCAGTTGCGGTTCCGGCGTACGAGCTTGCGCCCAACGTCACGATCGACGAGATCGTCCTAGAGATGCGCAGCGCGGTCGCTTGGCTGCACCACAACGTCGCCGGTGCCAACGGCGATCCGAACCGCATCGTCGTCGCCGGTCACTCGGCCGGCGGCCATCTCGCAGCAATGGCTGCCGGCACCGACTGGCGCGAATTTGGGTTGGCGGTCGACCCGATCGCCGCGATCGTCCCGATCAGCGGGGTCTTCGACTTGGCGCCGATACGCCGTTCGTTCATCAACGAAACGATTCAACTCGACGAGGCGGCAGCCGCGCGCAACAGCCCGATGCGGCATCTGCCACGCGCGCGAAAGCCGCTGATCGCGGCCGTCGGCGGCGGCGAGACCGCCGAGTTTATTCGGCAAACCCACGCGTTTGCCGACGCGTGGGCGCGGGCGGGCGGCACCGCCCAGACGATCGTCGTGCCCGACCGCAACCACTACGACGTCATCCTCGATCTTCAGGAACCACGCAGCGTGCTGACGCGCGCGATCCTGGAGCTTCTCGGATGACCTCGCGCCGTGACTTTCTCGCGGCCTCGACCGTCGCGACCGCGTCGTTCTTCGATAGAACGAAGTTCGAAGCCGTGCTAAACGTTCCGTACCGGCATCGCCAGGTCTTCGGGTTCGGACACATCAAAGCGGGCATGGGCCTCGCACAGATGCGCAACTCACTGAACGCGTATGAGTTCGGCTATGGCGTAGGCCCCGGCACACTCCACGTGGCCGGCGTCTTCTACGGGACGGCGGTTCCACTTGGCCTCGACGACGCCGCCTGGCGAAAATACCGGTTGGCCGAAGCTTCCAAACGACGCGCCGACGCAGTCACCGATCCACGGGCCGTCGACCGCAACCCGTTTGCAAACGACGACGGCGTCGCCCGGACGGACGATTCTACAATTGCCGGGCTCGCCAAGCGCGGTGCGTCGTTCTTCATGTGCAATCACGCGCTCACCGGAATGGCGACGTTCTTGACCGTCGGCGACGGCCTCGTCCCGGGTTCGCTCGACGCCGTGCTCGCCGACTTACGCGCGCTCCTGTTGCCGCAAGTCATGCTGGTGCCCGCCGGCGTTGCCGCGCTCAACGACGCCCAGGAAGCGCGCTACACTTATTTAGCAACCTGACCCGCAAGCGCGGTGCGCCAATCAGCGGCGATTCGTCGTTGCGCGATCCGCAGTGCGAGCCGGTGGCCGCAGACGGCGGCGTGAAGTTTCGCCTCGACGCGATCCTTGCGCCTGGCTTCGGAGCGCGGTTCGGGCCAGAGGTTCGTCACCGCATTCGCCCCCCCGAGCTCCAGCGGTATCAGATGGTCGATCACATAGGCTTTGCGCACGCCGACGTAGTGCCCGTCGACGTAGTGGCCGCGCGGCAGCCCGTAGCGCGTGTACACGAGATCGCGCTCGCGATACGGCACGCGCCGCGCCCGGTGCGCATAACCGGGTGTACAGATTTGCGCAAGATTCACCGATCGGACCGCGCCGGGCGTGAGCGACGCGCGCGGGAGAGCGAGCGAATGGGCGCCGCCGGATGTCGCCGCGACGATCGCAAGCAGACCAACCGTCGCTAGCAGGGCGTTCAGTTCAGCCCCGACTGCTAATTGCTCGGGTTCAGCGCGCGTAGTTCGTCGAGCGTCATCGGAACGACCGAGACGTAGCGTTCGCCGTGAAAGTCGAGCTTGAGTTCGAATGGGTCGGCCCCGGCGATCTCGGCGTGCATCTTCACGACACCCAGCGGAACCGCGGCCGAACGCCAGACCGTCAGCCGCTTGAGCGCCGGCGCAGCGGCCCGCGGAAACTCGACGGTGATGCGTTGGGCGTCGACCGTCCTGTGGCGCAAGCGGACGCGGTCGGACGCAATCGCAGCGATCGTCGCGCGCCGCCGCACGTAAAAGTACGATTCGTCGAGCAACCAAAACGTCGCGTCCCGCTTGCTCAGCGGTTCGCCGCCCGGACCACCCCACAGGTTGTACGCCGTACCCGCCTTCTGGACGAACAGCAGCGCTTCGTGCGGTGTAACCAAGTTGCCGAAGTCTGCGCCGCGCAGGTAAGCCTTCTTCACCGTGTTCGGGTTACACGAACCACCTGCGCCGCCGATCTCGGTTTCGATGTAGCTGAGCAGGCCTTCGCGCGTGCGCTCGCGCCCGAACGCAATTCGTTTGGCATACTGAACGCCCGAACCCATGATGTACTGCACCCAATCGCCCGGGCGCACCGCCGCGGTCGTAAACAAGCTCGGCTCCGCGACGCTCGCCCCCGGTGCGAACGGCGCGCGCGCGGTGGCAGCAAGCGGAAGGCTTGCGGCGGCGAGGCTGCCGGCGAGGGAGACGAACTGTTGGCGCTTCACGATCTGCTCCTTGCGATTCGGCTTACGGTCCGGCGATCAGCGCCAAGTCGTTGGCGAGCGTCGTCGACGAAATCGGACCGTGGACGATCGCGCGCACGACGCCGCGGCGATCGATGAAGATCGATTCGGGGATGGAACTGGCGCCGTAGGTTGCGGCCATCTGGCCGCGATCGAGGCCGACGTCGAACGTCAGCTTCATCGCTTTGACGAACGGCCGAACGGCAACCGCCGGTTCCTGTTCGTCGACGCCGAGGAAGGCGACCGCGCCGCGATATTTCGAATAGGCGCCGACGACCGCGGGGAGTTCCTGCCGGCACGGCGGGCACCAACTCGCGAAGATGTTGATATACGCCGGCTTGCCGCGCAGGCCGGCCGAGCTTATGACCCCGCCGGTAAGCCGGTCGACGATGAACCGCGGCGCCGCGGCGCCGACGCGGG
>JBOHTW010000229.1:0-3440 GCA_050733835.1 Vulcanimicrobiaceae bacterium | reverse complement strand
GCACGATCGACGGATCGTGCAGCAATGACCTACAAATGGCGACCCGCTGTTGCATCCCGCCGGAAAGTTCGGAAGGCCGCTTGTGCTCGAAACCTTCCAAGCCCATTGATGCGAGAAGTTGCTGAGCGGTCACCATCGCCGAAGCGCGATCCATACTTCGAGCCTCAGCCTGCAGGAGAATGTTGCCGATCGCATCGCGCCATTCCAACAGCACCGGATTTTGGAAGACCACGCCCATGTGCGTCTGTGGACCGTCAACAGCCGTTCCGGCTACTACGACCCTCCCCGACGTAGGCGCCGTGAGGCCGGCTATGATGTGCAGCAGCGTACTCTTACCGCACCCACTTGGTCCCACGATAGATACGAATTGACCACGTTCGATCGCGCAGCTTACATTGTCGAGTGCAGTGACTGTGCCGGTTGCACTCGGATAAGTCTTGCAAATCGAATCAACCGTTATCGCCGCTCGCTGGGAGATGTCGTGCGGATCCGTCGGGATTTCCATGCTTATCACCGCCACGATCAGCCGAGCTGAGTCGCCAGCCAGCTCGCCATCTCGGGGCGAACGATGTGCGCGAAGTCGTGAGAACAATGGATGCTGTCGGGAACGAGCCGCAAGGTCACAGGGCCTTGCGCTTCGGCTGCTAGTCTTTCGGCTTGCTGGTACGGCACGCTGTTATCGCGCATACCGTGCACGATGTACAATGGACAGCGGATACGCGGAGCCAGGCCGGCCAAGTTGATAAATGCGGTCGCGGCTTTGGTGCTGGCTTGATCGCCGGAGCCGGTGATGAACGCGTAGCCTTCCTGAATCAGTGGCGGCTTGCGATCGATTTGACCGACATCGTAAAGAGCGCTCCAACACACGCAGACAGCGATCTCGGGATTCAGAGCCGCAGCCTGAGCGGCGAGAAAGCCGCCGAGGCTCCGACCCAACACGCCGATACGATCGGCGCGAATATCCGTTCGACGCGACAGCTCTTGCACCGCTGCGCCTACCGCCGCCGGGAAATCCGGCGTCAGCGTCAGACCTCGATAGTACGCTTCACCCTGTCCGGGACCATCAATGGCTAGCGTTGCGAGCCCGCGCTCCAAACACAGAGTGCCGAAAGCGTGCGAGTCTTCCTTAGCTGCATCCAGCCCACCGAGCAGGATAACGCACGGAAACGGCCCGCCACCGGGTGGCTTTCGAAAATATGCTGGAAGCCTGTGCGACCCGAACGGGATCTCGAGCCTCTCTGCCATCGGCCTGAGCAAACCGGCGGCTGCACCGAACAGCGTGATTTTCCGTTCGGCGGCGTGGCGCTTCTTCTCCGGATACGCGAAATAGAGAAACTGCGCATAGTGCGCGCACAGCGAAGCCCGCACCAAGTGCTCCGCAGCGTCGAGCTGATATCCAAGCTCGCGCGTTCGGCCGGCTAGCGTCTCGTGCGATGCCGCGCGTTCCAGCCAGAAATCGCTCCAATGCGCCCAGTCCGCTATCTCTTCTGCCGCTGCGCGGATGTCTTGGAGAATCATGCCATCCGCTAGCATTCGGTACGTGATCGACTCGACGAACGCCGGCACGCTGGTCAAGAGATAGGTCGGCGAGACGTACGCCATCACCGGGCCGCAACTCCCTTCGTGAAGCGACCAAACCCGGGTTGGACCCGAATTTTGCCCTTTTCCATCACGACCGTGCCTCGAACGATGGTATAGCGGGGCATACCGGTTACTTCAAAGCCGTCCCAAACGGTGAACCCGGTCTTCGATCGCATATCCGCGTCCCGGAGCACGTGGCGTGCGTTCATGTCGACGATCGTGAAATCCGCATCTGAACCGATCGCTATGCACCCTTTTCGAGGATAGACACCGAATATTTTCGCAGGATTCTCCGACGCGAATCGAACGAGCTCTGCGAGCGTAAGCCGCCCTTCATTTACTTGAGTGAGCATCAGCGGCACGAACTCTTGAACGCCCGTTTGTCCAAGCGGGATTGCAAAATTATCTTCCCAACCTGGTTCCACTTCCTCGCGTAGGTGCGGCGCGTGTTCGATCACCAAAACATCCGCGACGCCGTCGCGGAGCGACTTCCACGATGCCTCAGGAGAGTGCGCCCAAATCATGGCGCGTGGCCCCAACTTTTCGGCGCGCTCGCGCGTCATCAACATTGATGAACCTTCGAGTTCCGCGTACACCTCCTGGTGAAACTGCTCCTTCGCTATGCGGATAAGGTCAAAGGCTCCGACCGGCATCATTCCAACGTGTAGCACGTACAGTTTCACTTGCGTGAGTCGCGCGTAGTAAAGCGACGCAGCCAGGCCAGCGACCATGCCGTGGCCGTACATGTAGCCTTTCTCGTATGCCTCCATGTAGCATTTATTGCTGGTGCGGCCCTTGTCCAGGTAGTCGCGCGTGACGAGCCGGCGAACCCATTCAGTATCATCATGGTGGACTGCCACTGGAAGCCCCGTCGGCGCGACCGCTTCGTAAATTTCGTACATCAGGCCGTGATCCACGACCCCGAGATCAGAGATGTACGGGTAGACCTCTTTGACATGGCGTGTGTTGAATATCTTGATCGCGATAGCGCCCGCCTTCGCGATTGCCTCGATCTCTGTGGGGTGAAGCCCACCTCCGAAAAGTCCGAAGTCGACATGCGCCTTCTTTTCAACGATCTGGCGCTTCATCTCGAACGCGTCGAGCGTGGTCGGATGCGGATCGGTGTTTGTCTGATCGTTGATGAACGTGATGCCGCCCAGAGCGGCCGCGGCCGTCCCGCTTTCGAAATCCTCTTTGCGGGTCAAACCCGGTTCTCGAAAGTGGCAGTGCGTGTGCCACAAGCCCGGGAGCACGTGCATGCCCTTCGCTTCAACCTGCTGCTTGCCGGCCAGCGCCCCCGATGTTGCGATGGCGGCGATGCGCTCGTTGGAAATGCCGATATCCGCGACATAGTCGGCGCCCGGCGCGTGGACGGTGCCGTTGGCAATCACCATATCGTACGGAGCACCGGAGTTCAGTATGGCGGCGCCTTCCTAAGCCAAGACGAAGTCCCAGTTGATGGCAAACGTTTGCTGGAATAATACTACGCTTGCATAACCCGGTCAAGCATTTTATGGGAAAGCGTTTGCAGGAGCACCCGGGCAACAAGGGCGTATATGTCGATCAGTGGCAACCTTGGGTGAAGTCGCACGCAGCGCGGGGGTTTCCGTAGCGACGGCGTCCCGCGTGCTAAACGGCGGCAACCACGACGTAACGCCGAACTTAAGAAAACGCGTGCTCGCGGCGGCAGAAGCCTTGCATTACGTTCCGAACGCGCACGCGCAAGCGCTCGTGCGCGCCGACACCTCGTCGGTCGGGGTGATCGTCCACGACGTTAGTGAACCATACTTCTCCGAAATTTGTCGCGGCGCGTTGAAAATGGCGGCGGCCCGTGGGATGCTCGCAACGATCTGCAATAC
>JBOHTW010000228.1:0-4434 GCA_050733835.1 Vulcanimicrobiaceae bacterium | reverse complement strand
ATGCTCGACTTCGTAATGTGGCATGGCCTGCTTTTCCGTAGGGGCTGCGGTGGCGTTTCGTCGTCCCCACAAGCCGAGGCCGGCGGCGGCTAACCCGGCGAGCAGCCCGCGGCGGCGCAGTTCGCGATTCATGCGTCCATCGTACCATGCAACGACGCCTCGGTCGCGTAAGTCGGCTTACGGCGCGGCAAGCGAAGTTCGGCCACCCGCCGAAGCGCCCGGCATGGTACACCAATGAGCGAGACGATCGTGCGCAGCGAGTCGAACGGCGTGCTGTCCTTGGCCCTCAACCGCCCGGATAAGCTCAACGCGTTCAACGAACCGATGACCGAGGCACTGCTGGCGGGCCTGACCTACGCGGCCCGGACCGACGCCGTGCGCGTCGTCGTCATCTCGGGGGTCGGGCGCGGGTTTTCGTCGGGTCAGGATCTCGAGGCGTTCGTTCGGCTGCAGCAGGGACCGGACAAGGTTTCGGTCGCCGACCATCTGCGGCGCGGCTACAACGTGGTCGCGTCGCGGTTGCGGCGGCTCGATAAGCCGGTCATCGCGTCGATGAATGGAATCGCCGCCGGGGTCGGGCTCTCGCTGGCGCTGTCGTGCGATCTACGCATCGCGGCCGACGACGCGCTGTTCACCCTCGGCTTCTCGCGCATCGGGCTGATCCCCGACGGCGGCGGCAGCTTGCTGTTGCCGGTGCTGGTGGGCCTCGGCCGCGCGCTCGAGCTGGCGATGACCAGCGACCGGATCGACGCGCGCGAGGCGCACCGGATTGGGCTCGTTAACCGAGTGGTTCCGGCCGCCGAATTGGCGCCGGCGACGCAGGCGCTCGCCGCCCAGTTGGCGGCGATGCCGCAACTGGCGCTGGCGTTGACGAAGCGCGCGTTCAACCGGGCGGTTCTGCCGCAGTTCGAGGCCTGGCTCGAAGACGAGGCGGTTATGCAGGACGCGGCCGCGCACGGGCCCGACCATGCCGAAGGCGTGCACGCGTTCGTCGAAAAGCGTAAGCCGGCGTTCGCCGGTGCGCCAACGGCGTGACCGATTCGCTGTTTGATCTGACGGGCAAAGTTGCGCTCGTCACCGGCTCGACCCGGGGCATCGGGTTTGCGATTGCCAAGGCGTTTGCCGGCCGCGGTGCGCGGGTCGTCGTCTCGAGCCGCAAGGCCGACGCGTGCGAGCGGGCCCGCGCCGAGATCGCGGCGGGCGGCGGTGACGTGGTCGCGCAGCCGTGCCATGTCGGCGACAAAGCGCAGCTCGAAGCACTGGTGCACGCTGCCCTCGCGCACTACGGTGGCATCGACATCGTCGTCTGCAACGCGGCGAGCAATCCGTATTACGGCCCGATCGGCGGAATCACCGACGATGCGTACGATCGCATCATGAACACCAACGTGCGCAGCAACGTTTGGCTGTGCAATCTCGCGATTCCCGAGATGGTCAAACGCGGCGGCGGTTCGGCGATCATCCTATCGAGCATCGCCGGCATCAAAGGCACGCGCACGCTCGGCGTTTACGGCTTGTCGAAGGCCGCCGACGCGCAGCTCGCGCGCAATCTCGCCGTCGAGTGGGGGCACGCGAACGTCCGGGTCAACTGCCTCGCGCCCGGAATCATCAAGACGGACTTCGCGAAGGCGCTCTACGAAGATCCCAAGATGCACGCTGAAGCGCTGAAAGTTTATCCGCTCGGCCGGCTCGGCGAGGTCGACGACGTCGCCGGCGCGGCCGTGTTTTTGGCGGCCCGCGCCGGGGCATTCATCACGGGCCAAACGATCGTGATCGACGGCGGCACGACGATCACCGGATTCGATTAGCCGATCGCTACGGCTGCGGAGTCACCCACATGACGTCGCGCACGCTAAGTTCTTCGCCACGCTCCGACCTGACGGTCAGGTGGTCGATCGGCGCGCCGTCGGACTTCGCGACCAGCCGCATGCCGTGGTCGCCGTTGGTGCTCGGGAGCCACCGCTCGCCCCACTGCATCAGCGCGACGATTGCCGGAAAGAGATCGCGGCCTTTGTCGGTCAACCGGTAGTCGAACCGCCGGCCGTCGCCGGGGTCCGGAAACCGCTGCAGCAACCCATGCCGCACGAGCTTCTGCAGTCGCGCGGTCAGGATGTTCGTCGCGATTCCGAGGTTGTGCCGGAAGTCATCGAACCGGCGCGTGCCGTGGAACGATTCGCGCAGGATGAGCATCGTCCAGCGCTCGCCCATGATCTCAAGCGCGCGCGGAACGCCATCGCTCGGCCGATGAATACGACGGCTGCCCATCGGGGCTTTAACTTGCGCGGTGCAAGTTGAAATCCTGGCTACCGCGCTTCGGCCGGCTTGTTTGCGATCCCCCGATAGAGCTCGTGCAGGTACGGACAGTCGGCGCGCGGACAGCGTTCGTCCGAGACGATCTCCTCGGCGACCGCCGGCCACGCCAGTAACCCGCGCATCTCGTCGACCGAGAACAACCGTTTGATGTGACCGTCGGCCAGATAGGTGCGCGGCTCAACTTGCGGCTGTTCGGCGATTTCGCGACGGCGTTGTTCGTCGCTCGGCGCGAGGTGCGCCGAAAGATACAGGGTGCCGCCGGGAGCGAGCGCTGAGCGCAAACGTTCGGCGACCGCGGTCGCGCGATGCGACTTGAACGCATGGAGCGTGACGGCGCAGACGATGAGATCGTAGGCTCGGCGCGGCGTCCAGTCGCGGAGATCCGCGACCTGCGCTTCGACCGGCAAACCATGCTCGACCGCGATTGCCGCGCAGCGCTCGACGGCCGCCGGGCTCGCGTCGACCAGATCGACGCGATACCCATTGCGGGCCAGCCACAACGCATGGCGGCCCTGCCCGCCGCCGGCATCGAGCGCCGTGCCGCCGCGCAGCGGGAGGTTGGCAACCATGAACGCGTCGGGTGCTTCGCCGTAGACGGCGTCGCCGGCGCGGTACAGCGCCTCGAAGAAACTCACGACGCTGCTTCCGGCGCGCGGGCCGGTGACGCCTGCCCGCCGAAACGCGCCGGATGTTTTTGCCGAACCTTCTCAAGGGCAAACGGATCCTCGTGACCGGCGGCGGCACGGGCCTCGGCCGCGCGATGGGCACGCGGTTCCTCGAACTGGGCGCGCAGTTGATCATCTGCGGCCGCCGGACCGACGTGCTCGAAGCGACCGCCGCCGAACTGTCGGCGGCAACTGGCGGCAGCGTCGAACATCACGGCTGCGACATTCGCGACGGTGCGCGCGTCGAGTCGATGATCGATGATATCTGGCGAACCGGTCCGCTCGACGTGCTGGTCAACAACGCGGCCGGCAACTTCATCGCGCGTACCGAGGACCTGTCGTCGCGCGCGGTCGACGCGGTTCTCGGCATCGTGCTGCACGGCACGGTCAACGTGACCTTGGCATGCGGCCGGCGGTGGCTGGCCGAAAAGCGCCGCGCCGCGGTGCTGTCGATCACGACAACCTACGCGAACAGCGGCTCGGGATACGTCGTGCCGTCGGCGATGGGCAAAGCCGGGGTCGACGCGATGACCAAGAGTTTGGCGGTCGAGTGGGGCGATCGCGGCATCCGGTTCGTCGGCATCGCGCCCGGGCCGTTTCGCACCGAGGGCGCGTTCTCGCGCTTGATGCCGCTCGAGCGAATGGAACGCCACGCGCTCGAGCGGATCCCGCTCGGGCGGTTTGGCGAACTGGACGAACTGGCCGACCTTGCATCGTATCTCGTCAGCGACCGCGCCGCCTACATCAACGGCGAGATCGTCGCGATCGACGGCGGCGAGTGGCTTGCGGGGGCCGGCGAGTTCAGCAGCCTCGGCAAGCACATCAGCGACGCCGAATGGCAAGCGCTCAAGCCGAAGAAGCCGTCGGCGGCGGGTAGTTAGTCTCGCGGTTTCAAGAACGGGTCGGCGCGCAGTTCGATCGCGGGGATTGCGGTGATGGAAAACGTCTGGCCGTAGGTCAGCCGGGTGACCGTGCGGTAGCCCAGTTGGTGCGGCTCGGCGTGATGGAGGAACTGATTGGCTTCCAGATCCACGACGAGATAGTCGCGGATTCCGTGCCGCGCGTAGATCCGAAGCTTCGGCCCCGTATCCTTTGAGAGCGATGAATCCGCCAGCTCGACGAACGCGAATATCTCGGCATCGGCGGGTGGCGCCGCGGGCGGTTCGTAGTTTCGCGGGGCGAGGATGACGATATCGGGTTGCGGCTCGCTTCGCTTGCCGAGCGGCAGCGAGATTTGCCCGGGGCAGCACGCTTGCGCCGCCAGTGCTAAGGTCAGGTAACGAACGATCCGCTCGTGTCGAGCCCAGTGCCGCGCACCGATCGGACTCATCTCGACCAGTACGCCGTCGAGGAGTTCGAGCCGCTCGCCGGGTGTGACAATGCCCGTCTCGTACAGCCGGTGGAACTCGGAGACGGTGAACAGCCGGGGGCGAAGTTCGAGCGCCATATCACTCAT
>JBOHTW010000227.1:0-4958 GCA_050733835.1 Vulcanimicrobiaceae bacterium | reverse complement strand
TAGAAGTAGAGATAGCGCTGCAGCGGATAGCGGCCGCTTGCAATGTCACCGGCGGTGAACTGGCTCTGAACGCCGTGCACCGACAGCCCGAGCGCCTTGACGTGATCGGTCGTGTAGGAGCCGTTGCCGAAGGTGATCCCGTACGGGTCGTCCGCCATCGCGCTCATGATCGCGGCGGCGACGGTCGGCGTGTTGCGCGACATGTCCCCCCCGGGTACCTGGTAGCCCGCCTTGAAGGGCGCGCCGAGCATGACGAGCTTGCGGAAGTAATCCGTGACGTCGTCGCGCCAGTAGAAGCCGTACAGGTGGATGGGCGCGTCGGCCCACCGGCCGGTGAGGCCGAGCTGCCCCCAGGTCGCGATGTCGGCCGGAAAGCCGCGGCGGCGCTCGGCGGAGAACACCGCATCCAGCTTCGGGAGCGAGATCGAGGCCAGCGGGTTGTCCTCGTTGACATAGACGCCGATCGCCGAGACATGACTCTTGAGAACGAACGCCGCGCCGCACATCCTGATGCGAAAGGGCTCGTAGCCGTAGGCATTCTCGTATTGCAGGTCGGTCGGGTGAAACACCTCGGCCGTCCTCGGACCGAGCGCGATCCGGTCTTCCGGTGCAAGCCCGTCCCGCATGGCCACCGTGACCTTGGCACCTGGCTCGTACTTGCGGAACGTCTCGCCCCATGCGCGCATCATTTGCTCCACCGTGTCCATGCCGGTGAGTCCGGCGATGCTGCCCGACACACGCAGCCGCGGCACATAGTCGGGCAGCGACGGGTCGACTTCAGCCGCTGCTGCTGCCGGCGTGCTGGCTGCCCGCGCCGGGAAGCTCGCCCCGAGCAGCAACCCCGCCGCGGCAAACGCGACGGCACCCGATGCCGGCGAGCGGCTTACGCCGCTGACGATGGCCATCAGGGCGGCTCGAGGGCGTACCAGAGCACCGCACCGCCGACCCGCTCACCCGGCGATGCGGCTACGTAGAAACGGTTCAGCGCCGGCACCAACAGGGCGGATTTCGCACCCGCCGCGCTCGGCACCCGTGCGAGTTCCCGGTAATGGTTCGGATCGATCTGCTGATAGACGCCGATCTCGCCAACCGCCCCCGGAACGTAGATGCGCTTGCGTGCACTGTCGTAAAAGACGCTGTCGACGATGGCCGGCACGTCGAGGGTCGCCACCGTCTTGCCGTCGTCGGTGTCGAGCACGAACATCCGGGTCGGTTTGCGCGTGACGACGAAGAGGCGCCGATCCGGCTCATCGAGTGCCATCGACAGATTCGTACTGGCGCCCGTGATCGGCCAGCGCGCGGTCACCTTGAAAGTCTTCTTGTCGACGACGGCGACGTAATCCTGGTCGGCGATGTTGACGAACAGGCGATCCCCGTGCTGTTCGGCCCGGACGGCCTCGGTATGGTCCGAATCGAGGCGCAGCCGGCGCAGGAGGTGAGCGGTCCGCGGCTCGATCTCGTTCAGATAGCTGACCTTCATCCCGACGTCACCGCCGCCCGTCACGATGTAGAACCGCCCGGTCGAGGGATCGTACGCGGACGAATCGGCTCCTGGGGCGAGCTTGATCCTGCCGAGCACCTGATAGGTCCTGGTGCTCAGGATTCGGCTGTATCCCCGGCCGCTGTCGGTGACGATCATGCGATCCGTGCCGGGAACGAGGAACATGGCGTGCGGTGTGTCGAAGGTCGTGAGCGTCTTCAGATGCCCGCCGGTCTTGAGGTCGAACACCTCGACCGTGCCGTGGCCCTCCGCCGCCAGGAACAGCCGGTCATGGTCGAGATCCACCGCCAGGTGGTCGAAGTCCCCCGTATAGCCCGCCAGCTCGGTGCGGCCGAGAAGCTGCAAAGGCCGCGAGGCCGGACCGGCCAGTGCGCCCGTGGTCCAGCCGACCGAGCTCGCGATGACGAGGCCGGCAAGAAGAGCAAGTGGCCGTGATTTCATCGTTCGGGTCTCGGTTGGTGCGGGCGCAGGCGCGTTGGCGTGGGTGCAGCGCGCTCGCCTCTTCAGCCTTATATTTTCGGCGATGCCTGTCGCCCTGGCGATAGTCCCTTCGAGCTAGTCCCTTCGAGCTAGGGTCGTGCGGCCGGTGACTGCGTGGACCGGCGCGGGGGCTGCACGATGGAGCGTTCAGCTTCGCTTCAGGTATTCGATCTAGGCTCCGGTCAACAGCCAATGTCATGGGTTATCCGCGGGGGAATCATGAAACATGCGTTCGCGAGCCTCTGCGCGCTTTCGGCGCTTTCCCCGGCGTTCGCGCAGCAGATTCCCTTGAAGTCCTACGGGCAGGAACTGATTGACCAGGCGCTGGTACACAATCCCGACATCTTCGTGATGGCGCTGCACGCGCGGCTGCCGCACAGCACCGACATCGGCATCGTCGCCTCCAATATCGGGCGCTACGGCAAGAAGGCCGACGAGGATGACATGCGCGTGATCGACACGGGCAAGCCGAATCTCGAGCTCGCGCACGGCGGTACGCGCTTCGAAGTCGAAGCTGCGCTCAAGGACGTCTCCGGCGACACGATCGGCGCGATCGGCATCGTCTTCCCCTACCACGCCGGGGCCGACCGGCGGGCTCTGCAGCTAAGAGCCGAAGCGATCCGCGATGCGTTCGCGCGACGCATCACCAACGCGGGCAACCTCCTGGAGCAATATCCGTACGATCCGGCCGCCACCACCAAGACCCATGCGCAGAAGATCGTCGATGCCACGATGGCGAGGCACCCAGAACTGCTGATCGTGGCGCTGCACGTGACGCCACCCGGCGGCTCTGCGAATATCATCCTGGCCTCCAGCATCGGCCGCATCGGCAAGCAAGCCGATGAGGACGACATGAAGGTCGTCGAGACCGGCAAGCCGCTGCTCGAGGTCAACGCCGCGACTCATCGGCGCTTCGAAGCGGAGATCGCCTTGCAGGACGCCGCCGGCAGGCAAATCGGCGCCCTGAGCACCGTCTTTGCCTACACGCCCGGTGATGAGCAGACCGTGTTCCTCAAGCGCGCCGAGGCGATCCGCGACGAGTTGCGGCCGCAGATCCCCTCGCTCGCATCCCTGATCGTACTCGACCCGTAAAGGACTGCCGGCGCGCAGATCCGCCGTGGCACCCACTGCTTCCGAAGCGCCGTCCTTCGTAGCGACGATCCAGCGGTTACGGTCCCGTGTCAGCCTTCAGACTTCAGAAGCTGGCGTGTAAATACAACTCGATCGTGCGCGGTAATCCTGCCGACACATTGACCATGCCGGAGGTGATCTTGCCGCTCTGATAATAGAGCTTGTCGAATACATTGTTGATCTTGAGCGTCAGATCGAGATGCTGCGAAAATACCTTGTACAAGCCGAGGTCGACTACCTGGTAACTCGGCAGGATGAATTCCCCGGGCAGGGTGGACGTCCCGGTCATCGCGACCCGCGCGCTCACCGCGGAAAAGCCCAACCCGGCGCCGAAGCCGCGCATCAATCCATCGAGAACGTCGTACCGAGCCCACAGGTGCGCGGCGTTCAACGGTGAATTCGGCAACTGGTGGCCAACGAGCGGCCCGCCGGCGGTACTGTCCGTTACGCGCGCATCCGTATACGCGTAACCGGCAATCAGCGTCAGCGCGTCGATCGGCTTCGCGTTGAGCTCCAACTCGACACCCTTCGAGCGCGCCCCGCCGACCTGGATTGAACAACTGCCGGTCGGGCAAAACTGATCGGTGCCGCCCGGGTAGGGCGCCAGGATGTTCTTCTCGTCGATCCTGAACAGCGCGCCCGTGAAATCCAGGCGTCCATTCATGAAGTTGGCCTTCACGCCGACCTCTTCGCCCTTGCCCTCGACCGGCTTGAACGTCGGCGCAGTGGTCGGGGCCGTCGTGCTCGGGTCGACAGGCGAGTAGGAGGTAGTGTAGCTCGCATAGTATGACCAATGCGAGTCGGGCTGAAAGATCAATCCCACGGCCGGCACGGTCGACGAGCGGGTCTGCGAGTAATACGGCTGGGTCGGATCGTAGCTGTTGATGTTCGCCGTGACTTTGTCGTGCGAATAGCGCAGACCGAGGAAGGATTTCCAGTGGTCGGTCAAGGTCAGCAGATCAGAGACGTACGCCGCTTCGGTTTGCGAGACGATGTAGTTGTCGGCGAGACTGCCCGGTCCGAAAGTAGCGAGGGACGGGACGATGCTGAAGTCCGGGTTGATGACCGCGATCGTATGCGGCGTTGTCGTCGGATCGCACTTCGGATCGCGTTTAGTCAGGGTATTGAGCGTGCAGAATTGCCTGCGCTTAAAGTCGTCGATTTCCTTGCCGTAGTTCAGGCCGAAGATCACGCGGTGCGCGACGCTGCCGGTCAGGAACGGCACCACGACGTTGCTGTCGGCGAAATTATAGGTTCGCTGGTTCGACTGGCCGCGCGCGCGCAGGTCGAGAGTCTGCAAGGTCGGATCGGCCTTATCGAACGGTCCGATATCGTACGCCGTGGCATAGTCGTGATGGTCGACGCTGCGCATATCCAGGTGCCAGACCGCGCCGCCGCTGAAGCCGTGGTCCAGGAACACGGTCGTGCTAGTGCCGCGCTCGTCGCGCGAGGTGCCGGGCGCCGCGTAATTGGTATGGATCGGCGCGAGCTGCGCGACCGTAGCCGCGACCGCTGTATCCGGCGCCAACAACTCGACGTTATCGTAGTCGGCACTGGCTTTGCGGTATTCGAACTGTATCGTCGCGATAGTCGCTGTGCCGAGCTTGAAGCTCATGCTCGGCGCGATGTACTGGCCGCGCAGGTACGATAGATCGCGAAAATACCTGTCGTCGCTGAGTTGTCCGATCACGCGGTAGAGCACGCGATCGCCGGCACCTAGTGGTCCGGTGGAGTCGAATGAGAAATCCCCGCCACGCACGCGCGAAAAATCGCTGGCGTTGGTCGTGCCGCGAGTTTCGAACTGTGTGAGCGGCGTCGCTTGCGGCTTTTTCGTAATGATATTGAC
>JBOHTW010000226.1:0-13653 GCA_050733835.1 Vulcanimicrobiaceae bacterium | reverse complement strand
GGGTCGCCGGCAACAAGATGGATGAAGCGATCGTCCGGCAGATCCGGCGCGTCTACAATTTGATGATCGGCGAGCGCACCTCCGAGGAGATCAAGATCCGGATCGGTTCAGCCTATCCGCTGCAAGACGAACTAGCGATGGAGATCCGCGGCCGCGACCTGATCAACGGTTTGCCCAAGACGGTGAAGATCACGAGCCAGGAGGCGCGCGACTCGCTCGCCGAGCCCGTTCAAGCGATCGTCGACGCGGTCAAGGCCGTGTTGGAAAAGACCCCGCCCGAATTGGCCGCCGACATCATCGATCGCGGCATCATCTTGACCGGTGGCGGCGCGATGCTCCGCGGTCTCGACACGTTGCTCAGCGAAGTCACCGGCATTCCGGTCATCGTCGCCGACGATCCGCTCTCGTGCGTTGCGATCGGAACCGGCCAGCGCGTCCGCGCGTAACGCCGTGCGTCGGCTCGATGCGAGTCACGAGCGCCTCGAGCACATCGTGGAAGCGGTCGCGGCCGTCGTCCTGAACGGCGGCATCGTGATCTTTCCGACGGATACGGTCTATGGTATCGGCTGCGACCCGCATCGGCTCGATGCGGTCGCTCGGATCTATGACGTTAAGAACCGCGCTCGCAACAAGCCGTTGGCGTTGCATCTGGGGTCGCGCGACGAAGCGCTCGAATACGTTGGTGCGAACCCGATCGCTGCGCGGGCGGCCAGACGGTTTTTGCCAGGGCCGCTGGCAATCATCGTCGAGCGGCCGGCGTTCATCGATGGAATGGTTACCGCCGGACTCGAATCGCTCTCGCTACGCGTCCCGCGCCACGCCCTGTGCAGCGCAATTTTAGATCGCAGCGGTCCGCTGGCGGCGACCAGCGCCAACCTGAGCGGCCGGCCGGCATTCATCGGCGGTTCGTTCGACGATCTGCCGGACGCCGATCTGTTGATCGATGCCGGGCCGACGCCGATCGGCATCGAATCGACCGTGCTCGACTTCACGCAGCAGCCGCCGCTGCTGATCCGCTGGGGTGCAATCGGACGCGATACGTTGGAGGCGGAGCTCGGGTCGATTCGCGTGAACGCGGAGGGCCCATGAGATCGATTCCGGCGATTGTGCTCATCGGTGCGCTGACGCTGTCCCCGCGGATCGGGTTCGCGCAAGGGCTAACCGCCAACGTCGCCGGGTTCGAACTGCACGCGGCATCGATCGACTACGACGACAAGACCGGCGACTTCACGATTCCAAGCAAGTTTACCGGCCGGCGCGACGGCACCGATATCGCGGGCGACCGGGCGACCGGCAACCAAAAGACCAAAATGATGGATGTCGTCGGCGACGTCGTCGTCCATCAGACGCAGCCGCTCGAAAAATCAGGCGATCTTTCGAGCGTCGGCAAAGAGCCGTCGACCTTAACCTGTGACCATCTAATGATCGACGGTAAACTGAAGCTCTACACGGCGATCGGCCACGTGCACTACGTGCAGGGCAAGCGCAACGCCACCGCCGAGCGCGGTTCGTTGAATGAGACGACGCACGAACTGCACATGGAAGGGCGGGTTCACGTCCAGGACGGCGACCAGACGATCGACGCCGACACGGTCGACTACAATACGCAAACCGGCGCGGGTCACGCGCAGGGCAATGTCATCCTGCGCGGCCCGGCCGAGACGGTGACGCCGGGACCGGCCGCCGCATCGCCGGCGCCGCGCGCATCGCCAACGGGCAAGCCGAAGCGGCGATCGACGTGAACCGCGGCCGCGGTCCCGAGGTCGGCTTATTCGAGAGCGGCGCGGGTGCGCCGCTGGCCGCCCGGATGCGACCGCGAACGCTCGACGAGTTCGTCGGGCAGGGGCAACTCGTTGGCGAGGGACGCGCGTTGCGCCGCGCAATCGAACGCGACGTCGTTCCGTCAATCGTTTTATGGGGCCCGCCGGGAACCGGCAAGACGACGCTCGCCGAAGTAATCGCGCGCGCGACCGACGCACGGTTCGTGGCGCTCTCGGCCGTCAGCGCCGGGGTCGCCGACTTGCGGGCGGTCGTTGCCGAGGCGCAGGCTTCACGCCGGCTCGGCAAGCGAACCGTGCTGTTCGTCGACGAGATTCACCGCTTCAATAAAGCCCAGCAGGATGCGATTCTGCCGTATGTCGAGGACGGAACGATCACGTTGATCGGGGCGACCACCGAGAATCCGTCGTTCGAGGTCAACGCGGCGCTGCTCTCCCGCGCGCGCGTCTTCGTGCTGCAGCCGCTCGGCGATGATGAGATCACGACGATCGTGCGGCGCGCGCTCGCCGATCCGGACCGGGGGTTGGGTAACCGTAAGATCGCGATCGACGACGCGGCATTCGCCGAACTGGTCCGGCTGGCCGGCGGTGACGCGCGAGTTGCTCTCGGGACGCTCGAGTATGCCGCCGAAGTCGCCCCGCCGGATGCCGCCGGCGAACGGTGGATCGACGTCGCCGCGGTCACCGATGCCCTGCAACGCCGAGCGGTCGTCTACGACAAAGGCGGCGATCAGCATTACGACGTGATCAGCGCGTTCATCAAGTCGATCCGCGGCAGCGACCCGGACGCGGCGCTCTACTGGTTGGCGCGGATGGTTGACGCGGGCGAAGACCCCCTGTTCATCGTGCGGCGCTTGGTGGTCTTCGCTTCGGAGGATGTTGGACTCGCCGACTCACGCGGGCTCGAAGTCGCGGTCGCCGCCCAACAGGCGGTTCATTTCGTCGGAATGCCCGAGGGCTTTTATGCGCTCGCCCATGCGACGCTCTACCTAGCCACCGCGCCGAAGAGCAACGCCGTCGGCCGCGCGTATGCGGCCGCAATGCGCGATATCGAGCAGACCCGCAACGAGCCGGTTCCGCTCCATCTGCGCAATGCGCCGACCCGGCTGATGCGCGGCTTGGGCTTCGGCCGCGAGCACGAGCAGAGCTATCGCCCACCCAACGTCGAAGGTCACCGTTACTTCGAACCATGAACCGCATCTATCTCGACCACGCTGCGACGACGCTGGTTCGCCCCGAGGTCGTCGAAGCAATGTTGCCGCACTTTACGGCCAACGGATATAACCCGAGTTCGTTGCACGCCGAAGGTCGCCGCGCGCGCGCAGCCCTCGACGCGGCGCGGGCGAGCGTCGCCCGGTCGCTCGGGGCCCGGCCGCGCGAGATCGTCTTTACCGGCAGCGGCTCGGAGGCCGACAATCTCGCGATCGTGGGTGCTGCGCGCGCGCGGCGCGAACGCGGCCGGCACGTCGTGACGACGGCGGTCGAACACCATGCGGTGCTGCACGCCTGCGGCTTGCTGCGCGACGATGGCTGGGAGATCACCGAACTGCCGGTCGATTCGGGCGGCCGAGTCGCGCCGGATGCGTTCGCCGCCGCGCTCCGGCCGACGACCACGCTCGCATCGATCGTGATGGTCAATAACGAACTCGGAACGCGCAATCCGATCGCCGAACTTGCGGCGATCGCGCGCGCGCGCGACGTGACGTTTCATACCGACGCCGTGCAAGCGACGCTGGTTGAAATCGACGCCGGCGCGCTGGGCGTCGACTTGCTGTCGCTCTCGGCGCACAAGTTTTACGGTCCCAAAGGCGTCGGCGTGCTCTACGTTCGCGGCCCAACGCCGCTGGTGCCGATCGTCGCCGGCGGCGGCCAGGAGGGTGCGCGCCGGGCTGGGACCGAGAACGTCGCAGGAATCGCCGGGTTGGCGCGGGCGCTCGAGTTGAGCGTCGCCGAACGTTCCGGCGCCGCCGCCCGCATCGAACGCCTGCGCGAGCGCCTCGAGCGCGGGTTGCTTGCAGCGTTGCCCGGCGCGCAGGTTCATGCGGGCGCGGTTCCGCGCGCGCCGCACGTCGCGAGCATCGCCCTCGGCGCGGTTGACGGCCAGGCCTTGCTCGCTCGGTTAGACCTCGAGGGGATCGCGGTCTCGGCCGGCAGCGCCTGCGCCGCCGGAGCCGTCGAGCCGAGCCACGTGCTGGTCGCCATCGGCGCGCCGGACTGGGCGCGCACGGGCACGGTTCGCTTCTCGCTCGGCCGGACAACGAGCGAGGAGGAGATTGAAAGCGTTATTGCCCGGGTACCCAAGATCGTGGCGTCCGTCGGCGAAATGGTCGAGCGGTGAAATCTTTGGGGAGTACGCTTCGTGCAAACGTTTGATTGGTCGATCGTTCTCGACGTCGGGGTCGGGGTCGGAATTTTCCTAGTCGGCATCGGCGTGCTGCTGCTGTGCGTTCGGTTGGCGGGCATCGTCAGACGCCTGCATACGACGCTCGATGAAGTCGACCGGCAATTGGGTTCGCTCGGTCCGCCGGTTGCGCAGACCCTCTCGCACGTCAGCGGGATCGCCGACACCGCCGACCTGACGCTCGCCAAGCTGGGCGGCGTGGCGGCGCACCTCGAGACGGTTGCCGGCCATTTAAGCAAGACCTCGGCGGTCGCCCAGGATGCGATCACGCCCTCGCTCGTAAACCTCGGCTCGACGCTCAGCGGCGTGACGGCGGGCTTGAAGCGGCTGACGCGCGGCAAGGGCGGAGGGAACAATGCCGCCGGATAATGATGGAAGCGGAGGTTCTGGGGCCGCGGGTTCATTTTTGACCGGCCTGCTCACGGGGGCACTGGTCGGCGCCGCGGTCGGGTTGTTGGTCGCGCCGCAAAGCGGCGACGAGACGCGTGGCCGGTTGCGCGAATCCGCCGGCGATGCGTCCGACCGGGTGCGCGCCGCAGCCGGCGATCTCAGTGTCGGTGCCAGCGGAATGTATACTCGAGGCAAGCATCTACTCTCCAACGCGCGCACGCAGATCGACGCCGCGGTCGACGAAGCCAAGACGACCGCAGCGAGCGAACGCGCTCGGCTGGACACGCAATCGTAGGAGCAAGGTTTGGACATTACTGTATCGGTTCGCAAAGCTAACGATCATGCTCAAGTCGTCGATATCGGGGGAGAGATCGACGTCTACACTTCGCCCAAAGTCAAGGATGCGCTGAGCGAACTGATCGACGACGGCAACTATCACCTCGTCATAAGCCTCGAAAAGGTCCGTTACATCGACTCAACCGGATTGGGCGTGTTGATCGGCGGCCTCAAACGCGTTCGCGAGCACGGCGGGTCGGTCAATCTGGTCTGTACGAGCCCGCAGATCAAGAAGATCTTCGACATCACCGGATTGGTAAAGATCTTCGGGATATTCGGCGACGAGCAGAGCGCCGTGAACGCGCTCGGGTGAAGCCGGGGAAGTCGGTGGCGGCGGCGGCGCACGGGACAGTCGAGCTACGCATTCCGGCTGAAGCCGAATGGGTCGCCGTCGCCCGGCTGGCGATTGCCGCCGTTGCCAATCGGCTCGAGTTCTCCTACGAGGAGATCGAAGACGTCAAACTGGCGGTCGCCGAGGCTTGCACGAACTGCATTCACCATGCGGCGGCCAGCGATGCTATCGAGATTCACTGCGAGGTCGATGAACGCGAGCTGCGAGTGCGGGTTCGCGACGCGGGCGGCGGCGCGCGCAGCCGGCGCGCACGGCCGGCGCCCGTCGGTGACGAGCCGGCGATGGATGGCCTCGGCATCTTTCTCATCCAGTCACTGATGGATTCGGTCGAATACCACGTCGATCCAAAGACGGGGACCGAGTTGCTGATGAGCAAGCGCGTCGCGCCCTAGGTGCAGGTGCCGCGTACGCAACGGGTCGCTGCGCAACCCGGCGCGCGCCACAACGTCTCGGTCTTCACGCGCTTCTGCGAGGCGCGCGATCTGGTTTCGAATCGAGACCCGGCGGCCGACCCGAGCGAGTACTCGCGGCTCCGCGACGAACTGGTGGTTGGCCAGCTTAAACTCGTGCGGTACCTTGCAACCAAGTTCGCCAACCGCGGCGAACCGCTCGACGATCTGATCCAGGTCGGTGCCGTCGGTCTGCTCAAAGCGATCGACCGGTTCGACCACGGGCGCGGGGTCGGCTTCACGACCTACGCGACCCCGACGATCGTCGGCGAGATCAAGCGCTACTTCCGCGACAAGGGCTGGGCGGTTCGCGTCCCGCGCCGGCTGCAAGAGCTGAACCTGGCGGTGAACCGGGCGATCGAACGGCTGACGCTGTCGCTTGGGCACTCGCCGACCGTCGACGAACTGGCCCACGAGCTCAGCGTCTCACAAGAGTCGATCCTCGAAGCCCAAGAACTCGGCGGCGCCTATAATTTGCTCTCCCTCGACAGCGAACTGGTCGGCGACGGGGAGAAACGGAGCCAGACGCTCGGGGAGACGTTGGCGAGTCCCGAGAGCGGCCTCGAGTTGTTCGAGGACAAAGCGATCCTCGAGCGGGCGTTCCACGTCCTGACCCGGCGCGAGCGGGTGATCCTGTTCCTGCGCTATTTCGATAACCTCTCCCAAACTGAGACCGCCAAGCGGCTTGGGGTCTCGCAGATGCACGTCTCGCGCCTCCAGCAAAAGGCGATCGAGAAGCTCCGGGCAGCGATCGCCGAGCCGACGGAGCCGGCCGCCGGCCCAGGCGGCTGATTCCGACCGCTTCCATCGCGCTCGAACGCGAGAACTGCCGATAACCGGCCGATATTTGGGATAACCTATGAACACGATCACCAAGCCGACTAGGCAAAAGCCTGAGCCGCCCGGAAATTCCGTTGGCGTGATGACCAGTTCGGAGCTACGCGCGTCGTTCGTCGACTTCTTCGTCGCGAAACGCCATAGACACGTCCCGTCGGCAACGTTGATTCCCGCTGAGATGTCAACGACGCTGTTTACGATTGCCGGAATGGAGCCGTTCGTTCCGGCGTTTCTTGGCGAGGTGCCGCCACCCGCGCCCCGCGCGGTCAGCGTTCAGCGCTGTCTGCGGGTCGCCGGCGCCAAGAGCGACATCGAGAACGTCGGCCGGACGGGCCGCCACGGCACCTTCCTCGAGATGCTTGGGAACTTCAGCTTCGGCGACTACTATAAGCGCGAAGCGATCCTGATGGCCTGGGAGTACCTGACGCAGGTCCTCAGACTCGACGAGCGGCGTCTCTACGTCACCGTCCACACGAGCGACGATGAGGCCCAGCGCCTTTGGGAGTTCGAAGTCGGCATCGCGAGTTCGAAGATCACGCGGTTCGATCAAGACAACTTCTGGACGATGGGACCGACGGGCCCGTGCGGTCCGTGCAGCGAGATCTTTTACGATACCAGCGCCGCCAACGCGAGCGGACCCGACGACACCGGGCCGAACCTCGGCACGCGGTTCGTCGAACTGTGGAATCTCGTCTTTCAACAGTACAATCGAACCGCCGACGGCGAGTTGCATGATTTGCCGCGCAAAGGCATCGACACCGGTGCCGGCTTCGAGCGGATGCTCGCCGCGGTCAACGGCAAGACGTCGATGTATGAGACCGACCTGTTCACCGATCTGATCGCGGCTCAGCCGCCGATCGGGCCGAGTTCGCTCGCCGCCGCCGAGCAGCTCGTACGGCAGCGGATCATCGCGGATCACGCGCGAGCCGCGACATTTCTGATCGCCGACGGTGTCTTTCCATCGAACACCGATCGCGGTTACGTGCTGCGCTTCTTGATTCGGCGGGCGATTCGCTCGGGCCGGCTGCTCGGTTACCCGCGCGGATTCTTGACGGCGTTGGTTCCGGCGGTCGTACGGTCGCTCGAATCGGGTTACCCCGAACTGCGCGACGCTGCGGACGGCGTCCAGTCGGCGCTGGGAACCGAGGAGGCCGCTTTCGAGAAGACGCTCGAACGCGGCAGCGAGATGCTCGCCAAGTTGCTCGACACGGCCAAGGCGCACGGTACGTCGCTGCCGGGCAGCGACGTCTTCACCTTGCACGATACGTACGGCTTCCCATCGGAACTCACCAAAGAGATCGCCGCCGAGGCCGCGGTCACCGTCAACATGGCGGAGTTCGAAGCCGCGATGGACGCGCAGCGCGAGCGCGCTCGCGAAGACGCGATGAAGAAGCGCGCGGTTGTCGCGGTCGCCGACGTGCCCGCGGTCGCCAGCGTCTTCACCGGCTACGACGGGCTCGACACCGAAGGCACCGTCGCCGGGTTGATCGTCGACGGCAAGAACGTCGCGGAGATCTCGACCGGCGTTGCGGCCCAGATCATCCTCGACCGGACGTCGTTCTATGCCGAGAAGGGCGGCCAAGTCGGGGACCACGGAACGATCCGCTGCGGCGCTGCGATCTTCGAAGTCGGCGACACCCAGTTCGCCGGCGAGGCGATCGCCCACAGCGGAACGATGCAGGCCGGAACGATTCGCGTCGGCGACCGTGCGACGACGGCGGTCGATGCGACGTGGCGCGAGGAGATCCGCCGCCATCATACGTCGGCGCACCTGTTGCAGCGCGCCCTCAAGGATATTCTCGGTGACGAAGTGACGCAGGCCGGCTCGTGGGTCGGCATCGACCGGATGCGGTTTGATTTCCGGACGCCCAGCGGTGCCCTTTCACCGCACCAGCAGCGCGCGGTCACCGAGCGCGTCAATCAGTTCATCCGTGAAGATCATCACCTGACGACCCGCGTGCTGCCGCTCGACGAGGCCAAGCAAACCGGCGCCTTGACGATGGCCGGCGAGCAATACGCCGACCCGGTGCGAGTCGTGCAGGCCGGTCCGTCGACCGAGTTTTGCGGTGGGACGCATTCGGTCTCGACGGGCGAACTGGGAATCTTCATCATCATCAGCGAGTCGTCGATCGGAAGCGGTGTGCGCCGCATCGAAGCGGTCGTCTCGAAAGCGGCCGAAAAATACGTGCTCGACCAGCTCGAACTCGTCGATAGCGTCGCCGAGTCACTATCGGCAAAGCCTCAAGAGATCGGCGCGCGCATCGACCGGATGCAGCACGAATTACGCGATGTCGAGAAATCGCGCGCCGAGATCCGCACGCGCATGGCCGAGAAAAAGGCCGAGCGCTACGTCGAGCGCGCCGAGCAGGTCAACGGCGTACGGTTCGTCGGCGGAACGCTTTCCGGAACCGACGTCGAGTCGTTGCGTCAGATCGCACAGGCGGCGCGCAGCAAAGTCGGCGAGGGCGTCGTTGCATTCGCCGGGACCGAAGACGACAGCGTCTCCTTGATCGTGCTGGTCAGCGACGGAACGACGAAACGCGGCCTCCACGCCGGCGTCCTGCTCAAGGCCGCGCTGCCGCCGATTGAGGGCCGGGGCGGTGGCAACGCGACGCTCGCGCAAGGCGGCGGCAAAAAAACCGACGGCGCCGGGGCGGCGATCGACGCGATTCGCCAAGCGCTCGCGTCTTAATCGTGCGTGGCGCCGGCCTCGGGGCGCTGGCGTTGGCCGCGGCCCTGTGGACCACGGCCGGTGCCGCGCCATCTTCCCCGGCACTCGCGCCGAGCACGGTTCTCGCCCGCTATCAAGCGGCGCTGGCCGCGCAAACGCCGCCGCGGTTCGCGGCGTACGTGTACTCGGTCGAGCAAGCCGGAGCGACGAATCTCCTGGAGACCCACCGCGTCTATCGCAGCGGAGCGGACGTCCGCGACGAGACGATCGCCGTCGACGGCCGTAGGCTGCCGCAGCCGTTGGTTCGTATGTTGACCGGCCGGCGCGACCACTACGCCGTCGGCGTGGTCGCACCCCGGGTCAGCCGCTACCAGTTCACCTATGCCGGTTCGAAGCGCATCGGTGAACGGGTTGAGTACCGCTTCCACACGATCCCCTTCGCCGCGGCGGCGTTTGCGGTCGATGACGTGACGATCGACGGAACGAGCTTTCTTCCGCGGGCCATTCACTTTCGCACCGCCGGTGCGCGCGCGCGTGGCAGCGGCGCCCTGACCTACGGCCCGGTTGGCGGTTACTGGATGATTCAGACGGCGACCGCCCGAGCGACGGTCGCCGATCAAGAGTCGCGCGAATACATCACCTGGTCCGGCTACCGCTTCCCGAGTTCCCTGCCGCCGGCGACCTTCTCGTCGTCCGGCGGCGGCGTCGCTCCGCCGGGACAATCCGGGCCGCGCGTCGCGCCGCCGGCCGGGGCGGGCGCCTCTGTTGAGAAACCTTTACCGAAGCGGTGATGGGCGATCCGGCCTGCGGCCGATTAGGTATGGAGAGGCAAGGAGGTCGGCCACGAGCTTTGTAGAGACGGCGCTCACGGATGCGACGGAAGCCGCGCGCCTCGCCGCGCTGGCCGAACTCGCCGTCCTCGACACACCGCCTGAAGACGTCTTCGACGAGCTGATCGCGCTTGCGGCCCGGTTGTTGGACGCCCCGCTCGCGTCGCTGTCGTTAGTCGACGTCGATCGTGTCTGGGCAAAGGCGCGCTTCGGCTTGGCGGGTCCGCAGGTTCGGCGCGATCTCGCGTTCTCGAATCATACGATCCGTTCGGACGGTCCGCTGGTCGTCCCCGACACGACGGTCGATGCACGCTTCCGCGAGAATCCGCGGGTCATCGGCCCGCCGCACCTGCGCTCCTATCTCGGCCTCCCGTTGCGGACGCCGGACGGCCATGCGATCGGCTCGCTGTGCATCGCCGACACGCGCCCGCGCACCTACTCCGAACACGAGATCACCGTCGTTGGAAAGATCGCGGCGATCGTCAGCGACACCCTGCTCAAACGCGCCGAATGGCAACATTCGCTCGCCGCCCAAGCGACCTTGAGCGTCGAGGAGATCGACCGGGTGCGACGGCGATTGCAACTGTTGGAAGCCGGATTCTTCAAAGTGACCGCGCCCGGCGCATTGGTGCATGTCGAGCCGGGCGCGTCACCGACGATTGAGACCGCCAACGAGGCCTGTTCGCAGTTGCTGGAGCGCGACGCCGACGCGCTAACCGGGCGCGCGTTGATCGAGGAGTTCCGGCGGTTTGTTCCACCGGATGAATTGTTGCAGTTCGACCACAACCTGGCCGGATCGGAGTCGTTCGAACAACAGCTTTCGTGGTCGTCCGGCCCGCGCGACCGCCGTTGGTTCTTGGTTCACGCTTCGCCGCTCCACGACGGTGAATCGGCCGCGATCGATTGGATGCTCATGTGCCGCGACGCGACCAAAAGCGAGCTGCGCAAGGCTGCAGAACGGGTCCGGGCGAGTGCGATGGAGATGGTCATTCACAATCCGCCGACGGGCGCATTTGCGAAGCTGTCACGTGAGTTTCTCGGCAGCGTCTTCCCGGCAGCGAAGATCTCCTGGCTGTTGGTCGACGGCGAAGGTTTGCGTTTGCAACTCGCCGATCGGACGGAACGGTGGGGAACCTCGGCCACCGAATTGATCGACGCTCGCCGGGTCCCCGAGACGGTTCGCATGGCGCTCGCGAACCGGCGGCTCGAGGCGTCGCCCGGAGTGGTAGTCGTGCCGATTATTTCGGTTGAAGGCTGCCCGCTCGGCGTGCTCGTCATCGAAGACGAGAAGCTCACCAACCCGACGCCGATTCAGCGCGAACTTCTCGAGCGCGTGACGGAGACGGCCGCCCGCTACCGCGAGCGCAAAGTCGATCTACAGCGGATCCACTTTCTCGCGATGCACGACTCGCTCACCGGCCTTCCGAACCGGGCCTTTTTGATTCATGCGATCGACGTCGCCGCGCGGCAGCATGGCGAACGCAACGAGAGCTTCGCGCTCGCAATGATCGATCTCGGGCGCTTCAAGACGATCAACGACAGCTTCGGTCACGATGCCGGCGATCGTGTGCTCAAAGAAGTCGCCGATCGCTTGCGCCGCGCGGTTCGGTCGCGCGACGTCGTGTCGCGGGTCGGCGGCGACGAGTTCGTCTGGTTGATGCGTAACGTGCGCTCGCGCGCCGAAGTGATCCGTCAGGCCAAGCGCGTCCACGCGCGGCTGAGCTCGCCGTTGACGGTGCTCGGGTCGGAGATTCGCGTCAATCCGACGCTCGGGATCGCCACGTTTCCCGACGACAGCCGGCAGCCCGAACTGCTGCTACGATTTGCCGACAAGGCGATGTATGCCGCGCGAGCGAGTTCCCGTGCGATCGCACTGCACGAGGCGCGCGGTCTGGAGTGCGGTGATCGCGCGGTGCTGATCGAGAGCGCGCTCGCGCGCGCGCTCGAACGCAGCGAGTTCAGTTTGGCGTTCCAGCCGATCATCGATCTGCAGAAGTCACGGTTGCGCGGCTACGAGGCGCTGATTCGCTGGAATACCGAGCGGTTCGCTGCCGTCGGCCCCGACGAGTTCATCCCGATCGCCGAAGAGTCGGGTTTGATCGTTCCGATCGGAACTTGGGTGCTTGAGACCGCGTGTCGCCAAGTTGCCCACTCGCTGCCCGACGGCTCGCTCATCACGGTCAACACCTCGGCGCATCAACTCGAGGATCCCGATTTCCTCGACATCGTCCGCGGAGCGCTCGAACGGAGCGGATTGCGGCCGCAGGTGTTGATGATCGAGATCACCGAGACGACGTTGATGCGCGCGCCGACCCGAGCGCTGGCGACGATTCGGGAACTCAAACGGTTGGGCGTCCGTGTGCTGATCGACGATTTCGGCACCGGCTACTCGAGCTTCAAGGTTCTCAAGAGCCTGCCGGTCGATGGGCTGAAGATCGACCGCAGCTTCATCCGCGATGTCGGCGGCTTGGAAGAGCCGGCCAAGAACCGCAAGATCGTCAGCACGATCGTCGATCTCGCGCACGCCCTGGAGCTTGAGGTCGTCGCTGAAGGTATTGAGACGCCCGAACAGCTCGCATTCGTGCGCGCGACCGGCTGTCACTACGGACAGGGCTTTCTCCTCGGCCGGCCGCAGCCGCTCGCTCAACTCATCGCTAACGTGGGCGTCGCTTAGCGCGGAGTAATTCCGAAGGCGTGGATGAAGTCCGGGGGATGGCGACTCGGGACGGCTACGCCGGGTGAAACTCGCAGACGCACTGCGGCTTCCGAGCCTGCGCGCGGTGACGGTGGTTGCCGGCACCGCGGCGCTCGAGCGCGAGATCCGCTGGGTCCACGTCGTTGACATTCCCGAACCGGCACCCTGGGTGCGCGCCGGACAACTCCTGCTAACCACGGGTTACGCTTGGACGGCGGATTCGCGGTCGATGCACCGCCAGATCCCCAAACTAGCCGAGCTGGGCCTAACGGCGCTTGGGCTCGCGGTTCCGCGTTACGTTCCTCGATTCAGCGCGACCGCGCGGCGTGAAGGCGACCGTGTCGGGCTCGCGCTGCTCGAAATCCCGTGGGAGATCCCGTTCACGCAGATCACCGAAGAGGTTCACCGCACGATTCTCGGCGAGCAGGCGATCGCGATCGAGCGCGCCGAGGAGATACACCGCGAACTGACCCGCGTCGCCACCGAAGCCGCCGGCCTCCACGATGTCGCCGTGACGCTTGGCCGACTGCTCAACCGGTCGGTCGCATTCGAACACGCGAACGGCACGCTCCTGGCACATCATAGCGTTGCGGCCGTCGACGCCGTCCGGCGGCAGTCGATCGAACGGGCCGCGACGCCCAAGCGAGTTCAACGCGCGCTCGAGCGCGACGGATATATCGAGGCGATTCGGCGGACCTCGTCGTCGGTCGAGATTCCGGCGATCCCGGCACTCGGGATGGCGGCCCGCCTCGCCGCTCCGATTCGCCTCGGGGGCGAGTTCGTCGGGTGCGTTTGGATCATCCAAGGCGACCGCCCAATCGGCGATCTCGATCGCCGGGCCGCCGAGCACGCGGCGTTGATCGCGGCGCTGCAGATCGCGCGGCTGCGCGAACTCGAAGCGATTGAACACCGCC
>JBOHTW010000225.1:0-8012 GCA_050733835.1 Vulcanimicrobiaceae bacterium | reverse complement strand
GTCAACTCGTGGGTCGGTTCGGTCTGGGGCGCGAGAATCGCGTCCTTCCAGCCGATCCGTCCGTGGTAGGTCGCGTCGGTGTACGTGAGCCGATCGACCCGCTCACCGGTCGCGAGCGGCGCGTGCGCGTCGACGACGAGATAGAGCAGCGGCAATCCGCCCGCGCCCGGCCGCGTCGTCGCGCGAGCACCGTCGATCGTAAGGGCTTGTGGCCGCCCATCGATCGAAAGCTGTAGCTGCGGCGCGAGCATCTTCGCTTCGGCATTTGCCCACGCGGCAAGCTGCGGGGGCGACATCTTGGCGCTCGCGCTCGCTTCGCGCATGACCGCGTAGGTTGGAATCTCGGCGAGGTCGAGGACGTAGCGAACCGTTACCCGATCCGGTCGGACTGCCAGTTCCGACAGATGATTGATCGTGAAGTTACCCAATGGATGGGCAAACGCAGGCGCCGCCAGGAGCGCGCTTAGAACGATGAACGTCGCAGTGCTAAACAATTTCACGATAATTTGTCTACAGTAACGGAGAAACGTGCCGGACGGATGTATCGCCTAGCGGGAAATTGGCTGCGCCATAAATCGAAAAATATTCCGAAATTCGGACAGTCTACGAGGAACGCAGTTCCAATTTGAGAATCTGAGGCATTATGGCAACGCCCCAGGCCGAGCGCCACTACCACACCCGGAACCGCGACGAGATCGCTTCGCTGTTGCAGCACGAACGGCGCTATTTGACGGCGGCGGCGGTCGCTCGGTTGTTGAGAACGGCCGGTAGCAAGGTGGCGCTCTCCACGATCTATCGGACCTTGGACTTGCTCGTTTCGGCGGGGCTGGCGTCGCGCCGGACCGATGCCGGTGGCGAGGCCGCGTATATCGCTTGTTCGGAAGACCATCATCACCATGCGATCTGCCGCAGCTGCGGCCATGTCGATGAGGTCGACTGCGCGGCGATGGAGCGGTTCGCGGGGCTCCTGATGGAACACCACGCGTTCACGCTCGATGCTCATGCAATCGAGTTCTACGGCCGGTGCGCGCGGTGCGTCTAAAAGTCCTTGGGCTCGGGCTACTGCTCGCTTGTCTGTTGTGCCCACCCGCGAGCGCCGCCGCCGCGCCGCTGCGCGTCATCGCAACGATCTCGACGTTCGACTCGCTGGTTCGTGCCGTCGGCGGCGACCACGTCGTCGTCGCCAACCTCGTGCCCGTCGGCGCTTCGCCGGAAGATTATCAGCCGACTCCGGCCGACATCGAGCGGTTGCACCGCGCCGATCTCGTTATCGAAAACGGCGCGGGTCTGGAGGCATGGCTCGGGCGGACGATCGACGCGGCAAAGAACTCTCACCTGCAGATCGTCGTCTGCACCCGCGGTCTTCCGATCAAGGACGGGAATCCGCACCTTTGGATGGACCCGGTGCTGGCGGAGCGTTACGTCGATGCGATTCGCGACGGGCTAGTCGCTGCCGATCCGCGCGACCGCGCCGACTTCGAACGGCGCGCGGCCGCCGAGCGCAAACGGCTGGCCGCGCTGCGCACCGAGATCGCCGCGCGGATTGCGACGATTCCGCCGCAATCGCGCGCGATGATCGTCTTCCACAATGCGTGGCAGTACTACGGCGACCGCTTCGGTCTGCGGATCGTCGGGGCGATCGAATTGTCGCCGGGCCAAGAACCCAACCCCCAGCAGATCTCGGCGCTGATCGTGCTCGCCAAACGCTACCACGTGCGCGCCGTGTTCGGCGAGCCCGAGTACAGCCCGAAACTCGTGCAGACGCTCGCCGAGAGCGCCGGCATCACGACGATCGAAAACCTCTACGACGACTCGATCGGCACCAACCCGCTGGTGCACGATTACGCGAGCCTGTTGCGCTACGACACCGAGGTCATCGTCAAGGCACTTGGGGGCCGTGCACTGGCGCGCGCGGGCGCGCGATGACCGCCATCGCCGTCAGCGATCTGGTCGTGCGGTACGAGGCGCGGGTGGCGCTCGACGGCGTCACGTTTGCGCTCAAACCCGGGCGCGCGCTCGGCGTCGTCGGACCCAACGGCTCGGGGAAGTCGACCCTGCTGAAATCGATCGCCGGGCTCATCAAGCCGGCGCAGGGAGACGTCTGCGTCTTCGGATCGCCGCCGCGCCGGTTGGCGCCGGGATCGATCGCCTACGTTCCCCAAGTCGAAGCCGTCGATTGGAGCTTCCCGGCGAACGTCTGGGACGTCGTCGCGATGGGCCGCTTCGCGTACGTTGCGCCGTGGCGACGGTTCTCGCGGGCCGATCGCGCGATCGTCGACGAAGCGCTCGTGGCCTTGCGGCTTTCCGATCTGCGCGGCCGCCCGATCGCGCAGCTCTCCGGCGGCCAGCAGCAGCGCGCATTCATCGCCCGCGCGCTGGCGCAGGAACCGCGCCTCCTGCTGCTGGACGAGCCGACGACCGGCGTCGATGCGGCGACCGAACAGGCTCTGTGCGACTTGATTCGCAAGCTGGTGCGCGACGGACTGCCGGTTGTGATGACGACGCACGATCTCGACCGGGCCGCGGCGTGGTTCGATACGCTGATGGTGCTCGACCATCGCGTCCTCGCCATCGGCGATCCCGAACAAGTTCTCGCATCCGGCGCGTACGCCGGAATCCGCGAGCACACGCACACGCATGGGCACGCCCGCACCGAGGACAGCGAGCCGGTCGCACCGTGATCGACTCATTGCTCGCGCCGTTTCAATTCGAGTTCATGCAGCGGGCGTTCATCGCGGCGCTGGTCGTCGGGTCGCTCTGCTCGACGATCGGCACCTACGTCGTCCTACGCAAACTCTCGTTCATCGGCGACGGCATCGCGCACGCGTCGTTCGCGGGGATCGTCGTCGCCTATCTACGCGGGATCGACTTTTATGTCGGCGCGGCGGTTGTGGCCGTGCTGACGGCGCTCGGCATCGGCTACGTCAACCGCCGCGGCGGCGTCTCGCTCGATACGGCGATCGGCGTGCTGTTCACCGGCGCGTTTGCGTTCGGTGTCTTCTTGATGAGCCGATTGCCGACGTACGCGGTCGATCTGCAAGGGTTTCTGTTCGGCAACATCTTAGCGGTTTCGCGCGCCGATTTGATCCTTATTCTCGTCCTCGCCGCCGTCGTCGTCATCGCGCTTGCCGTGCTCTATCGGCCGTTGCTGTACACGACGTTCGATCCGGTCGTCGCCGAAGCGAGCGGCATCCGAACGGCGACGGTCGACTATATCTTGCTGGTGCTGCTCGCGCTGACGATCATCATCTCGCTCGAGACGGTCGGCATCGTGCTGGTTGCGGCCCTGTTGGTGACGCCGGCCGCGACGGCGTTTCAGTTGACTCGCCGGTTCACGCCGATGCTCGCGACGTCGGTTGCCATCGGTGCGTCGTGTTCGGTCGTCGGACTCTACGCGTCATACGACCTGCACGCGGCCAGCGGTGCTACGATCGTGCTCCTAGCGACGCTTGTCTTCTTGACGGCGATGCTCGTAAAGCGTCGATGGCGGCGCGCTCTTTGAGCGAGCCGAGCCCCGTCACCGCGTCGTAGCCGATCTTCACGGCGCAGCCGCGGGGCTGAACTTTGGCGCAGCCCACGACGACGGGCGGCGGCGACGGGAGGACGCCGACGAAGTTCTTGGGCAAGGCCGGGAGGCGCGGGCGCAACGTGTTGTCGCCGTAGTTGCGGTCGTTTGGGCGGGTGACGTCGCGGACCGCCGGTGGGTGGGCCGCCGCCAACGTGTAGAGATCGCCCGAACTGATCAACCGGCGGTCGGCGGGCACCGCGGCATTGATCGCCGCCAACTCGGCGCCGACCAGCGCGGCGCTCTCGCTCGTTCCGCCGACGCCGCCGGTTCCATAACCGTGCCAAAAGATGTAGAGGTGCCCCGCCGCGTCGGCGGAGACGTCGGGCACCATCCGCGTCGTGACGAATTGCGGCGAAAACTCGAAGCTGCTCGGCGCGGTTTGCCAAGCCGGGCGCGGGTCGGCCGAGATTCCGCCGCCCCCGGCGTTTAGCCCGTCGTTCCACGGCCCTTCGTCAATTTGACCGTTGCGGGTGCCGACCTCGGTGCCGCCCGCGCAGATCGTGACGGCGAGGACGCATGGATAGGTGACCGCGGCGCGGTCGATTCCGGGCGTGCGGACGCCGTAGGCGCCGTCGTCGCCCGACGGTACGACCAACGGAATGCCGCGAACCGCGGCTTCGAGATAGGGGATCGGTACCGGACCGAAGGCATCGGACGACGGGCCGTAAACGGCGGCGACGACGAACGGAAAGACGATCACGTCGTTGGGAGTCGCGGAATCGAGCGCGCGCGCAAGCGCCAAGGTCCCGTCGCCGCCCGGCAGGCAGATCGCGTCGTAGCGCACCTCGACGCCGGCAGCCGGCGCAAGCGTGATCGCCGCGTCGACGTCGATCGTCGGTTCCTGGCCGCGATCGTCGCGCCGGCAGTTGTCGTCGGGTGACGGGCTCGCGATGTCGTCGACGTGGACGCGCGCGGGATCGGCGCCGAAGGTCCCCGACTCCGCGATCGCCTGAGCGAACGTTGCGTTGCGCTCTTGCTGGGGTGACGGTGACGGCGGCAGCGGCGTCCCACTGTGACCTTGAACGAACGTTGTGAGGTCCGCGACGTCGGCGCGATCGGTCGCATCTTCCATTAAAACGATGCGCATGCCGCGACCGCCGTCCGCAACCGCATCGTAGGCTTCCCGGAACCGTTTAGGAGCAAACCACGCACCGCGGAAGTCACTCGGCAAGGTCGGCGCATCCGCCAACTGCGGCGTATAGGCGGTGATCGTCCCGCGGACGTCGCGCACGAACCCAAACGGCAGGTGTAGCGGTCCCCGGGGTGCGATCGCCGTTCGCGTCCCGGCCGCTTCGATTGCGAACGGCGTCCCGAATGCGCGGGCCGCGTCGGCAACCGCGAGATCGGCGCCGACGACTAATCGGTCGCCGGCGACGACGACATTGCGCCCGCCGACGCTCGCCAGCCAAGTCGTGAGCTGCCCGAGCTCCGCCGGCGAGCGACCGAACCGGTCGACGAACTGCGCTTGCGTAAGATAGTCGCGGTGGTGCGGCGAACTCGGATCGACGACCATTGTGGCCAGCGCGTCGAGCCGCTGATCTTTAGGCGCGAGTTCGATCGCCAGGTGGAGCGTGCCCGTCGCCGGCCGAGCCGTGGGTGCGAAGCCCTCGAGCGTAGCGCGGGCGGGCTCCAAGACCAGGCCGGCGCTTGTTTGGGCGGCGGCATACGTCCACAGTCCCAGCATGCACGAGCCGAGCAATGCGAGACGAAGGCCCAGCGATACGGTCATGGAAGTTGGCTTCCACGTCCCAAGAGGTAGCCCCCATGAAGCGTCAGCGGTTTGCGTGGTGCCTTGCGGCGGGCCTCGGCGCCGTCGCCGTCGCTCGTCCGTCGAGCGCGTTCGCGCTTGACGAAGCCGAGGTCGGAATGGAAGCCTACACCGACCTGCGCGACAGCGGCGAGGTTCTGTTCGACTCGCCCTACTACGAGCATTTGAACGAAGTCGGCTCGGTGATCTCCAAGACCGTCGCCGATCGCTATCCGTATCCGATGCGTTTTTTCATCGTGAAGGGCGACTCGCCGAACTCATTCTCGATTCCGGGCGGCGACATCTACGTGAACGAACCGTTGTTGCGGATGGCATCCAACCGCGACGAGCTCGCCGGCGTGCTCGCGCACGAGACGGGTCACATGGTCTTGCATCATGTCGCGAAGAGCATGAAGAATGCGCAGGGGCTTGGGATCATCGGCACGCTCGGCAGCATCGCCGCGCAGGTGCTGCTCGGGCCGCTGGCTTCGATTCCAGCCAACGTGGCGCTCGGAACGGCGCTCGGCGCGCAAGACAACAACCTCTCACGCCATATCGAGGCCCAGGCCGACGAAGAGGGCGCCCGGATCTTAGCGGCAACCGGCGTCTACAATCCGTACGGCATGATTTGGTTCTTCCAGAAACTGAACAAGCTGTACGGCGACCGCGGTGCGCTGTGGCTGCAAGACCATCCGTTCAACCGCGACCGCATCGCCGATTTGAAGCGGTTGTTCGCCAGCGATCCCAAGACGTTCGGAAAATACAAAGATACCGAAGCGGTCGACGTCGCTTACTGGTAGTCGGCGCCGCCGCCGGTCGAGTCGGCCGCGCGAAGCACGCGAAACGCATCGTCGCCGTCGGCTTCGAGAAAACCGGCGGCCGCGAGCGACTCGAGCACGTCGTGCGTCAGCCCGCGCTCGTTCTTGTTCGGCATTCCGGCCCAGCGCAGTGCGACCTCACCGAGTTCGAGCCGAGCGCCCGGCACGAGCAGGTCGCGAACGAAGCCGGTGCGCAAACTCAGCTTCTCCATCCGGCGCGTCAACGGGGCCAGCGCGTCGTCGAACGTCGCCGGCGTTGCCGGCGGGGTGACCGGCGCGGCTGTGATCGCCGGCGGCGCGGGCGTGGCGCGTAGCGGTTCGGGTTCGCCGCCGGCGAGTTGTGGGAAGGCGGCGAGCAGCGAGTCGGTCACCGTCGGGAGTAGTTCGCCGAGTGCGACCAGCGCCGTCTGCCACGGGACGGCGTTGACGACGCGCGGCCGCGTTTGGACCGCGCGAAAGATGCGGTGCGCAACCATCTCCGGCGTGGCAAGCAATGCGTGCGGCGCATGGTGCAGGCCGGCGCGCGGCATGAATTCGGTGTCGACCGCACCGGGATCAACGTACGTGACGGCGATTTCGTCGGCACGCAGTTCGTTGCGCACGATCCGCGAAAGCGAGCGTATCGCCGCTTTCGCACTGGGATACGCACCCAAGCCGCCGACCGGAATCCGCGCGACGCCGGAGCCGATAAAAAAGATATGGCCGCGGGCGGCGCGCAACGCCGGTAGCGCAGCGCGCACAAGCGCCAACGGCGCAAAGACGTGCGTCTCGAACTGCTCGCGCAACGCCGCGTCGGCTTGCGCCGAGACCGGGCCGACGGCGACCCCGCCGGCATTGTTGACGAGGACGTCGATCCGGCCGAATCGCACGACCGCCGCCGCTACGATCGTTCGCGCCGCATCGGGCGAGCGTACGTCGAGCGCCAGGGTCGCAATCCGGCCGCGCAGGCCAATCGCGCGGCGCTCGAGTTCGGCCAGCCGTTCGGTCCGGCGGCCGACGGCGAGGACGTTGAAGCCGTTGCGCGCCGCGCACTCGGCGAGCGCGCGGCCGATCCCCGACGAACCGCCGGTGACGATCATCACGCGCGATTTGGAGTCTGTCGATTGCATCGTTGCTGCGTTGTCGCGCGGTCCGGCCGAACCTGCAGCGCAGTTCGGCGGGCGGCTATAGGTTGGCCGTCTCGTTCGGGCGAAGCGAGCGACCATGGGTGGCGGGCCGCGCGTCGGGATCATCATGGGTTCGATCTCCGATCTGGAGACGATGCGGCCGGCGGCGACGACGCTTGGCGAACTGGACGTCGCGCATGAAATGCGGGTCGTCTCGGCGCATCGCACGCCCGACCTGCTCTATCGATACGCCGAGGGGGCTGCCGCGCGTGGCATCGCGGTGATCATCGCGGGCGCCGGCGGCGCGGCGCACCTGCCCGGGATGACCGCGGCGAAGACGTGGTTGCCGGTCATCGGCGTGCCGGTGCGCTCGTCGCAGTTGAGCGGGCTCGATTCACTACTCTCGATCGTGCAGATGCCGGCCGGCGTACCGGTCGCGACCGTCGGCATCGGCAATGCGATCAATGCCGCGTTGCTCGCCGCCCGCATTTTGGCGATTGGCGATCCGGCGCTGGCCGAGCGGCTTCGCGTCCGAACTGCCGCCGAGACCGTCAAGATCGAGGCGATCGAGCTGTGATTCGCTCGATCGGCATCCTCGGTGGCGGTCAACTCGGCCGGATGCTGACGCTTGAAGCCAAGCGCATGGGTTATCGCGTCGTTACCCTCGAGCCGTTGCCGAACTCGCCGTGCGGTCAGGTTGCCGACGAACAGATCGTCGCGGCTTACGACGATTTGCGGGCAATCGGCGAGCTTGGCGCGCGCAGCGACGTCGT
>JBOHTW010000224.1:0-2820 GCA_050733835.1 Vulcanimicrobiaceae bacterium | reverse complement strand
CTTCGGAATCTCGAGAACGATCGAAATGACGTTGAATCCGGGTGGCGCGGCCTGCTCCAGCGCGTTCGACGACGGCGTCGTGCCGCAGGCATAGGCGCCGGCGTTCGTGCTCGACATCGTCCCGGCGGCGAAGCCGTTGAACGTCGGCGTGGCCGTCCCAAGCGTGTTGCCGGTGCGCGCGTTTTTGAAATTACGGTCCGGCAAGATCGTGAAGAACTGGAAGAGGTCGAAGAAGAACGGGTCGGCGCGCGGTCCGACGAACGCTTTGATGCCGTCGGCTAGGGTTGTTCCGGCGGCGCTGCCGCCGGCCGGCGTGAACGCGAACGTTCCGCTCGAAGCGACGAACGTCGAATCGGTTCCGACGCTGTTGGGCTTGGCCGGCCCGTAGAGGGTGATCTGTTGCGTCGCCGGCGTCGTACCGCTCGCCGCGACTTGGATCACCTGGTCTTCGGGACTGGTCGCGCCGTGCGCGATCTTGAACTGGTACATGACGTTTGGATCGAGAATCTCGCCGGGAGTCATGGTCGGCGTCAACAGCGGGTCGACGTTCATCACGAAGACGACGTTGGCCGGATTTGCCGGCGCCGGAAAGACGTAGACGTCGGTGATATCGGCGCGCGGATGCGCGGTCACCGTCGGCGAGTCTTGGTGGTCCGAGCTGCGGACCGTGTGAGCGTTGTACAGAACCCCGGCAACGGCGATCGCGCAGAGCGCGAATGCCGTGCCGAGTATCCGGAGTAACCGGGTGACTTTCATGGAAGCTCCTCTCCTCGTGCAATGGGACCGCCCAACGGGACGGCTATCGAGCAGCGCTCGCGTTTGGTTGAGAAAAAAACGTAGGCAAAGATGACGAGCAACGCCGCAACCAGCGATCCGCTGACCGCGATGTCCGGCACCGGCGAACGCCAGCCGAGCACCTGCGCCAGCTCGTAGGCGGCGACTACCAACGCCATAACCGTGACCGACCAGATCCAGACGCGTACCGTGCGCGGCATCGCCGCGGACCGGTCGGAGACCAACCGGTGAACCAGCACGCTGTCGAGCGTATCGCTCGCGATCATCCCAAGGCAGAACATCGCGCCGATCAGGAGCGCCCCCGCAACGCCGCCGCTGCCAAAGGCGACGGTGTAGGCCGCAACTTGGCTCGAGGTTTCGAACCCGAAGCCGAACAAAAATCCGACCGGGATCGCCAACAGCGGGTTGCCGGTCTCGCGCAGACTGCGCGGCAAGAATTGCGTCTTGACGCCGACGAGCCGGCCGCTGCCGTCGCCCTGCGAAAGCTGGCGCAGGTTCGCAACCGCGATGATAATGAGGACGACGATCGAGATCCACGTCCCGATCGCTTCGACGATCGCCCCGTGGGCGGCAAACCGCGCGCCGAGAATGCCGACGATCGCTGCGATCGCCAGGACCATGACCGAATGGCCAAGCGCGAACAGCGAACCGACGAATCGGCTAAGGATCGGCCGCCGCGCGACCGCGTTGCGGGTGAGGTTATCGATTGCCGCGAGGTGGTCGGGATCGGCGCCGTGGCGCAAGCCGAGTGCGAAGACGGCGAATGGCCCGATGCCGATCATGTGGCCTCCGCCGACGGTGCGCGCGCGTGCATGAAGGGATGCGAGAAGGCGTAGCCGAGGATCGCCAGCAGCGCGATCGCCGCGATCAATAGGGGTGAGGCCTGCACGCCCTGCGCGACCAGCCCTTGGCCGAGCATCACGGCGCCGATCAACGAGATCGCGCAGGCCGATGCGATCGGTCCATACTGCACCGCCCGCCCAAACGCCGGGCGGTCACTGAGCCACTGCGCGCCGCGAACGACTCCAATGCCAAGTCCCGTCAGCGTGATCGCAAGCCCCAGGCTGAACGCGACGATCACGACTAGCCCATAGCCGACTTGGCCGAGTGCGACCGCCGCTAGCAACACGACGAGGGCCGCCGGGCACGGTGCGACGCCGCCGCTCATCGCGGCCCAAACGGTCGCGCCAAACTTCAGCGGCGCGGTGCCGGGGATGGCGTGTTGGCGGGCATGGGATTCGTCGTCGTGATCGTGCGTGTGAGCAGGCTCGTGACCGTGACCGTGACCGTGCGCGTGGGCGCCGTGCCCGTGCCCGTGATCGGGTTCACCGAAGTGCGCGTGATCGTGCGCGTGCGGATGGGTGCCGGCATGCGCGTGGGCATGTTCGTGAGCGAACGGGACGCGCAGCGAGACCTGGCGTGCGATCGCGCGCGCCCCGATGACGGCGACCGCGATTCCGGAGATCAGCGTGATCCACGGATAGATTGCTTCAGGTACGAACAGTCCTTTGAACAGCAAGATCGCAAACCCAAGCGCGATCACGCCGGCCGTGTGGGCGATCGTCAGCGCACCCGCGAGAATCGAGGCTTGTTTGACGGTCGCGCGCGCGCCGACCAGCGAGACGGCCAGTAACGTCTTGCCGTGCCCCGGTTCGAGTGCGTGCAGCGCACCCAGGCCAATTGCGACCAACAGGGTGAGCAGGATGAAACCGGGATTGCCGGTTCCCTTTGCGAGCATGTCGGAGAGTTGGTTGGAACGGCCGACCGCCGGCCCGGCAGCGGTCGCGTCGACGCTCTGCGCGCCAGTTTCGCGAACCGCTAAAACGCCGGCGGCGTTCGTCTGCGCGGCCAATCCGGTCCGCTGACGCGGCGATCCGAGCAACGCGCTAGGATAGGCGGTCAACTCGTGGGTCGGTTCGGTCTGGGGCGCGAGAATCGCGTCCTTCCAGCCGATCCGTCCGTGGTAGGTCGCGTCGGTGTACGTGAGCCGATCGACCCGCTCACCGGTCGCGAGCGGCGCGTGCG